>NZ_JBIRHU010000012.1:0-247423 GCF_044328675.1 Streptomyces sp. NPDC017890
GGCGGAGGACCGGATCCGGGCCGCCCGGGCCACCGGCCTGCGCAACCTGCCCCTCCACACCACAGCCCAGAACAAGGTCTGGCTCGAGATCGTCCAGATCGCCCTCGACCTGCTGGCCTGGATGCCCATGCTCGCACTCACCGGCACCGCCAGGCTCTGGGAGCCCCGCCGCCTGCGGCTCCGTCTGTTCACCGCAGCCGGACAACTCGTCACCACCGGCCGCCGGCGGATCCTCCGCCTGGCCCGGCACTGGCCCTGGACCGGCCACATCACCGCCGCACTCGACCGGCTCGCACTCCTGCCGAACCCCGGCTGACCAGCAGATCCACCCATCCCTGCGACAGCCCTTCACCACCCGGAGCAGTGGAACCCGGCGCCACCCCGAGACGACACTCGGGCCCTCGGCCTGCCCACCCTCAGCCCACGGCACGAAAACGGTCCACCGACTCCGTCGGCGGACCGTCACGAAACTTCGAGGTTAATGGCCACGGAACTCGGCGTACCTCCCCTTATTCTTGGGGTATTTGGCTTCTGCGTATTCTGGGCTATGGATGGCCAAAGCGATGCGAGCTAGTCCTACGTCGCCGAACCGGGTGGAGCCAGCCGGCGGATTCTTCTTTTCATACCTGAGCGCAGCTGCATTGTTCTCTTGAAGAATGCGCGCCAGGTCTCGGAGATCGTTGAGGTCAATCCAAAGTAGTTCAGAAATGAACTCCGCGATATCCTTTTCTGATGCTCGGGTGCGGTCAGGCTGCTGGCGACGGAACAGGGCCGCGACGGTGTCGGCATTGATTGCGGAGCTGAGAATATCTCGGCTCCTGATAATGTCGTGCTCTGCCTGAACTGCGGAATGTACAGCGTCTCGGTTCAAGTTCTGGAACTGTCTGTCTGCGACGTATAGCAGGCCACTTAGGGCATGAAAGTCGCGAACCAGGTCGGCTGGGATGCTTTCCTCGTTTTTGTATGCGAGATAGTGAGATATGTTCGCCCAGGCGTCCATCAAGATAGTCCGGACTTGAACTTCGAACCTGATCCCCTTGATGGTGTCGTATCTTGGACCCGAGTGGGCTGAAGAAAGTCGACAGATGAAATGATGAGACATGTAACCGAAAGATGATACCTCCCCTTCGTTCACCTTGTCTTCCTCTGAAATGACATCGAATGTCTTGCGGAGCGCGTCCTTAATGCTTGAGAGGTCGGCTAGAAATAGACAGACAACTCGTGCCCCTACTATGTCCTCCGCCTGCTCGAATGGGGATGCGTAGGACTTCCTGATCACCTTCTCAAGGAAGCTGTCGATGGTCTTGATTCGAGCGGTGATGGAGTGAATCTTTACGGACTGGGGTGCCGAGAATTCCTTTTGTAGGCAGTGAAGGATTTCGGTCCTTAGATCTTGGTACAGTAGTTCATTTTCCGAGAACTGCTTGCGGATTTCTGCCTGTTCCTCACTCGCCATAGCCCCATGGTAGGGACTCGTCCAGGTCGGCGTAGCGACTTTGGCCGGGAGCTGCTTTGGCGCGAGTGATCATGGCCCCGTAAGCTTCAAGCGCGTCGGGCAGTCTGTGGACCTGCCCGCTAAGGCGCGACGTTGGGGCCGTGATCTGCGAGGCTCGCGCCAAAGTGGCTGGCTAAAGTCGCGGAGCCGACCGCCCAGCCACATGCACGCAGCGCGCCGCCGTGCGCGGCCAGCCGGGACGAAGGCAGGAGGCAGGCCGCGCCCGGCGGCGCGCGCCCGCGCCGTGCGCGGGCCTTGAGCCAGTAGAGAAGGTTGTAACTCAGGCATCAACTGGGACCCGACACATCAACTGGGACCCGACACATCAGCTGGGACCCGACATGGGGCCTGGGATTCGCCACAGTGGAGCTGCGTACTGATCCGGGTGGCTGGCCAGCAGGAGTTGACGCACTTCGCCGCGCTGAGAGCCGTTGATGTTCAGGGCCTCGGTCAGGTGGCGGAAAGTCGTGTGCGTGACTCCGCGGGCGCGAGCCTCTGACTGGAACTCGTCGACCTGGCGCAGCACCGAATCCACGTCGAGCGGTGTCGGCGGTTGGTTCTTCAGCCACGTGGCCTTGTTGCGCTCGTAGTCGATCTCGGAGAAGCCACAGATCTCGCGGCTGTAGGCCTCGACCTCGTCCAGGGTCGTCGTCGCCATGATGGTTCGGGCCAGAGTGTTGTGGCTCAGAGCCTCGTCCAGGTCGACTTCGTATAGCTGTGGGCTCGCGTCTGTGAGCGGTACAGGCAGGCCGGCGTCGCGTACCTCGCACGTGCCGCGGACTCCTCGGGCCGTCGCCGCGAGCATGCCCGTGGCTTCGGATGGGTGCCATTCCAGGACGCTGCTGATCAGGGCTACGTCCTCCGCCGTGAAGGTATGGACGACGGGGCCCAGGAGCGGACGGAGTTCGTCTGCCGACAGTTCGCCGTCCAGGCCGGGGCCGGCGACCAGGAGTCGGACAGGTGCGTCTACGCGGCAGCACGCTGCAAGGGTCAGTGCGTCGGCGAGTGGGCTCTTGAGGGTCGGTTCGTCGCCGCGGGCGAGGATGTCTCCGCCGACGTCCAGGAGGTCGATCGACTCCGGTGTCAGGTGGGCGATCAGCTCCTCCAGCTGGTTCGTCACGCCTTCGACTCCGTGCTGCGGGTCGAGAAGGGCGAACGTCTGGGGAAGCTCGGTTGCGAGGCGGGGGAGGGTGGACCCTGCGGGAGCTTTCGGGCGGGCCGTCGCCGGCACTGACTGGACGGACCGAGTGATGGCTTCGAGGCCGGTGAAGTCGTCTGCGCTGCGGGGGCCCGGTACTGGGTCGACCAAGAGGCGGTCCCACGCGTAGGTGAGGATCACCGCCTGGTCCTCGTCGCCGTACTGGGCGGCGTGAAGCATTGCGGCGGCGACTGCGTCGCCCCCTCCTCCTGCTGCGACGATCAACCGCGTCATGTGGTCAACATTACGGGTTCTGGTATTAGCCACTCACTCTATAGTGGCTAGAGGCCATAGCCACTTGGACGAGGAGGAGTCGTGCCGAAGATCGAGGAGGCGCAACCGAAGTATCTCCAGATCGCTCACCACATCCGCGATCAGATCCTTCGGGGCGACCTGCGAGCGGGTGACGAGGTGCCGTCGGAACGGCAGTTGGCCGCTGACTGGAAAGTTTCCCGCCCGACCGCGGCCCGCGCCCTGGAGGCGCTGAGTCATCAGGGGCTCGTCGAGAAGCGGCAAGGCTCGGGTACGTACGTGCGGAGTCTGGAAGTCAACCGGCGTGCGCGGGAGTTGTACGGCCGGGCTCGTCAGACCGGGAAGATCTACACGCCTGGTGAGTACGCGGTGATCACCTCGGCCGGCTGGATGGACGCCCCGGACCACGTCGCTGAGGCTCTCGGGTTGGTGAAGGACCGTCGGGCTGTGCGTCGCCGGCGCGTGACCAACAACCAGGACGGGCCCATCACGTTGTCGACCTCGTGGTTCGCACCCGATGTCGGTCAGCGCGCGCCTAAGCTCACGGATCCCGGGCGGATTCAGGAGGGGACCCTGATGTACGTCGAGAACACGACGGGACGGCAGGGGAGTTATGCCGAGGACCGGATGTGCGCTCGAGGTGCCACCGACGAAGAGGCCGCCGACCTGAATCTCGAACCGGGCTCCGCCGTGCTGGTCGTTCACCACGTCGTCTACGACATGCAGGACCGGCCGTTGGAGTTCGCCGAGGCCACCTACCCGCCGCACCGTTGGGCGTTCGAGCAGGGCTACCCGCTGACGTGATCTGACGGCTAGTCAGTTACGCGAACCGCTTGCGCGTCACAAGTGGCCAATGCCACTATCCAGTAAGTGGCTAAGGCCACTTACTGGAAGGGGACACGGCGTGGCAGGTCGGCGACCGGATCAGGGCACGCGCTCAGCATGCCGAGGATGCCGGGGGCGCGGTTGGAAGCGCGTCGGTTCGCGTACGTCGGTGGCGCTCGCCGCCGCCAACGACCGCTCCCGTGTCTCATCGAAGCGGCGCTGCCTCGACTGCGACGGCAGCGGCAAGGAGTGAGCGCGGATGACCTACCGGTTCAACCGCTGTCCCAGCGAGGAATCACCGTGGCTCGGGGCGTTGACCCTGCATCCGATTCCAGAGTCCGTCCCCCGGGCTCGGCGCTGGTTCCGAAAGTTCATCGCCCCGTACAACCCGGCCTGCTCGGTCGACGACTGCGCGCTGCTGATCTCCGAGCTGGTGACGAACGCCATCCTGTACGGGCGGGCTGACGAGGAGTGGTGCGTACGCGTGGAGTGGTTCCGGGAGGGAACCTCGCTGCGTGTGGAGGTGCACAACCCCGGCTTTCCGGTGAACGTGCGTCTTCGCCGGCCGGACGCCGACGACGCCCACGGGCGCGGACTGCTCCTGGTCGACTCCATCGCGGAGTCCTGGCACTCCGGGCCCAGCCGCTTCGGCGGGACGGTGGTCGCCTTCCTGATGGCCGATGCGTGGCCTGCCTGAGCCAGGCGTCCCCCGCTCCTACACCTGTCCGAGGATTGTCGCTAGTCTGGTTGACCAGTTGACTTGGCCAATCTCGACGGGCGGCGTGCATGGGATATGAGGTGGAGGCCCCCAAGTACGTGCGCCTCGCACAGACCATTCAGGGCCGTATCGAGGACGGCACGTACCCGCCCGGCACCCGCGTCCCCAGCGAGAACCAGCTCGTGCAGGCGTTCGGGATGTCCCGGCCCACGGTCGTGCGGGCTCTGGAGCTGCTGAAGCGTGACGGCTGGCTGGAGTCCCGGCAGGGGTACGGAACCATCGTGCGCGGGCGCCCTGCGGACGACGAGGAGAGGGAGCGCCGCGGGCGGGGTGTGCTGGCTCGGGACGAGTCGCGGACTCCCGGACGACTCGTCGAGGTCGCGGAAGTGCCGGTGCCGACTCGCGTGGCCTCGGCTCTTGGTCTGCCCAAGCGTGCCAAGGTCCTGATGCGTCGCCTCCTGGTCGAGGAGGACGGCGAAGCTGTGGAGCTGCTCTCCTCCTACTTCCCCGCTGGCCTGGTCGAGGGAACCGGCCTGGCGAGCGCCGACGCGCTGGAGTCCGGGACGCGGGCGCACCTGGAAGCACGTAAGAAGGTCCGCTTCGACCACGTGACGGAGCGGGTCTCGGCTCGGCTGCCCGACGCTGCCGAACGCGAGCTGTTGGACCTGCCGGACGGCGTACCGGTCCTGAGCGTCCTCGTGATCGCCTGCGACGCCTCTGGGCGAGCACTCCAGGTGTCTGACGTGCTGCTGCCTGCCGACAGGCAAGAGCTGGAAGACACCTACCGACTGAACTGACCCGACTCGCGGGCGTGTTCACTCCGCATGTCGCTTGACAAGTCAACCTGTCATCCCTAGCTTCAAACTTGCTAAGTCAACTTGTCAGGTGACAGGTTGCCGACTCTGAAGGAGAAATCTGTGCGTGTGATCCGCATTGACGCCTCGTCCGCCACGGTCCTGCTCACCGAGCCGCCGGCCCCGAAGGTGCGGGACCGGAAGACCGGAGAGATCGCCAAGGACGCTGTGAGCGGCGAGGCACTGATGACGGTCGGCGTCGTCTACATCGACGAGGGCGAGTCGTCGCTGATCCAGGTCACCATCCCGGAGAGCGGAGTCACGGACGGTCTGACCGTCGGGGCTCCCGTTTCCCTCCCCGGTCTGGTGGCACGTCCCTGGGAAAGCGTCTTCAACGGCCAGCAGCGGCACGGCATCGCCTACCGCGCTACCGCCGTCGCCGCGGGCGCCTTCCCGATGGCTCAGGCGGGCTGACCGACGTGACCGACCTGATGACGGTGGTGGAGGTGGGCGGGTCACTCGCCGCGATAGGCGGCGCGGCCTACGCCCGGCACGCCCACCCCGCCGCGTACTGGTCCACGGTCGGGGTCCCGGCCTCAGTGGTCCGACTGCTGGCCTCGTACTCCTCGACCATGGACGCCTGCGGCCTGACCGTCGAACCGCCTCGCTGGCGGGCCCTGGCGGTCAGGGCCACCACCCGCCGGGAGATCCGGCCGGTCCCGCCGCGCCGGGGACTCATCCGGCTCACCGCGACCGGGCTGCAGATGCGGCTCCGGCTCGCTCCCGGGCAGGAACCCGCCGACGTCGCCGCCTCGGCCGAACGGTTGCGGCACGCCTGGGGCGTCCACGCCGTATACGTGCGCGACATCAAGCCCGGGGTCGTCGAACTGCGACTTGTCGGCTTCGATGTGCTGCGCAAGGTACGGATGCCTCGCCGCTCCGGCGGCGGGTTACTGCGGGTGCCGGTGGCTCTGCGGGAGGACGCGACCGCGTTCGTCCGGGACTACCGCGCCGTACCCCATGAACTCGTGCTCGGTGCCACGCTGTCCGGCAAGTCCATGTACCTGCGCAACCTGATCGCCGGACTGGCGGCTCAGCCCGTGGTCCTGGTCGGTATCGACTGCAAGCGCGGGGTCGAACTGTCGCCCTTCGCCGCCCGCTTCTCCGCGCTGGCCACCGACCAGCGACAGGCGGCCGAGCTGCTGCCCGTCCTCGTGAGCGAAATGGAGGACCGCTACGACCTGATCAAGGCACGGCAGGGCATCGCCCCCGGCACCCCCGACGAACTGATCACCTCCGACATCTGGGGACTGCCCGACGAGGACCGTCCGCCGCCCCTCGTGCTGTTCATCGACGAAGTGGCTGAACTCTTCCTCGTCGCGAGCAGGAAGGACGAGGACCGGCGGGACGAGATGGTCACCCAGCTCATCCGCCTCGCCCAGCTCGGCCGCGCCGCCGGCATCTATCTGGAGGTGTGCGGACAGCGCTTCGGCGCTGAACTGGGCAAGGGCGCGACCATGCTGCGGGCCCAGCTCACCGGCCGTGTCTGCCACCGCGTCAACGACGAAGCCTCCGCCAAGATGGCCCTCGGCGACATCGCCCCGGAAGCCGTCTACGCGGCCTGCTCCATCCCCGCCGAACGGCCCGGCCTCGCCGCCGTGGGCGACACCTCCGGCGGCTGGTCCCGCATCCGCACGCCGCACCTGACCCTCGCCGACGCGGCGGCCACCTGCCGCGCCGCGGCTCACCTCGCCCCCGACGTACCGGCGCTCGCACCCTTCCGGCCGTCGACCCCGCCCGTGCCCGCGCAGTCACCTCAGCCCGTGACCGCACCGCACCCGGCCCCGTAACCCCCTCACCCCTCCCACGGCAGGCGTGGCCGTCCCGCGCCGAGTCCCTACCCCGCCATGCCTGAAGAAAGGAGAGCAACCGCCATGTGCCGCGACTGCGAGGACCTCGCTCGCACCGTCCTTCTGCTGGGCGACCTCGCCATGTACGCCGAAACACCCGGCGCCGACGCGACCTTCGTGGAGGTCACGGGATCCGCCCTGGCCGCGTCGCTGCCGGAGCCCCCGCCGGGACTCCTCCCCGGCGAGCTGGCCTGATGCCCCGCCGCACGGCCGTGCGCGCGGACGCGGTCCTGATCCAGGCGGTCATCGCCGGGGCCCTGTCCTTCGCCCACCTCCACGACCTCGCCGCCGCTGCCGGACAGACCGGATGGAAGGCGTGGGCGTATCCGATCTCCGTCGACCTGCTCCTCGTCGCCGCCTGGCACCGACTCCGTTCCGGCGCCGCGAAAGCGTCCGCCTGGTGCTGGTTCCTCGTCGCCCTGGTCGCCTCGCTCGGCGCCAACGTCGCGACCGCCGGCCTCCTCGACCTGAACGACGTACCCGACTGGCTGCGCATCCTCGTCGCCGGCTGGCCCGCAGTCGCCTTCCTCGGCGGGACTCTTCTCGCCCACGGAACGCGAACGCCTCCGGCAGGACCGGAAGCGGCGGCGCCGACCGCGAAGACAGAGCCGGCGGCCGCGTCGACAACCCCCGATTCGTCCACCGCGCCCGTGCCGGACCCCGCCCCCACACCCACACCCATCCCCGTGCCCGTTCCGCCCGCGCTCGTCGCCCTGGCTCACAAGGTCGCTGACGAACACAGGACCCGGACCGGCACAGCCATCGACACCTCGACCCTTCGCGCCCGGCTCGGCGTCCCGATGCCGCTCGCCGAAGCCATCGCCGCACACCTCACCTGACCACTGATCCCCGGAGGTACTCCGCCCGTGCGCCCGTCCACGCTCCGCGTGCTCAACCGAGCTGCCGAGCTGACCCGCCAGAACCGCCTCACCGAAGCGATGCTCATCGCCGAACCCGTGATCCTCACCGCCGACGAGTACGAGGGCGACGAGATCCGGCGCTGGCTCCTCGACCACGTCACCGACTTCACCGGCGAGAACGACGAGAGCTGGAAGGACCTGCCCTGATGCCCCGCACCCCGCGCTTCCGCCACGTCGTCCGCATCGGCCCCGTACAGGTCGCCACCTACTACGACGGCCGGGGCCGTGAGCAGCACACCGCGGCCTGCACTGCTCCGCGCTGCGGCTTCGCCGCCGACTACGACAGCCGCGCCGCCGCCGAACTCGCCGCCCGCACCCACCGCTGCCGCGTCCGCTGAGGGAGCTCCCGTGACCGTCTCGCTGCCGCTCGTCCTGGTCCTGGGCCTCATCGCCTGGGGCGCGGTCCGGTTCCTCGGCGTCCGCGTCTGGATCGTCGTCGTGATCGCGCTCTTCGGCTTCCTGCTCTCCCGGACCTTCCTCGCCCCGGCCATCGACTCCGGCACCCGCTCCGGCGTCGACATCGTCAACGGCACCCGCGACTGACAAGGAGAGACGCCGTGCTCCGTCCCAAGCTGCCCGACGTCCCGACCCCGACCGCCCTCAGCCACCATCACGCCCACACTCCGGTGCCCTCTGCCGGCCGCACCCTCGCCCCCTACGTCGGCCCGGTCGCCGCGGTGGTCGTCGTGGGCGTCGTCCTCACCGCGCTCCTGGCGGCGGTCGCCGTCACGGCCGTGTCCGTGGCCATTGCCGCCGTCGTCCTGCGTTCCCTCGTCAGCAACGCCAACAAGCGCTGACCGGCCGCCGGGGCGGCAACAAGCCGCCAAGCATCCCGCCGCCCCGGGGCCGTCCCTCCCAACCGCCGTAACAGCCGAAAGGAACTCCCATCATCACCCGGCAGACTCCGCCCCCGCTGGCGGAACTCTCCACCCTGGCCTCCCTCGGTAACCTGCCCGAGCTGGCCCGCCAACTCTCCGGCCTGGGCGGCTGCACGCACCCGATCCGCCTCGACGGCCACCGCACCGAGTACGCCGTCGACACCCGCACCGGAGAGATCGGCGCCGCCCTCCACCACCTCGACTCCACCGACCTCCCGGCCGGTCACCTCCTGGTCCGCTGCAACAACCGCCGCACCACCCGCTGCGCCGCCTGCGCCGAGGTGTACCGCCGCGACACCTTCCACCTGATCACCTCAGGCCTGCGCGGCGGCAAGGGCGTCCCCGAACACGTCGCTGCCCACCCCCGCGTCTTCGCCACTTTCACCGCCCCCGGCTTCGGACCGGTCCACAACCGCCCCACCGGCCCGGCCCGAACCGTCCGCCCCTGCCGCTGTGGCGCCCTCCACGACCAGGACGACGCCGTACTCGGCACCCCGCTCAACCCGGACACCTACGACTACGAAGCGGCCGTCCTCTGGAACGCGCACGCCGGCCTCCTGTGGCGGCGCTTCTCGATCTACCTCCGCCGGGAGGTCGCCAAGCGCGCCGGCCTCACACAGCGAGCCTTCCGCGAGCATGCGCGGGTCTCCTTTGCCAAGGTCGCCGAGTACCAGAAGCGCGGAGCCGTCCACTTCCATGCGGTGATCCGTATCGACGGCCCGGAAGGCGGCGACACCCCACCCCCGGCCTGGGCCACCGCCGAACTGCTCACCGACGCCATCCGCGCCGCCGCCACCGCCGCCCGGGTCGACGGCCCCGTGATCGACGGCCGGGCCCACACCTTCGTCTTCGGACGACAGCTCGACGTCCGCACCATCCGCTCCGCCGACTTCAACGACGGCCAGGAGCTGACCGAACGCGCCGTGGCCGCGTACATCGCCAACTACGCCACCAAGGGGGCCGAAACCGCCACGGGAGCTCTGGACCGGCCGCTGAAGTTCGTCGCCGAACTCGCCCAACTCGACATCACCGACCACGCTCGACGCCTGATCCGCGCAGCCTGGGCCCTCGGCGCCCGCAAGGACCTCGAACACCTCCGGCTTCGCGCCTGGGCCCACATGCTCGGCTTCCGCGGCCACTTCTCCACCAAGTCGCGTCGCTACTCCACCACCCTCGGCGCACTCCGCACCGCCCGCGCCGAATACCGCCGCGCCCAAGCAGCAGCCGCGAACGAGGACGGCCCGGACACGACCACCCTCGTCCTCGCCCACTGGGTTTACGCCGGCACCGGCCTCACCGACGCCGAAGCCTGGCTCACCGAGTCACTTGCCCCCGCTCCCGGAACGGAAGGAGAACCCACCCGTGGCTGACCGCTACCTCACCGTGGCGCAGGTGGCCGAACTCCTCGGCACCACGGAACGCTTTCCGCGCCGCCTGATCGCCGAGCGGCGCATCGTGTTCGTCAAGGTCGGCCGACACGTCCGCATCCCGGAGAGCGCGTTGAACGCCTTCATCGACGTCAACACGGTGCGGCCGATCGGCGACCGCCGCAGCTCCCTGCGGAGGGCTGCCTGATGGCGAACAAGAAGGGGAGGCGCCGGGACTTCGGTTCGGTCCGGCAGCTTCCGTCCGGCCGTTGGCAGGTCCGCTACCGGGACCCGGAGACGGGGCAGCTGCGCCCGGCGGAGAAGACGTACGCGACCAAGACCGATGCCCAAGTAGCCCTGACGCACATCGAGTCGGACATCGTGCGTGGGCAGTGGTCGGACCCGGACGCCGGGGCGGTGAACTTCAGGGAGTACGCCACCGCTTGGCTGCGGGACCGGAAGCTCGCCGACCGCACCCGAGAGCGGAACGAGTCGGTGATGCGGCTGCACATCCTGCCCACCTTCGGGGCCGGGAGCGTGGCCGACGTGACGACGACCCGGGTGCGAAGCTGGCGCGGCAAGCTCCTGGCGGCCGGCGTCGGAGAGCCGACGGTGGTCAAGGCGTACCAGTTGCTGCGCGCTCTGATGAGCACGGCCGTGGACGACGAGCTGATCCGGCGCAACCCGTGCCGCATCAAGGGCGCGGACCGCTACGACGTGCCCGAGCGGCCGGTCCTCACAGTGGCGGAGGTCTTCGCCGTCGCCGACTCCATCGCGCCGCGCTACCGGCTGCTCGTCCTCCTTGCGGCCTTCACCACCCTGCGGTTCGGAGAGCTGGCGGCCCTGCGGCGCCATGACATCGGCCTGGAAGGGCTGACCGTCACCGTGCGCCGCGCGCAAGCCGAACTGCAGGACGGCCGGCTTTTCGACAAGGCGCCGAAGTCCGCGGCCGGGGTGCGCTCCGTCTCCTTCCCGGCTGAACTGCGCGACGCGGTCACGTACCACTTGGAGCACTTTGCCGCGTCGGGCCGTGACGGGCACGTCTTCGTCGGACCGCAGGGCGGGCAACTGCGGCGCAGCAACTTCCGGGACGACTGGGTCAAGGCCCGGAAGGCTGCGGGCGTCACGGCCGAGTTGCACTTCCACGATCTGCGGCACACGGGCAACACGCTGGCCTCGACGGCCGGCGCGAGCACGCGGGAGCTGATGACGAGGATGGGGCACAGCAGCTCCCGGGCCGCGTTGATCTACCAGCACATGACCAGCGACCGGGACCGGGCCATCGCCGACCGGCTCGGGGCCATGATCCGGGGTGGTGAGGGAGCGGCCTCCGACGCCCCCGGCGGGCCTTTTGTCGGCCCGTAGTGGACTGTCTATAGCGCTACCCCTAAAACGCCGAAGGGCCAGCCCGGGATGCCCCTCCTGAGCTGGCCCGTCTCCCTGTGTTCGCAATCGAAGTCACGGATCGCCCATTTCCTCCGATTCGCCCGCGATGACGGCACGAACATGGCAGCCTATGAGCGGTAACGAAAGGACCGGAGATGCCCATTCTTTTCTTCGCCGCCGCTGGTGCCCTCTTTGTCGGCGGAACCGGCGGAGGGTGGTACATGTGGAAGCGTGGTCTGCAGGAAGCGGCCAAGAGGCTTCAGCGTCAGGACGCCGAGGCCGTGGATCAGGCGCTTACAGATGCCATCGACCTTGCTGAACTGCGTAACAAGGCGCAAGAGGCAGGCTTGGACCCGGATGAGGTCGTTGCCGGATACGAGAGGTTGCGAGACTCCCAGTTGTCTCCTGAGGACGTGCTCAAGGGGCTGAGGCGGGCTCCCATTACGGGCTGAACAATTGCGACCTTCGGAACAGATGGCCCGCATTCCGCGGGATCATGAGTTGCGGCCGCTCATACGGCGATCAAGCTCACGGGGCTCAGCTTCTCGGCCGCATGTTCCCCGACCCGTTAGGGCGTACTGGCACGCTTGTGGCACGACCCCTGAAACGCCGAAGGGTCAGCCCGGGAGGAAACCCCTCCTGAGCTGGCCCTTCTCTCTGTGCCCCCGGCAGGATTCGAACCTGCGACACCCGCTTTAGGAGTTCGATCTACGCCTGCCCCTGGTGCAGTCGGCGGCTGGTCCGGCGGTCGTCCGGGGGCGCTGCCGTATGCCTGCGTGCAGCCCCGTTGATGTCAGCCGTGGATGTCAGGAATGGACGTTGACCCGGCAGCTCTCGTGGCGACACCCGTCGTCCCGCCGGTGGAGCCGTCGGAGATCGTCCAGAACTGCGCCGGGGAAGTCGTGCTGTACCCACTTCTTCCGGTAGCCGGCCTCCCCGTGCAGCCGCAACACCGTCTCGGCGGCCTCCAGCACCACATGGCCTACGGCAGCACGGGGCTGACTGGAACTCCAGCAGAGGGTGCCCTGGTCATCGGGGGCGTTCCAGCTCTGGGACATGTCCGGGAATCGGTAGATGCCGATTTCCACATTCGCCCCCTGGGGTTGGAGTCGCCACCTCACCTCGGCGGGTTCGAGGTCGAAGGAGACGCGCGGGGCATCGGCTGCTCCGTAAAGACTCACCATCGCGCGCAACAAGTCGGACAGTGCATCGGTGCAATAGCTGACGATGTCAGCCCTCTCCGACGTGGCGTCGGCAATCCGATACCTTGCCCACCCAGAGCCGGTCAGCTCCCAGCTGAATCGAAGATCACCCGTCATCCCATGCCCTCCCGTGCCGGTCACGAGACCGTACCGCCAGCGGCGAGGACTCAAGGGCGGATGGGGATCTCATAGACGATCTCGCAGTGAGCCGCGGGCACCACGATGTCCGCCGTTTCGACGGGCCTACCATCGTCGCTGTAGTACGTCCGTCGGATGTGTGTGACCAGTGCGGCCTTCTGGATGCCGAGTAGCGACGCCTCCTCGGCGGTCGCCGGCCTGGGCTCCGGCTGCTCCACTGCATGGCTCACCGTGATGCCGATCGCGGCCATCCGATTCACGACGCCTGCACCGGCGTGCGGCCCTCCCTCGGGGAGAACGACGAGAGTGCCGGCGGTGAGGTCGTACGGCTCCCAACTGGTCGAGAGCTGCACGGGCCTGCCGTCGGCCAGGAACTCGTACGCGGTTCGGACGCACAGCTCGCCCTCGGCGATCCCGAGCCGGGCGGCGATCTCTGCCGGGGCCGGGACCTTGGCGTCGGTCCTGCTCTCCCAGTCGCCCTGCCTGCCGACGGCCTTCATGTCCGCCCGGAACGGCGACCCTTCGGGCTGCTCGCGCGCCGACGACCGCACCACGCGCACGCGCTGCCGGGGCTCGGCGACGTAGGTGCCCGAACCGGCTCGGCCCTCCAACACGCCTTGCGAGATCAACAGCTCCTGAGCCCTGCGGACGACGTTCTCACCTACGCCGCACTCCTGGCCGATCTGCGCGCGGGAGGGAAGCCGGTCCCCCGGTTCCCACACGTGCTCCGCGATCCGCTGCCGTAGCTCGTCGGCGATGCGGAGATAGGGCGGCTGCTCAGGCATATGGAAAATCTAGTCCACTAGCCCTAATCTAGTTAACTAGCTTCACTCAAAGTGATCGCCGAGTGACGGAGGCTTCCCTGTGCCCGCTTCGCGAGTGAGCGCGGAGGCCATCGCCGCTCGGTTATCGGCGGTCGGGCTCACCACGCGCGTGGAGGAGCGCGACCGGTGCACGTCGGTCGAGGCGGAGGTGCCGGAATCGCTCTCCGCCGAGTCATGGCGGGAGGTCCTGGAAGTGCTGGCGGAGGCCGATCGATTCGGGCTCCACGCCACCAGCTTGAACGGCCGCACCCTTTGGGCGGTCGTACGCAAAGCGGCCCCCACGACGGGCAATGTCGGGGGACCGGGCCATCAGCGATAGGAGCTGAGCAGCGTGCTCAACCGTATCCGTCGTGCCGTCTCGCTCGCCAGAGCGCGGCACTTCCCCAAGGGCAGGCACCGCCGAGCCTTAACGCCGTCCCGAGCGGCTGTGGCGACGCCTCCCACGCTCGCCGTAGAGCCGCCGGCCGTCCCGGAATGGATGCCGGACACCGCTGACCGCCTTCACCTGCTCCTGGGCGAGGACAACGTGCTCGTTCGTCCGTACGTGCTGGCCTGGGAGCGGCAGCGTGCACGCCAACGCTCGATGGTCGTGGCGCCGCGACTGACGGCTGAGGCATTCTCGGCCCTGGCAGGTGCTCGCTGATGCCCCCTCGTCAACAGCTCCATGTATCGGAAATCGGGGCTGCTGCCTACCGGTCGACTGCATGCAGGGTTGGCACTCACGCAGCCTGTGCAGAAGCGTCGCCATCTCCTGCGCCGGTTGACCTGCCGGTGATCTACGAGACGTGCGCCTGTCCCTGCCACCCCGCGCCGGACCACTCCACGCGACCGGCGGTGAAGCGGTGAGCAACTGGGCCCCCGGGGGTGCGCTGGCATCCAACGTCGAGATCACGGCGGCCACCGTTCTGAGGGGCGACATCATCCAAGTCGGTGGTCGGGCATGCCGGGTGAGCGACCTCTTCCAGCTTCCCCAGGGTGCGAAGCAACTCCTGTTCGAGTCGGGAGAGCTGCTGACCATAAACGGGCGAACCCGGCTGGTCGCCGTGCGGATGACGAGAAGGCGGTGACACAGTCCATGACGCCACGCCGCCTCGTCGTCGCTGACGACCTGAGACGCCAGATCACGACCGGCCGAATCGGACCCGGTGAACGGCTCCCGGCTGAGTCCGCTCTGGCCGACCGGTACAAGGTCAGCACGGCCACACTGCGAAGCGCCCTCGCCGTACTCCAGGGAGAAGGCCTCGTCGAGAAGATCCACGGCAAGGGCAACTTCGTCCGCCGCCCGCTGCGCAAGGTCACGTACGTCGGTGGATGGGGCACGCTGGATCCTCGGACTGCCGCAGACGTGGACCTGCGCGTGACAGTCCGCACTACGGTGCTGCCGGCGCGGGGCCACCTGACAGCGCTGCTGAAGGTGGACGACGGAAGCCCACTGACCGAATTCCTCCGACTCAGCTATGAGGGAGAGTCCCCACACAGCCTGGCCCGCGTCTACGTACCGCGAGACCTGACACCGACCACGGCGCTCAGCAACCGGTCCTCAAGGACGTGGGCGGAAGCCAGCTTCTCTGTGCCGGACCCGCCGCCGGCCGAGGTCCACGAGACGGTGTCCGCCCGACTCCCAACGCCGGATGAGGCGTCAACCCTGCGGATCAACACAGCCTTGGCCGTCCTCGCGATCACCCGCGTTGCGGCAGACAACACCGGGCGAGTCATTGAGGCGGCACTACTGGTGTTCCCTGGGGATTGTGTCGACGCCGTCTTCAGCACCCACCACGTGATCGAAGAAAGGCAGGCGCACAGATGACGCCGCAGAACGAACTACGACTCCTCCCGTGGTCGGGTCCGGACGGCAAGCCCTGCTACCTGAGCACCGATGACAGCGGCGGCTACATGTCCCGCCTGGCGGACAACATCGAAGCGGTACAGCTCGGGCTGGCAACCGATCTTCTGGAGCGGGCCGCGGGAGCCATCGGCGACCAGGACGCCGGCCGCGATGACCTGCGGCTCATGCTGACCGAAGTGACCCGAGCCCTACGAGACGTGGTCCGCGTGGCAACCAGCCGCGGGCATCTCCTGGCGGTGAGCGAACTCCAGTCTTAATGGACACGGTCAAGGCGGCGTCCCTGTGGCCCTCCTGTCAGTGCTCAGAAGCCCGTCTACTGATCACCGGCTCCGCTGACCAGCGGGACTGAAGAAGCCCACGGCTCTGCACAGTTCAGATGCCGTGGGCTTCTGTCGTTGCCGGTCAGTGTCGGGTGACCGTGGACGGCCGGGACGGCCCAAGATCCGCCCTCGGCTTCCATCAGCCAAAAGGAAGCGACCTCTTCGTCCCGAAGCAACTTGAAGGAGCCTTCGACCTTGGGCCGATGCGCCTCTCACCTGCTGTGAGGTCCGCAGGGGTACGTGGGTGTCCGCCGCTGTCCGTCGGCGATGTCACTCAGTTAGACACTCATGCGTCTGCGGTGCTGTTCCTGGAAGACGGGAGTGCAAGGGCAGGCTAGTCGTTACTGCTGCTGCACCCGCTGCTCTACCAAAACGCCACCTACCAGATCGGTTGGCATGTCCCTCTCGTGCGCAGGCGGGCGAGGACGGGTTGATCGAGCTACCGGGACTGCGGCCCCCAACACCGCTGCCCCCGTGCTGATGGGGACGGCTAGCCTGGGACTGATCCAGACGCTGACGGTTACGCCCAGAGCCAGCAAGCCGATCAGGACCCTCGCGGGATGACGGCCGGCCACCTTACGGGCCTTGTTGTAGAGGCGTACATTCATGTGCGGCACCTTCTTCGGACGACTCGCTATCGAGTGGGTGTGAGCGCGGCCTCCTGTTGCCCCAGGGGGCCGCTCGTCGTTGCCGACGTGCCGTCACTTTCCTTCATCCGGAGCCGATTTACCTGCTTGCCTGCGAGACCCTTTCGCCCGCATGTAGTTTCTATGGTCGTACGGCGAAACCTGCTGGTCAGGGCACAAGTCTGATGCGGGCCAAAGGGTCGAACCGTCTGAGATGCCGACTCGGTGACCCTTTCGCCCGCATGTAGTTTCTACGGCCGTACGGGGAAACCCGCTGGTCAGGGGCCGTGCACTGTGCGGGCCAAAGGGTCAGATAGGGGCTGACGTGCCAAGAAACGCTGATCGCCGCGCGCACCGGATGGCTGCCCTGCAGGGCCAGCTCCCGCGCTTGCGGGAGGCCACTAGGGGACTCCGCTCGCTCCATACGCGCGGGGGACTCTGGCCATCACATATACGGATCAGGTCCGAGTTTTTCAGCGGGTCGCCATACAGGACACCGCCTATAGCTCGTATATCAGCACCGCGAGGGATCAACCTGCAAGTCTACTTGCTCGGGTTATTCGAGGCTCAGACTAGAAAAAGAGACGGGATGGCGGGGCCATGTCCGCTGCCGATTCTTGGCACTCGCCATGAGGTCTCTTGGTCCACGATCGTGGTGTCTGCGGCCACGCAAAATATGCAAGCCAAGGTACCAGTTACTGCGGCACAGAATCGCGCTCGCCAGATTAAGTCCGCTTTCAAGCGGTTGGCAGATGAGAACCTCGCTGTGCGAAATATTGGAGATCCAGCGAATCCTTTTCCGTTGATGCTGCTTCATGAGTCTGGGAGCGCCCACTTCGAGAAGTACGGGTACACCGTTCCGGAGTGGTATGAGAACACGCCATCAACGGTATCCCTTCATGTGGACTTCTTCAGAGAGGGTTGGGTGTACCTGCTGACTCCTGCTGAAATCCGCATGTATCTAGTGCTCAACCATCTAGCCCCTCGCTTTCCGGACGCGCATGCTGAGCGTGGTGTCTACATCTCGGAACAAGACAGAATGTGGAGGTACGACCTGTCGCGAGACATTTATGAAGCACATCTAACCCTGTCGCGATTCGGCCTTGTGGAGAAGGTTGACGATAAGACCCGCCACACGGACGGCAAGATGATCAACTACAGCGAAAGAGTAGCGCGAGGGGAATTTGCGTCCCCGCATCGCTTCAAGGTTGCGCCTGATAAGTCTCTAAGAGAGCCAGCCTGGGAAAGGATAGAAAGGGCCCTCATGAACTACCCTCCCACCTTTGAGCAAATGAAGAGGAAGCGAGAGTAATGGTAGCTATTCGGCTGGCAGGCACGAGGTCGGCGGAGCGGATTTGGGCTGGAGTTCAAAAGGCGAGTCAATCGCCGCAGTGTGCGACCAGTAGCCGAAGAAGTGCGGGAGCCCCTCTCCGGCGTGCGACTTTGTAAGCGATCAGCGCTGCGACTGCGGCTGAGCCGTCAACGGTTGTCAGCGTTGGTTGCCCTTGTGCGACCTCGTACGGCCCGGAGACGGCCCGAAGCTCTGGCTGGGATGATCTCTCCCTGGAGGGGTGCCAGTGGACATGTTGGAGCTGATTGAGTGGCTGGCGGAGCGGGGAGTCACAACCGTGTTTAAGGTCGACGGCGACCGCATGACCGAGCACAGGAAGGCGTGGATGGTCATCGTCAGTGGGGGGCCGCTTGGTGACGACTCGTTCTTCCGCGCGGACCTGGGTGCGGCCGATGCGTGCCTTGACTCGTTACTCGCGCACCTGGAGAGCAAGGGCTTGTCGCCGTTCGCATGACCGCGTCTCCTAGTGGTCGACGCGGCCACTCGACGCGAACTACGGGCGGGGCGGTCGTTGAGGTCTGTCGAGCTGGTCGTCCGGGTGCCTGCGGTCGGTGATGACTGGCCGCGGTCGCGGTGGTTGCTGTACTTCCCTGCTGTACAGCAGGACAGTTTCTCGTGATGTCACTTCGCAAAGCGCCGGCGCGCCGTGAGTCGCCGCAGCCTACGGTGGCGCTGTCCCGCTGCGCACTGCTGAGCTCTGACGACGGCAACCGTCTGTGGATCGCTGACCAAGTCGTAGTCGTACATGAGAAGTGCGTCATCGTCCTGTGTGAGGAGACTCCGCAACGTATCGATGTGACGCTCTGGCCGTACGGGCAGCCGCTTGGTCTCCAACCATGCGGCCAGGCCGCCGTCGTCTTCAAGCACAGCCATCACTGTAGCCAGCTAGGACGGGCCTCTTCATGCCAGTCCTCCGGGCTTAGGCATGACCTTCCCAGTGTCGCAGATCATCTGCGGGCGCCCAGGCCAGAGCGGGGTGTGGGTGGTCACCCGTGGGTGCCGACTGTCAGCGTTGGTCGGCCTCGGACGGCCCAGGGACGGCCCAGGTCTTGCGCTACGAGGCGCCTACGCTTCCGATCTGGGAACCGTGCACCTCTCACCTGCAATCAAGCCCCACGGGACAACTCATTGGCTAGGATTGAGACGATCTAGCAGTGGGGGAAACATGAGTGTTGACAATACGCCACCTTTCGCAGAACTGCACGCAGGCATCACCGCAAAAGACCTGCGAGAAGTTATTGCTAAATCCGGATACCCATTTCAAGCCACAGTTGCGGACATCATTCGCTCCTCCCCTTTGGGTGCCGTACGAGACGTCAAGCTGCAAGAGGAATGGGCGTTTATCGATCGAGACTCAGGGCAAGCTCGATCGATCGACATCTTGGTCGACCTCGCATTTCCTCACGACTATGATGAGCCTAATTCGAAACTCAGGACCCGATTGAATCTTTTGGTCGAATGCAAGCAAAGCGACTTGCCGTACATTTTCTTTCTGCGCAAATCCGCCCCGGTCCCACATAATGAGTTCCCCGAGATTTACGGCCTCGAGAAACAAGATATACGAGTATTCACGAATGCGGCAAGGGAGGAAGGTGCCAAGAATAGCAGCTTCTCATGGTGGGTGAACCTTCGGGATGCGCTGGAATTTGCAGAAGTCCCGTTCTTTGGTGCGCCTACGCTTTACGCGATCTCCTTTGCCAAGGCCATCAGGCGTGGTTCCAAACTCGAGCTCACGGGTGAAGATGCCTACAGGTCACTCACTCTCCCGCTCCTAAAGGCCGCCGATCATCTGAAGTCACTCAGCAAGCCCACCGAGGGCCATCCACTGCTCTTTCCACGGATCGTCATCAACCTAGCCGTGGTCAGGGCTCCCATGATCTGCGCCTTCGAAAACAACGGAGAGAGTGAACTTATTGCACTCCCGTGGGTGAGGGTCGGCCACCTAGAACCTACAGAAGGTGGAGAAAATGAGCGAAATTTGAGTGGCGCAGTTCGTTACTTCGATGTCGTGCATGAATCATTTCTCGCGAGGTACCTGGAAGTCCTATCTCGCGACGCCGACGAAGTCGCCAAGAGGATGCATCAACACTCCAAAGAGGTGGCTAGTGGATTGGCCTTTTCCGACATGAGCGAAGGGCACGAATCCTTTTCACCGCTCCCCGAGCATTATCAAGAATTCCTCTCCAAGCCATGCACCATAACTTTTCGCCATCACGTGCGGTCCCTTGGATTGACGATCGATAAATCTCATGGCGAAATATCGGATCCAAATAACCCAACCGTCATTGGCTGGATAGACGGATACGACTGGCTATACCCGTCTGGGCAGTAACCATCACATAACGAGGGCTGCTAGAGCAAAGGTCGGCGGAGCGGCTTTGGGCTGGAGCTGCTTTGGGGCGAGTGATCTTGGCCCCGTAAGCTGATGGCGAGTCGGGCAGTCTGTGGACCTGCCCGTTAAAGCACGACGTTGGGGCCAAGATCTTAGAGGCTCGCCCCAAAGTGGCTGCCTAAAGCCGTGGAGCCGACCGCCCCAGCCACAGAGGGTGTCTCCCCACTTCATGCCCGCAGCCGCCGAGCGCGCCGCCGGGCGCGGCCAGCCGGGGCGCAGACAGGAGGCAGGCCGCGCCGCAGAGGCGGCGCGCGCCCGCGCCGTGCGCGGACCTTGATGAAGTAGGGAAAGTCTTATCCCGCTGGGATGAGGTGCTTGCCGTCGTGGCTTCGTACGTGGGGGCCGGCCCCGTCCAGGGCGTCCAGGAGTCTGATCGCGTAGACCTCGGACATGCGGTCGCTGACCTCGTCGGGTGTGAGCCAGGAGACGGCAGTTGACTCGCTTGAGGTGCGTTCGGTACCGCCGGAGGGCTTGCAGCGGAAGACCAGGGCGACGATGCCTCGGGTGGTGTTCTTGTAGACGCCGGTGAGTTCGTCGACCTCGACGTGGATGCCGGTCTCTTCCCAGACTTCGCGGGCTACGCCGGCCTCTGGGGTCTCGTTGAGTTCGAGTACGCCGCCGGGGAGTTCCCAGGTGCCGTTGTCGGCTCGGCGGATGGCTAGGAGGCGGCCGTCTTCGCGCACGACGACTCCGGCTACGGATACGGAGTGCAGGGGCGTCGACGTTGCTTCCTGTGGTTGACTCATGTACAGGAGCATAGGAGGCAGAGAAGGACTATGGAAACTACGGTAGAGGGGGGCAGGTCCGGGCCTCGGTACGTGCAGATCGCGGACGAGATCGTGCGGCAGATCCGGGCGGGTGTGCTCAAGCCCGGTGACATGGTGCCGAGTGAATCGGAGCTGGTGGAGCGCTACGGCGTGTCCGGCGGCACGATCCGCAAGGCCATGGTCGAGGTGCGGGCGAGCGGGCTCGTCGAGACCCGGCACGGCAAGGGCTCGATCGTGAAGGACAGGCCGCCGGTGCGGCACCGTTCCTCCGACCGCTTCCGGCGCTCGCTCCGCCAGGGCGGCAAGGCCGCCTACCTCGCGGAGTCCGCACAGTCCGGCGCCACTGCCAAGGTGAGCGTCCTCTACATCGGTCCCATGGAAGCCCCCGCGGATACCGCCCAGCGGCTCGGCGTCCCCGCCGGCACTCAGGTGCTCGCCCGGCGGCGTCTCTACTTCCGCAACGGCACCCCGGTCGAGACCGCCTCCTCCTACCTCCCGTGGGACGTCGTCAAGGACATCCCCGAGCTGTTCGCCGAGAACCCCGGCGGCGGTGGCATCTACGCCCGACTCGAAGACCACGGGCACGAGTTCGCAGAGTTCGTCGAGACGCTGCAAGCGCGGCCGGCCTCCAAGGCGGAAGCCTCCGAGCTGGCGCTGAGTCCGGGTGCGCCGGTGGTTCACCTGATCCGGGAGGCCCGTACGACCGCCGGAGTCGTGGTGGAGGTCTGCGACACGCTCATGGCCGCTGACCAGTTCGTTTTCGAGTACCGGATCCCTGCCGCCGACTGACGCTCGCTCAACTTCCCGCAACCCGTCGTGACTTCAATGTCGCGGCGGGTTGACTCATGTACAGGAGTGATGCACTCTTCTTCATGTCACTCATGTACATGAGTGACGGAGTTCGGCATCTATAGAGGAGTGTTCTGCTGTGCGTCAGATCCCCGTCGACACCTCCGCCGCGACCGTGATGGTCGCCAAGACCCCGCAGCCCAAGGTGCGTGACCGCCGTACCGGCGAGATCGCCACCGACGCCGAGACCGGCGCGAAGCTGATGACCGTGGACGTGATGTTCGCGGCCAACGACGAAGTCGAGATCCTGTCCGTCACCGTCCCGGAGACCGGCATCTCCGGTGACCTGACCATGGGCACCCCGGCCGCGCTCACGGGGCTGGTCGCCCGGCCGTGGGAGAACGAGTTCAACGGCCAGAAGCGGCACGGCATCGCCTTCCGCGCGGTCGCCGTCACCTCGCTGGCCACCACGGACACGGGCTCGAAGGCGGCCTGAGCCATGACGTGGCCGACGGTCTTACTGCTGGTGGTCGTCGCCGCTGCGGGTCTCCTGCGGTGGCGGCGTCCCGCCTGGTACTGGATGACCTTCGGGGTCACCCTCGCTGCCGTACGCGTCCTGGTCCGCTACGCCTCCGTCATGGAGGCCTGCGGGCTGACGGTCCCGCCCTCGCGCTGGCGCCTCATGCTGGCCCGGATAGCCAACCGCCCGGCACCGGAATCCCGCGCGCCGCGCATCCTGCGGCTGCGGCCCACCCACACCGGCCTGGTCCTCCGGCTCAAACTCCGCCCGGGACAGGACGCCTTCGACGTCGCCGCCGCCTCGGACCGGCTGCGCCACTCCTTCGCGATGTACGGCGTCACCTCCCGTGAGCTGCGCTCCGGTGTGGTCGAGATCCGGATGACCGGCTACGACGTGCTCAAGCGGGTGCAGATGCCGACCAAGACCGACACCCGGCCGATGCGTGTCCCGGTCGCACTGCGGGAGGACGGCTCGGTGCACTACCGCGACTACCGCGCCGTCCCGCACGGCCTGACCCTCGGCGCCACGGAGTCCGGCAAGTCCGTCTATCAACGCAACCTCGTCGCCGGGCTCGCCCCGCACCACGTCGCGCTGGTCGGCATCGACTGCAAGCAAGGGGTCGAACTGTTCCCGCTGGCCCGACGGTTCTCCGCGCTCGCCGACAACCCCGACACCGCGCTGGAGCTGCTGGAAGCGCTGGTGTCCCACATGCAGGACGTGTACCAGCTCATCCGCGCCGAACAGCGGATCAGCGTCGCCGTGCCGGATGCGGAGATCGCCGCCGACATCTGGGACCTGCCCGAGGACCTGCGGCCGGTGCCGGTCGTCGTCCTGGTCGACGAGGTCGCCGAACTCGCGCTCTTCGCCAGCAAGGAGGAAGAGAAGCGCCGGGACCGGATCATCACCGCCCTGGTCCGCCTCGCCCAGCTCGGCCGCGCCGCCGGCGTCTACCTGGAGATCTGCGGGCAGCGCTTCGGCTCCGAACTCGGCAAGGGCATCACCATGCTCCGCGCCCAGCTCACCGGCCGCACCGCCCACCGCGTCAACGACGAGACGTCCGCGCACATGGCCTTCGGCGACATCGCCCCGGACGCCGTCCTCGCCGCCATCCAGATTCCCGCCGAGACACGCGGAATCGCCATCGCCGGGGACTCCACCGGCGGCTGGCACCGCATCCGCGCCCCGCACACCACGCTGCGCCAGGCCGTGAACGTCTGCAACAAGCACGCCGACCGCACCCCCGAGCTGCCCGCCCTCGCGCCTTTCCGGCCCGCGGTCTCACCGCTGCCCTCGGCCCGTGCGCCGCTGTCCAAGACAGCCCCCGCCACCGCCTGACACCTCCCCCCTCCCACGGTCGGCGCGACCGTCCTTCGCGCCGGGCCCCTACCCCCGCCATGCCTGATCACAGGAAGGAGCCGTGATGGCCCGCCCCGCTCTCCGCATCGACGCCGTACTCGTTCAGGCCGTCATCGCCGGGGCGCTGTCCTTCGCCCACCTCCACGACCTCGCCGCCGCTGCCGGACAGACCGGCTGGAAGGCCTGGGCCTATCCCGTCTCGGTCGACCTGCTCCTGGTCGCCGCCTGGCGACGGCTGCGTGCCGACGGGCCGTCCCGGCTGGCCTGGTGCTGGTTCCTCATCGCCCTGGTCGCCTCGCTCGGCGCCAATGTCGCCACCGCCGGGCTCCTCGACCTCGGCGACGTCCCGGCCTGGCTGCGCATCCTCGTCGCCGCCTGGCCCGCCTTGGCCTTCATGGGCGGCACCCTCCTCGCCCACTCGCCCGCGGACCCCGCCCCGACTCCGCCGGCACCCTCCGTCCCGACTCCGGACCCCGCGCCCGAGACGGCCGCCGCTGAGCCGCGCCCGGCGCCCGAACCTCCCGTCGTCTCGCAGATCGAGGAAACTCCCGCCCTGCCCACGGCCGTGCCGGTCCCGGCCGCGCTCGTCGACCACGCTCGCAAGGTCGCCGACGACCACCACGCTCGCACCGGCGCCCCGATCGACACCGACACCCTCCGCGCCCGCCTCGGCGTCCCGCCTCACCTCGCCAACGTCATCGCTGCCCAACTCAAATGACATGACCGCGATACGAGAGGAGATCGACTGACATGCCCGCCCGCGACTTCTTCCACTCCGTCATGCGGATCGGCCCCGTGCAGATCGGCACCCACCGCGACCGCCGAGGCCAGACCAAACACGCCGCCGTGTGCACCAACGACCGCTGCGGCTGGTCCGCCGACTACTCCAGCCAGTCCGCCGCACAGCTCGCCGCCCGCACCCACCGCTGCCGCGTCAGCTAGGAGGCCACCCGATGAACGTCCCGCTCTGGCTCGCGCTCCTCGCCGTCGGCTACCTCGGCGTCAAGCTCATCCGCCCGCCCTGGTGGCTCATAGCCGTACTGCTCCTCGGCGGCTTCCTGATCGCCGACAGCGTGCTGGCCCCCGTCGTCAACGGCTTCGTCAAGTAGCACAACTCGAAGGGAGAACACCGATGCTCCGCCCGAAGATCCCGACTAACCCCACGCCCGCCCGCCACCTCACGCCGCCCGTGCTCGTGGAGCCGACCGCCGTCGTACCGAGTGCGCAGGTTCCGCCTCCTGCTCCGGTCGCTCCTGCGCCGTCCCGGCCCACGGTGCAGCTCACCCCCGGCACCGCCCTCGCTCTCGTCGGCGGCGGAACGGCCGTCGTCCTGGTCGTCGGCGCCGTGCTCGTTTCGATGCTCCTGGCCGTCGCCATCACCGGCGCCTCGGTCGCCGTCTGCGCCCTGGTGATCCGCTCCCTCGTCCAGGCCGACGCCAAGCGACGCTGACCGGCACCCGGGCGGCCTCGATACCGCCAAGCATCCGCCGCCCGGGCGCCGTCCACAACCGATCTCACAACCGGAAGGAAGCACCCAGCATGGCGCACCGCGCCCCGACCGCGCATGCCCCGCTGCTCGACCCGACCACTCTCGGCGACCTCCTCCGCGTCGCCTCGGCCCCCGACTACACCCGCTGGGAAGACCAGATCCGCCGCACCGGCGGCTGCTCCGACCCCATCCACCTCACCGGCTGGACCCTCCACAAGGACAAGACCACCGGCGAGACCCTGCACCACTACACGACCGCCGTGGAGCCCGGCGGACGCCTCCGCCTCGCCTGCGGCAACCGCCGCGCCTCCCGCTGCCCCTCCTGCGCCTGGACCTACGCGGGCGACACTTACCACCTCATTCGCGCGGGCCTGGCCGGAGACGACCGCCGAGACGTCCCCAACACGGTGAGGGATCACCCGCGCGTGTTCGCCACGCTCACCGCTCCCTCCTTCGGGCCGGTCCACAACCGGCCCGATCACGGCGCCTGCCGCTGCGGCACCCAACACGCTCCGGACGCACGGGAACTGGGCACCGCCCTCGACCCGGCGACGTACGACTATGCGGGCGCAGTCCTGTTCAACAACCACGCAGGGCAGCTGTGGCAGCGCTTCACCACCCGCCTGCGCCGCGAACTCGCCGCCCGCGCCGGCCTCACCCGCCGAGAACTCGCCGACCGACTCCGCGTCTCCTACGGCAAGGTCGCCGAATTCCAGAAGCGTGGGGCCCTGCACTTTCACGCCGTGATCCGGCTCGACGGACCGGACGGGCCCGGAACGCCCCCGCCTGCCTGGGCAACGGTCGGCCTCCTCGCCGACGCGATCCACGCCGCTGCGGCGCACTCCTATACGTCCGTCTCCGTCCCGGCCGCAGGGGACCAACCGGCCCGGTCCTTCCGCTGGGGCACACAGCTCGATGTGCGCCCGGTGAAGGCCTTCGGCGACGGCTCCGACATCACCGAACAGGCCGTCGCCTCCTACGTCGCCAAGTACTCCACCAAAGCCGCCGAGAACACCGGCACCCTTGACCGCCGTATCGGCGAACTCGCCGAACTCGACCGCCACCACGTCCCGGACCACACCCGTCGACTCATCACCGCATGCCGGGACCTGGACCGCCTCTACCCGGACCGGCGCCTCTGGGCCTGGGCTCACATGCTCGGCTTCCGCGGCCACTTCTCCTCCAAGTCCCGCCGCTACTCCACCACCCTCGGGGCCCTGCGCCAGACACGCGCCGACTACCGCGCCGCCCAGGAACACACCGCCCTCGCCCTGGACGACCGTGAGCCGGACACCGTCCTCATCCTCACCGACTGGCAATACGCCGGACACGGCCACACCCCCGGTGAATCCGCTCTCGCCGCCACCATCGCCCGGAACCTCCAGCTCAACCGGGAAAACGCACGCGAAGCACTGCAAGACCAACTGGCCCTGGAAGGAGCCGCCGCATGACCACCGCCACTGCCACCGCCGAGCTGCTGACCGTGCCGGAAGTCATGGCGCGTCTCAAGGTCGGGCGCTCGAAGGTCTATGACCTGATCCGCTCGCGTCGACTCGTCTCGATCAAGATCGATGGGGCGCGTCGTGTCCCCGCTGCTGCTGTTCGGGACTTCGTCCTCGGCCAGATCGAGGAGGCTGCCTGATGGCTGGTCCGCGCAAGCGCAATCCGAACGGCGCCGGCACCATCACCAAACGCAAGGACGGCCGGTACCAGTGCGCCGTGTACGTCCTCCAGCCGGACGGCACCCGCGCTCGCAAGTTCGCCTACGGCAAGACCTGGGCCGAGTGCGACGTCAAGCGCCGGGAGCTGCTGGCCAAAGTGGACCAGGGCGTGCCCGTGCCCACCAAGTCGGCCAAGCTCTCCGAGTGGCTGCCTTACTGGCTGGACAACGTCATCAAGCCTCGGCGGAAACTCAGCACGTACGACAAGTACGAGGCGCACCTCCGCCTCTACCTCGTACCGTTGCTCGGCGCCAAGCGGCTCGAATCCCTCAGCGTCGCCGACGTGCGCCGCTTCCTCGTCCGTCTGGAGAAGGAGACGACTGCGGCGACCGCCAAGGAATCCCACCGCGTCCTCCGGTCGGCACTGTCTTCCGCCTGCCGCGAGGAACTGATCACGCGCAACGTCGCCAAGCTGGTCGAGCCGCCCCGTACCGACAACCGCGAACTGAAGCCCTGGACCCTCGACGAGACGCTCGACTTCCTCGCGGCCTCACGAAAGGACCCGCTGTACGCGGCCTTCGTGCTCGCCATCGCCATGGGGCTCCGCCGGGGAGAGATCATCGGCCTGCGCTGGTCGGACCTCGACCTCGACAGCCGCGTTCTCTACGTCCGCCAGCAGACGCAGCGCCGTCGGGGCGTCCTCTACGACGATGATCCCAAGAGCCGCCGTCGCCGAGCCGTCCCGCTGCCCGCCCTCTGCATCGCGCCTCTGCGCTGGCACCGGATGCGGCAGGCGGCTGCTCGGATCAAGGCGGGGGAGCAGTGGCAGGAGTCCGGTTACGTCTTCACCACCCGTACCGGCCGCCAGGTCGAGCCGCGGAACGTCTACCGCTCCTTCACCCGCGTCGCCGAATCTGCAGGCCTCCGCGTCATCCGGCTACACGACGCCCGGCACGGCACCGCCACGCTTCTCACGGCGGCCGGAGTCGCGCCCCGCGTCGTGATGGAGATCCTCGGGCACTCCCAGATCAGCATCACCATGGACGTCTACACACACGTTGTCCAGGACACGCAGCGGGAAGCCATGAGCCACATGGACCGGCTGCTCAGGAAGCGGCGTCCCAGCCGGGAGTGACCGCGTCCGTTGATGTCAGAAGTGGATGTCAAAGGCCACCTACGAAAATCCGTAGGTGGCCTTTTCCCTGGTGCCCCCGGCAGGATTCGAACCTGCGACACCCGCTTTAGGAGAGCGGTGCTCTATCCCCTGAGCTACGAAGGCCGGTGGTGGTGTGGTTGTGCCACCGCCGACAGTGTAGCGGGTGGGGTGGAGGGCGTTGGGTGGTCAGGTCAGGGGGATCGGGCGGAAGCGGCCCGCGACTCGCAGGTCCGCTTCGATGTGGGTCGCCGTCTCCTTAAGGAGCGGCAGGATGTCCGTCACGCAGGCCGCTGCCGTGCGGCGGGCCGCGTGCATCGCGACGTTCAGCGCGGCCACCACGCGGCCCGTGCGGTCGTGTACCGGGACCGCGATGGAGCGCAGGCCGGCCTCCAGTTCCTCGTCGACCAGGGCGTAGCCCTGCGAGCGTGTCTCCGGGAGGGAGAGCAGGACGTGGCCCGGTGCGGTCGCGCGGGCGGGGAGGCGGGTGCCGACCGTGATGCGGGCGCTCATCACGCGGCTCGTGGACGCCCGGGCCGTGTACTGGATCTCCTCGCCCGAGTCCGACAGGACGGCCAGCGAGACCGACTCGTGGACGCGGTCGGCGAGGGCGGTCAGGTGGGGCTGGGCGATCTGGGGGAGGGAGGTGCGGGAGAGGGGCGGGAAACCGAGGGAGAGGACTCGGGGGGTGAGGGTGAAGGTCCGGTCGGAGGTGGCCGCCACCAGGCCCGCGTGTTCGTGGGTGATCAGGGCCCGGCGTGCCGTTGCCCGGGCGAGGCCCGTCGCCCTGGCGACCTCCGTGAGGGTCAGCGCCGGGCGGTCCTCGCCGAAGGCCGTCAGTACCGTCAGGCCGCGGGCCAGGGATTCCACGAACTCCCGGCCCAGTTCGTGTTTCGACGCGGCCGTCCAGGTGGCCAGGCCGGAGCGGGGGATTCCCGGCTCCGGTGGTGGGGTGGTGCGCAGGTCGTTCTCCATCGACCGCACCGTTGCGCGGAGGCGGGGGAGCAGGGTCGTTCGCAGGTCCTCGGCCGTGTGGCGGCTGGTGTGGCTCACCACGCTCGCCACGCATGCCACCCGGCCGGTGCCCGGGTCCCGTACGGGGGCCGAGACCGCGACCAGGCCCGGTTCGATCAGCTGGTCGTCCAGGGAGTAGCCGTCGGACGCCGCGGCGGCCGTGCGGTCCTCGAAGTCCTGGTCGCGGGTGGTGCGGTCGCGTGGGGGTACGGCGGGGAAGGTGCGGTCCTCCGGGTCCGCCGCCCGGCGGTGGTGCCAGTGGCGCCAGTCGGCCGGTGTCCACTCCGTGGCGAACAGCGGGCCCGGCGCGGTGCGTTCGGCGGGGAGGAGGTCGCCGATGCGGAAGCTCAGGGACATGGCGCGGCGACGGGTGGCCTGGTGGATGAAGCGGATGCCGTCGCGGTCACCGACCGCCAGGGAGACCGACTCGTCCAGCTCGTCGGCCAGGGCGTCGGCGCGGGAGGCGAGGAGGGCGGGGAGGCGGAGGGCGGCGAGGTAGGCGTTGCCCAGTTCCGTCAGGCGGGGGGCGAGGGTCACGTCGCGGCCGTCCAGGCGGACGTATCCCATGCGGGCGAGGGTCGCCGTGACGCGGTCGACCGTGGCCCGGGCCAGGCCGGTGGCCTTCTCCAGGCCGCTGAGGCTGAGGGTGCCGCCGTCCGCCTCGGTCAGGTGCCGCAGTACGGCGATTCCGCGCAGCAGGGGTGCCACCGCCTCGGCCGGCGCCTCCGCCCCGGCCGGCGTGACCGCCTCCCGGGCATCGGGGGTCACGGGTGTGCCTTCGGTACCCGGTGCGGCGGCGGCCGCCACGTGGGCGGCGTCGTTCGTGGTGTTGGCGGGCATCGGCTCTCCGGTACGGCGGTCGCGGCAGGCCTACCGTAATCCCGGGCGAGCAGGAGGGTGGTCGGGCGGTCGGACGGTGCGGCGGTCGCGTCGGCTGCCGGTCCGGGCGCCATGCGGTCACCTGCGGGTGATCCGCACCTGGTGGTCGCCCTTCAGGTCCGCACCCGACACCGCGATCGTGATGCCCCGGCGCGGGTCCTTGAAGGTCTCGCCCGGTGTGAAGGCGGCGTCCGAGAGTTCGGCGTGGATGTTCGGGCTGCGGGTGCAGCCGCCGCTGTCCCGGCGGGAGTCGTACACGGTCACCGGGCCCATTCCCGTGTCCACGTCCGCGTCGACCTTGTAGACCAGCACGCCCGGCCGGCACACCACCTCGTCGTTGCCCTCGCGCGTGCGCAGTTCGACCGCGTAGCCGGACGTGCCGTCCAGCGGGACGACCACCAGTTTGTCGCCGTCCCTGCGGGCCAGCGGTGTCAGTGTGTACTCCGTCGTCCCCGGAGTCGACGCGCAGTGCACCTGGGAGCGGTCCAGCCAGCCCAGCTTCCACTTGTGCCAGCCGATGAGGTCGTTGTTGGCGCCCCAGTCCTCGCTCATGATGTCCCAGTGGCCGACCGCGCCCCCGCCCTCCTGGGTGTAGAGGTCGGGCAGGCCGAAGACGTGGCCGTTCTCGTGCGGGAGCACCCGGTAGCCGGTGTCGTCGTAGGAGCCGGAGCCGTCGTCCTGGCGGGAGTAGACGAAGGACGCGTTGGCCACCGGGACGCCGTCGGCGACCGGTGCCTCGGTGTTGCCGGCGAAGGTGACGGACAGGACCGTGTCCAGGGCGGAGGGGCCCGCGTTCGGAGTGACCAGCACGTTCATGAGCTCGTACGACCGGAAGTCCACCTTCGGGTCCGCCGCCGCCACCAGGTCCTGGACGAGGCTCCGGTAGCCGGGGTCGAAGGGGGCGCCGCGCTCTATGCCGTATTCGGCGAACGGTTTCGGCATCCGCAGCCAGTCGCGGATCGGGGTCTCGGGGCGGTAGTCGAGGCGGCCGTAGGAGCTGGTGCGGAACCATTCCTCGGTCTTCGGGAAGAACTCCGCGTAACGGTCGAGCGCCCTGCCCTCGCCGGGCGCGTCCGAGAAGTCGATCATCAGGGTCAGGGCGCGGACGGTGCCGGTGGAACGGGCGTAGCCGGCGGAGGTCGGGACGCCCTCTGACATCTGGATCTCGGGGCCGCCGCTGATCAGGCAGGGGCCGTGCGCCGAGGACCGGGAGAGGGTGGCCGGGCCGGGGCCCGACGCCGTGGTGCTCGGCGTGAGCGGGCCGGTGCCCGCCGACGTGCTGACCGCGAGGGTCACGACGGTGACGGTCGTGATCGCGGCCAGCCGGCGCGGGCGTATCCGGCGGCTCTGCGGCTGCGGCGGCATGCAGACCTCCCGGACCACGGCAGCCGCCGGACACCGGCTGCACCCTTGCGATCACCCTGTGCCGAGGGGTGGGCGGGCGCGCGCTGGAAAGGCCGATCGTGGGTTTCCCGCGGGTAGCCGCCGGCCGGGGGACGGGCCTGGCCGGGGCGTCCGGTGGCTGCAGACGGAGGGTGCTCCGGACGACGAACCCGCTGTGACGCAGGTCACGGTGAATCTCCCCGGGTTCGGGAAATAACCGGGGATCGTTTCCCCGTTTAGCCCTGTGTCCGAGCGAAGCGGGGATTTCCTCCCCGGATCGCCAGCCCAGTCGTCCAAGGAGTACGCCGTGCAGACCGCACCCGCCGAGCGGCACAAGGTGACCCGGCCCCGCGCCGACGCCCTGCGCAATCGGGAGCGGATCGTCGCCGCCGCCCGGGAGATGTTCGTCGAGCACGGCCCCGACGTGCCGTTCGACGACGTCGCCCGCCGGGCCGGCGTCGGCAACGCCACGGTGTACCGCAACTTCTCCGACCGCGACGCCCTCGTCCGCGAGGTCGTCTGCTCGGTCATGGACCGTACGGCACGGGCGGCCGAGCTCGCTCTCGCGGAGACCGGTGACGCCTTCGAGGCGCTGGAGCGCTTCGTGCACGTCTCCGCCGACGAGCGGATCAGTGCCCTGTGCCCCATGGTGTCCAGCACGTTCGACCAGCACCATCCCGACCTGGAAGCGGCGCGCGAACGGGTCGAGCGGCTCGTCGCCGAGGTCATGGACCGGGCGAAGGCGGCCGGTCAGCTCCGTACCGACGTGGGCGTGGGCGATCTGATGATCGCCGCGGCCCAGCTGAGCCGGCCCCCGGCCGGTACGGGGTGCCTGAGCGCCGACCGGTTCGTCCACCGCCATCTGCAGCTGTTCCTGGACGGGCTGCGGGCTCCTGCCCGCTCGGCCCTGCCGGGCGCGGCCGTGACCCTGGAGGACCTGCGCCGGCCCTGCGAGCAGTAGTTCCGTGACCTCGACCGTTCGATACGACGCCTGACCGTCCGACACGCATCGCGCCTGACCGTCCGACATGACTTCGCGCATGACTTCGCGCGCCTGACCGTCCGACACGCATCACGCATGACCGTTCGACACGACGCCTGACCGTCCGACACGCATCACGCATGACCGATCGACACGACGCCTGACCGTCTGAACAGCGGATGGCGGCCCCGGTGGCCGTCGCCGTAGGCGAGTCGTCCCTTTACTCACCTTTTTCCGTCACGAAGTCCCGAAGTGGGTACCCCCATGTCTGAAACAGCCGTCAAGGCTCCCGGCGCTTCCGGCGCTCCCGGCGTCCCTGACGCCGGCCGCTGGAAAGCGCTCGTCTTCATCGCGCTCGCCCAGCTGATGGTCGTCCTCGACTCCACCATCGTGAACATCGCCCTGCCCTCCGCCCAGCAGGACCTCGGCATCTCCGACGGCAACCGGCAGTGGGTCGTCACGGCCTACGCCCTCGCCTTCGGCGGCCTGCTGCTCTTCGGCGGGCGGATAGCCGACCTGTGGGGCCGCAAGCGCACCTTCGTCACCGGGCTGGCCGGCTTCGCCGCCGCCTCCGCGCTCGGCGGGGCGGCCACTAACGAGGCGATGATGTTCGGCTCCCGCGCCCTCCAGGGCGTCTTCGGCGCGCTGCTCGCGCCCGCAGCGCTCTCCCTGCTCGCCGTGATGTTCACGGACGGCAAGGAGCGTGCCAAGGCCTTCGGCATCTACGGTGCGATCGCCGGTGGCGGTGCCGCCGTGGGCCTGATCCTCGGCGGTTTCCTCACCGAGTACCTGAACTGGCGCTGGACGTTCTTCGTCAACATCCCGTTCGCGATCGTCGCCGCGGCCGGCGCGTACCTCGTCATCCGTGAGCCGCAGGGCGGCCGCAACCGCTCGCCGCTCGACATCCCCGGCGTCATCCTGTCCACCCTCGGTCTGGTCGCCCTCGTCTACGGCTTCACCCGCGCCGAGTCCGAGGGCTGGAGCGACGCGGTGACGGTCGGCATGTTCGTCGGTTCCGCCGTGCTGCTCCTCGCCTTCGTGGTCGTCGAGTCGAAGGTCAAGACCCCGCTGCTGCCGCTGCGCGTGGTCACCGAGCGCAACCGGGGCGGGATCTACCTCTCGCTCGGCCTGGCGATCATCGCGATGTTCGGTCTGTTCCTCTTCCTGACCTACTACCTGCAGATCGTGAAGGGCTACTCGCCGGTGAAGACCGGTTTCGCCTTCCTGCCGATGGTCGTGGGCATGATCACGGGCTCCACGCAGATCGGTACCCGTCTGATGACCCGGGTCGCGCCCCGGCTGCTGATGGGCCCCGGCTTCCTGGTCGCCGCCGTCGGCATGTTGCTGCTGACCCAGCTGGAGATCGGCACCTCCTACGCCGCCGTGCTGCTGCCCGGCATGCTCCTGCTCGGCCTCGGCATGGGTACGGCGTTCATGCCGGCCATGTCCCTGGCCACCATGGGTGTGGAGCCGCGGGACTCCGGTGTCGCCTCCGCGATGGTCAACACCTCGCAGCAGGTGGGCGGCGCGATCGGTACGGCGCTGCTGAACACGATCGCCGCCTCGGCCACCACGTCCTACATCGCCGACCACATCGGCGGCGCGTCCTCCCGCTCCCAGCAGCAGCTGGTCCAGCTGGAGGGCCAGGTGCAGGGCTACGCCAGCGCGATCTGGTTCGCCGTCGGCATCCTGGTCGCGGCGGCCGTGATCGCCCTGACCTTCGTCAATGCGGGCCGGCCGGGCGGCAACGTCGTCACCGGGCCGGGTTCCGGTTCGGGTGACGCGGTCGAGGACGAGCTCCCGGTGCCGGTCATCGCCCACTGACGGCGCCGGACGCTTCACCCCTCGGGGCCCCGACGTTCCATCCGTGCGCGGGGGGAGGGGACGCCCCTCACGCACGGCTCCCACGGACCTGTCCTGGCTGCCCCGGCCGAGCGCTCAGCGCAGCCAGGGCAGGTCCGCACCCGCTTCGCTCGGCTGAAGTCCCTCGGCGACGATCCGCATGATCTCGCCGAGGGACTTCTGCTGTTCGGGGCTGAGCCGGTCGAAGACGGCCTGGCGTACGGCGTTCACGTGGCCGGGCGCGGTCCGGCTCAGCACCTCGTACCCCTCGTCCGTGAGGATGGCGAACTGACCCCGCTTGTCGGAGGGGCAGTCCTCCCGGCGTACCCAGCCGTTCTTCTCCAGGCGGGCGACGGCGTGCGAGAGGCGGGAACGGGTGATCTTCGCGTACCGGGCCAGCTCGGTCATCCGCAGCCGTCGCCGCGGTGACTCGGCGAGCTTGACCAGCAGGCCGTAGTAGACGTGCGGCATGCCCGCGTCGCGCTGGAGCTGTCGGTCGAGGTGGTCCTCGAGGAGGGTGGCGGCCTCGATGTAGGAGCGCCAGACGCGCTGTTCCTCGGCGCTGAGCCAGCGGGGCTCGTCGGCGGGGGGCGGGATGGGTGCCGTGTTCATGTATCCATCGTACGGAACCACTTCTTGAACATTAAACAAAGCTGGCGTAGATTCGCACGCACGAGGGGAAGATTGATAGTTCAAGCAATTCGTCTCACGTCACCGGGAGTCGCCCTCATGTCCGCCGCCACCCAGGAGCGCATGCCCGCCCTCTATCTCAGCCACGGCGCCCCGCCGCTCGCCGACGACCCCGTCTGGCCCGGCGAACTCGCCGCGTGGGCCGCCGCCCTCCCGCGCCCCAAGGCCGTCCTCGTCGTCTCCGCCCACTGGGAGGAGGCCCCGCTCGCCCTCGGCGCCACCCGGACTGTCCCCCTGGTACACGACTTCTGGGGCTTCCCGGAGCACTACTACCAGGTGCGCTACGAGGCTCCCGGCGCACCCGCGCTCGCCGAGTCCGTACGCAAGCTGCTGCGCGCCCCCGGTACGCCCGTGCAGGACGTCCCCGGCCGCGGCCTCGACCACGGCGCGTACGTCCCGCTCGTCGAGATGTACCCCGGCGCCGACATCCCGGTCCTCCAGGCCTCCATGCCGACCCTCGACCCGGCGCGGCTCATGGAGATCGGCCGCAGGCTCGCGCCGCTGCGCGACGAGGGCGTGCTGATCATCGGCTCCGGCTTCTTCACCCACAACCTCGCCGCGCTGCGCCAGGCCGGCGTACCCGCCTGGTCCGCGGAGTTCGACGACTGGGGACGGCGCGCGCTGGAGGCCGGTGACGTGGACGGGCTGCTCGACTTCGCCCGCAAGTCCCCGGCGGGCCTGCTCGCCCACCCGCGCACGGAGCACTTCGCCCCGCTCTTCGTGACGATGGGAGCGGCGGACGCGGCCGGTGGGCTGGACCTGCGGAAGTCCGTGATCGACGGGTTCTGGATGGGGCTGGCCAAGCGGTCGGTGCAGTTCGGCTGAGGGTTCGCCCCACGGGGGCGGACTACAGCGGCTTCTCGTACCAGGCGACGTCCCAGTACCGGCCGAACTTGCGGCCCACCTCGCGGTACGTGCCGACGTGCCGGAAACCGAAGCGCTCGTGCAGGCGCGTGGAGGCCTCGCCCGGCTGTGCGATGCCGGCGTACGCGCGGTGCAGGTCCTCGGCCGCCAGCGCCTCGAAGAGGGCCGTGTAGAGCAGCGTGCCGATGCCCCGGCCGCCGGAGTGCGGGGCGACGTAGACGGTGGTCTCCACCGAGGTTCCGTACGCGGGCTTCGCGCGATAAGGGCTGGATGTGGCGTACCCCAGAATCTCCTGTGAGTCCGCGTCCGTGGCAACCCTCAGCCGGTACGGGCCGTCTTCAGGGTGGGAGAGCAGCCAGGGGCGGCGCTCTTCCGGGGTGAAGGGCTCGGTGTCGAACGTGATGGGCGTCTCACGTACGTAGTGGTTGTAGAGGTCGGTGAGGGCCTCGAGGTCGCCCTCGACTCCCGGCCTGACCTGGACCTCTGTACGTGCCGACGGCATCGTGCCTCCTCATGTGGCGGCACAGGGTACTGCATGATCAGAAAAATCGGGGGGCGGGTTGGGAATTCTGTCCGGATTCCAGTCGTTGTTTCCATCGGATGCAGGGCACCCGAGGAGAGTCCCGACAGGGACCGGACACGACGAGATCCGAGACCGTACCGGAGACGACCCACACATGGTGCCGCGCACCCACAGGACCACCCGGACCACCCGCTGAACCACCATCGCAAGGGAGCACGCATGGCAACCCGTGCCGTCGCCCGTCGTAAGTCCGCCACCGGCGGGACCTCCGACGCGGCAACCAGCGTCCGCGCAGCCGGCGGTGAGCTCGCCGACCGCGATCTGGTCGGCATGTACCTCGACGAGATCGCACGGACCCCGCTGCTCGACGCCGCCAAGGAGGTCGAGCTGTCCCAGGCCATCGAGGCGGGTGTGTTCGCGCGGCAGGTCCTCGAAGGCTACGAGGAGACCGGGGCGGACGCCACCCGGGAGGAGCTCCAGGCCCTGATCGAGGAGAGCGAGCGGGCGAAGGACGTCTTCATCCGTTCCAACCTCCGTCTGGTCGTCGCGGTCGCCCGTCGCTACCCGCGCAGCGGCCTGCCGCTCCTCGACCTGATCCAGGAGGGCAACGCCGGCCTGGTCCGCGCGGTCGAGAAGTTCGACTACCGCAAGGGCTTCAAGTTCTCGACGTACGCGACGTGGTGGATCCGTCAGGCCATCACCCGCTCCATCGCCGACCAGTCGCGCACCATCCGGCTGCCCGTCCACCTGGTGGAGGAGCTGGGCAGGATCCGGCGTGTGCAGCGCGAGTTCAACCGCGAGCACGGCCGTGAGCCGGAGCCCGCTGAGATCGCCGCCGAGCTCGGTTCCACGCCGGAGCGCGTCACCGACGTCCTCGACTGGGCCCGCGACCCCGTCTCGCTGAACATGTCGGTGGACGACGAGGGCGAGACCCAGTTCGGCGACCTGCTGGAGGACACCTCCGCCGTGTCGCCCGAGCAGTCGGTGATGACGCTGCTGCGCAGCGAGGAGCTCGACGACCTCATCGGCCGTCTCGACCCGCGCACGGCCTCCATCATCAAGATGCGGTACGGCATCGATGACGGCCGCGAGCGTACGCTGACCGAGGTCGGCAAGGAGCACGGCCTCACGCGCGAGCGCATCCGGCAGATCGAGAAGCACGCGCTGCTGGAGCTGAAGAAGCTGGCCCGTGACACTGGCTTCGAGGCGGCGGCGTAAGGCGGTCGCGGAGGTCGCGTGGTCGCGATGTCACCGGCGGCGGGACGCGGGAGCGTGACGCGGGGGGCGTGACGCGACGCGTGGGGCGTACGCCGGTGACTGAACCCCGCGCAAACATGGCCGTGTAACGCTGCTTCAACCGGCGGAGGCCGGGAAAAAGAACACCGGGGCCCTTCGGTTCCCAGCCGTCCGATCCCGGGGCCACCGCCCCCGGAACGGGCCCTTCCGGCCCCTTGGACCACGTCCCGACGCACTCCCCCCGGCGCCGGGACCTCCCCGAGCCGGGCTCGGCGCCTCTCCCCCCGGGGCGTCGGGCCCGGCTCCTCCCATGGGGGAGGCGGGCCGGAGCAGACGGGGAGGCGGGCCGGAGCAGACGGGGAGGCGGGGCACCCCGAACCTGAACCCCGGGGTGGCCCGCCGAATGGCAGATTCTGCCACAGCGGCATAGCCTGCCGAAGTGAGCAGCACCATCCCAGCATTCCCCGCCTCCGGCCCGGGGCCGGTCTCCCTGACCGAGAGGCGCAAGGCCGAGACCCGGATGGAGATCGCCCGTGCGGCGGCCCGCCTCTTCGTCGGCCAGGGACTGCGGGCCACCCGGGCCGAGGACATCGCCAGGGCCGCCGGCGTCGCCCCGCGCACCTTCTACCGCTACTTCGCGACCAAGGAGGAGGCCGTCGCCCCGCTGTACGCCCTGGGTGCCGAGCGCTGGGCGCAGGCGGTGCGCGCGGCGCCGGCCGAGCTGTCCCCGGCCGAGGCACTGGAACACGCCGTGCGGCACACGCTGACGCCGGGTGCAGGGGTCTCGGCGGCGTCCTGGGAATGGGCCCGCACCCTCATCCGCCTGGCCGAGAGCAGTCCGGCGCTGCGGAAGGTGTGGGCGGAGGTCTGCTGGACGACGGAGCGGGCGCTCGCCGAGGTGCTGGCCGCGCGGATCGCCCGGGGGGACGACAACGTTGCCGCGCGGCTGAGGGACTCGCCCGAGCTGTACTTCGGGGCCGCTGCGGCGGGGGCGGCGATGCGGGTGGCGGTGGAGTACTGGGCGGCCTCCCCCGAGGCGGCAGGGAGCCCCGTGGAGTTGGCACTGCGCAATCTCGGGATGCTCCGGACGGTCGCCTGGGGGTGCGGTCGCACGGGGTAGGAGAGGGCTGGTCGCTGGGCGGGCGGTTGGGGACGTGGTGGTGCGTGGGGTGGGGACGCGGTGATGCGTTGGGTGGGAACGCGGTGATGCGCGGGGCGGGGCTGGCGAGGTGGAGGCGGGCCGGCGCGGGGTGAGGTGAAGGCGCGTCGCGCTGCGGTGGTGCCGCTTCCTCGCCGTCATGCGTCCCCCGACGCCCTCACCAGCCTCATCCCCAACGCCCTTACGCACTCCACCAGTTCCGCCGGCTCCCGTACCCGGAAGTCCACCCCCAGCATCGCGAGCCGTACCGCCATCCACTCCACCGAGTCGGACACGGTCGCCCGCAGGACGCACGACGCGCCACCGTCCGCCGCCTCCGGCGTCCCGAGCCACTGCGGGAGCCGTACCGCGACGACCTCGGCCGGCGCGTCGAAGGCGACCACGATCTCGTACGAGTCCCCGCGCCGCTGCATCGAGCGCCGCAGGTACTCCGCCGCGCTCCCGGTCGGCAACTCCCGCGGCGCGAACCGCGCACCCGTGGCGAACGGTTCGCTCACCCGGTCGACCCGGAAGGTCCGCCAGTCGTCCCGGTCGAGGTCGTAGGCGACCAGGTACCAGCGGCGCCCCGTCGACACCAGCCGGTACGGCTCCGTCACGCGCCGCGACTCGGTGCCGTCGCCCGCGCGGTAGGCGAACCGCAGCCGCTCCCGTCCGGCCACCGTCGAGGCCATCACGGTCAGCGTCTCGGGCGCGATGCTCGGCCCGTCCCCGCTGGTCAGCGGCGTCGTCGCGGCCTGGAGGGTGGCGACGCGGTGGCGCAGCCGGCCCGGCAGTACCTGCTCCAGCTTGGCCAGCGCCCGCACGGACGCCTCGTCCACGCCCTCCACCGCGTGACCGGCGCCGGCGCGCAGCCCCACCGCGATGGCCACCGCCTCCTCGTCGTCGAGGACGAGGGGCGGCATCGCCTTGCCGGCCACCAGCCGGTAGCCGCCGTCGGCGCCCATGCTGGCCTGCACGGGGTAGCCCAGCTCGCGCAGCCGGTCGATATCCCGCCGGACCGTGCGGCGGGAGACCCCGAGCCGGTCGGCGAGCTCGCCGCCGGGCCATTCGCGGGGTGTCTGGAGGAGGGAGAGGAGCGTCAGGAGCCGGGCCGGAGTGTCCGTCGTCATGGATCCGAGGATGCCGCACATCTAGGACGGGATCTGTCCTACCGAGGTCATAGCTTCCTGCCATGACCTCAACGCACACCCCGGGGCCCGCACCCGCCCAGCCCGTCGCCGGCGACCGACGTCGCTGGTTCGCCCTCGCGATCGTGATGACCGCGGCCTTCATGGACCTGGTGGACGTCACCATCGTCAACATCGCGATCCCGTCGATCCGGCAGGACGAGGGAGCCTCCTTCAGCCAGATCCAGTGGATCACCGCCGGTTACGCGCTCGCCTTCGCCGCCGGTCTCATCACCGGCGGGCGGCTCGGTGACATCCACGGCCGCAAGCGGGTGTTCCTCATCGGCATCGGCGGCTTCACCGTCGCGTCCGCGCTGTGCGGCCTCGCCGTGAACCCGGAGATGCTCGTCGCCTCCCGCATACTCCAGGGCGCCATGGCGGCGCTGATGGTGCCGCAGGTGCTGTCGATCGTGCACGCCACCTTCCCGGCACACGAACGGGGCAAGGTGTTCGGGCTGTTCGGCGCGATCGTCGGACTGGGGGCCGTCTCCGGTCCGCTGCTCGGCGCCCTGCTCACCGAGTGGAACCTGTTCGGGCTGGAGTGGCGGCCCATCTTCCTCATCAACCTGCCGGTCGGTATCGCGGGACTCGTCCTCGGCAGCCGCTTCATCACCGAGTCCAAGGCGCCGCGCGCCCTCAAGCTGGACCTGGTCGGGGTCGCTCTGGTCACCCTCGGTCTGCTCATGCTGGTCTACCCGCTGACCCGGGGCCGCGAGCTGGGCTGGCCACTGTGGGGGTACCTGTCGATGGCCGGCGCGTTCGTGGTCCTCGCGGTGCTGGTGGCGTACGAGAGGCGCAAGACCGTGCGGGACGGCTCGCCGCTGGTCGAGCTGTCGCTGTTCCGGGTGAAGAGCTTCGCGGCGGGCATCGCCGTGCAGACCGTCTTCGGGGTGGCGCTCGGCATCTTCTTCCTGGTGTGGACGCTGTACATGCAGGACGGGCTCGGCTGGACCCCGCTGCGGGCCGGGCTGACCGGAGTGCCGTTCTCGATCGCCGTCTCCGTGGCGGCCGGGGTGTCGGTGCAGAAACTGGTCCCGCGCTTCGGGCGCAAGGTGCTCCAGGCGGGCGCGCTGGTGATGGCGGCCGGAGTACTGCTCTACATCTGGGAGTCCGAGCGGTACGGGCTCGGCATCACGTCCTGGCAGATGGCGCTGCCGCTCGTCGTGATGGGCGTCGGCATGGGGCTGATCGTCGCGCCGCTGACGGACGCGGTGCTGTCCCAGGTGCCGCGTGAGCACGCCGGGGCGGCGTCCGGACTCATCAACACCGTGCAGCAGATGGGCAACGCGCTGGGGCTCGGCCTGGTGTCGGTGGTCTTCTTCGGCACGATGAGCGACCACGTGGCCCCGCCCCGCGTCGGCCCGGAGTACGCGGACGGCTTCCAGAACGCGCTGGGCTGGGTGGCCGCCGTACTGGCCGTCATCTTCCTGCTGATGTTCGCACTGCCCAAGCGGCCGGCCCAGCACGTGGAAGGAGCTCAGGAGGACGCCGGTGCGCAGGAGAAGGAGCCCGCGCTGGTCTGAACCCCGCCGCGCTCCGGGAGCGGGCGGACGGGGCGGGGTGGGCAGAGGAGGGGCGGGTCCGGTACTTCGGTGCCGGACCCGCCCCTCGTCCCTCTTCGCGCTCAGGGCGGCAAGCCGGACCGCGATGCCCGTTCATGTCTGAGTGAGCCCGAGTGCTTCCGATTTCCTGTTTACATTCCGGAAAACCGGGCGTAGCCTCCGTCTGAAACCACAGGTTCGGGCACAGGTCGGAGGCGAACGGGCATGTACGCACCGGAGCGGCAGCAGGAGATCCTCCGGCTCGCCCGGGACGGCGGCCGGGTGGACGTGGTGTCCCTGGCGGAGGAGTTCCAGGTGACGGCGGAGACCATCCGCCGCGACCTCAAGGCGCTCGACCGGGCCGGTCTGCTCCGCCGGGTGCACGGCGGCGCGATCCCCGCCGGCCGGCTCGACTTCGAGCCCGACCTCGCCGAGCGCGAGTCCACGGCGGCCGACGAGAAGGACCGGATCGCCAAGGCGGCCCTGGCGGAACTGCCGCACGACGGCACGCTGATCCTCGACGCCGGTTCCACGGTGGCCCTGCTGGCCGCCGCGATCCCGCCGGAGAGTTCGCTGACCGTCGTCACCCACAGCCTGCCCATCGCGGCCCGCCTCGCCGACCACCCCGGCATCCAGCTGCATCTGGTCGGCGGGCGCGTGCGGCACCGTACGCGCGCCGCCGTGGACGCCTGGGCGCTGCGCGCGTACGGCGAGATCCGCGCCGACGTGGTGCTGGTGGCCGCCAACGGCTTCTCCGCCGAGCACGGCCTGACCACCCCCGATCTCGCCGAGGCCGCGGTCAAGCGGGCCGCCGTCGCCGCCGCCCGCCGCGTGGTGCTGCTCGCCGACTCCTCCAAGCACGGCCAGGAGCACTTCGCCCGCTTCGGCTCCCTCGGCGACGTGGACCTGCTGATCACCGACAGCGGGCTGACCCCCGAAGACGCCACCGCCATCGAGCGCGACGGCACGGAAGTAGTACGCGCATGATCCTCACCGTCACCCCCAACCCGTCCCTGGACCGCACCTACGAGGTGCCCTCCCTCGACCGCGGCGAGGTCGTCCGCGCCACGGTCGAGCGCGTGGACCCGGGCGGCAAGGGTGTGAACGTCTCGCGCGCGGTGACCGCGGCCGGCCGTCGCACCGTCGCCGTGCTGCCGCTCGGCGGAGCTCCGGGCGCACTCGTCGCCGACCTGCTCGACGCCCAGGGCATCGAGGTCGCGCCGGTGCCGATCACCGGGGCCACCCGCTCCAACATCGCGCTCGCCGAGACCGACGGCGTCCTGACGAAGATCAACGCGCCGGGTCCCGAACTGTCGGCGGCCGAGCAGGAACTGCTCCTGGAGACCGTACGGCGCCAGTCGCCCGGCGCGGACTGGATCGCCTGCTGCGGCAGCCTGCCCCGCGGACTCGCCCCCTCCTGGTACGCGGCGCTGGTCGCCCGTGCGCACACGGCCGGTGTCCGCATCGCCCTGGACACCTCCGGACCGGCGCTGCTCCAGGCGCTGCGCGAGGGGCCCGACGTGGTCAAGCCGAACGCCGAGGAGCTCGCCGAGGCCGTCGGGCGGCCCCTGGCCACCGTCGGCGACGCCGTGAAGGCCGCCGAGGAACTGCGGGAGCTGGGCGCCCGGTCCGTGCTCGCCAGCCTGGGCGCCGACGGGCAGCTGCTCGTGGCCGACGAGGGCACCTGGTTCGGCAGCGCCCGCGTGGACGCCGTACGCAGCAACGTCGGCGCCGGTGACTCCTCCCTCGCCGGTTTCCTCGTCGCCGGCGGTACCGGTCCGGGCGCCCTCGCCTCCGCCGTCGCGCACGGTGCCGCCGCCGTCCGGCTGCCCGGCAGCGTGATGCCGACGCCGGCCGACCTGGACCCGGGCACGGTGACGGTCACGGCGGAGGTGCCGGTGGACCGCGTACTGAAGGAGCCGGCGTCATGACCTTCCCGCGCGGCCTTCCTGGTCCTGCGTCTGGTGCTGCGCCCGACGCCCCACCCGGCGCTTTCCCCGCTTGTCAGGACCCCGGCACCCTCGCCGGAGCCGCCCGCAGCCCCCACCGCAGTGCCCCCGTCCCCCTCCCCGCCCCCGCCCACCACTCCGTGTTCCGGGCGATACGCGAGCTAAGGAGCCCGCGATGAGCGACATGATCACCGCGGATCTGGTCGACCTCGACCTGTCCGCCGACACCAAGGAAGCGGCGGCGCGCGCCCTCGCCGAGCGGATGGTGGCCCTGGGCCGGGTGACCGACCTGGAGGGCTTCCTCGCCGACGTGGCCGCCCGCGAGGCGCAGATGCCGACCGGCCTCGACGGCGGCATCGGCATCCCGCACTGCCGCAGCGCCCACGTCACCGAGCCGACGCTCGCCTTCGGGCGCAGCGCGGACGGCATCGACTTCGGGGCGGCGGACGGCCCGGCCGACCTGGTCTTCCTGATCGCCGCTCCGGCGGGCGCCGACGACGCCCACCTCACGATCCTCTCCGCACTGGCGCGGCAGCTGATGAACGCCGAGTTCACCGCCGCACTGCGGTCGGTGGGCGGGGCGACGGCCGCCGCGGCGCTGATCCGCGGGGAGGAGCCGGGCGGCTCCGAAGGCGACTCGGCAGGCGACTCGGAGGGCGATCCGGCAGGCGGTCCGGGAACCGATCCGGCAGACGGTCCGGGACCCGGCGTGGACTCCGTGGCGGCCTCGGCGGCGGCCTCCGCCGAGGCCGCCACGGGCAGCACGGGCAGCACGGGCAGCACGGGCGAGACGGAAGAGCCCGGGCAGCCCGGGCGGGCGGAGCGTCCCTTCCGTATCGTCGCCGTCACCTCCTGCCCCACCGGCATCGCGCACACCTACATGGCGGCCGAGTCGCTGGAGAACGCGGGCCGCGAGTCGGGCGTCGAGGTCGTCGTCGAGACGCAGGGCTCGGCCGGCTTCACCCGGCTGGACCCCGCGGTGATCGAGGCGGCGGACGGCGTGATCTTCGCCCACGACGTGCCCGTACGCGACAGGGACCGCTTCGCCGGGAAGCCCACCGTCGACACCGGCGTCAAGGCGGCCATCAACCGGCCCGGCGAACTGATCGGCGAGGTCCGCGGGAAGGCGGCCCGCGGCGAGGTCACGGCGGCCGGCCCCGCCGGTTCCGCCGGTCCGGCCGGTGCGACGCCCGTGGAGCGTGGCGGCGGGTCCGGCGAGGGGTACGGGACGAAGCTGCGCGTCTGGCTGATGTCCGGCGTCAGTTACATGGTGCCGTTCGTCGCCGCGGGCGGTCTGCTCATCGCTCTCGGCTTCGCCATCGGCGGTTACGAGATCAACGAGGCGCCGTCGGTGATGGACCACTTCGTGTGGTCCCAGGCGGACAGCTGGGCGGCACTGCTGTTCCAGATCGGCGGCGTGGCGTTCGCGTTCCTCGTCCCGGTGCTGGCCGGTTACATCGCCTACGGCATGGCGGACCGGCCCGGCCTGGTGCCCGGTTTCGTCGGCGGCTCGATCGCGCTGACCATCAACGCCGGGTTCCTCGGCGGCCTGGCGGCCGGTCTGATCTCCGGTGCCGTGGTGATGGCGATCCAGCGGATACGTATCCCGGCGGCGCTGCGCGGCATCATGCCGGTCGTGGTGATCCCGCTGATCTCCGCCGCGATCGTCGGGTTCCTGATGTTCGTGGTGATCGGCAAGCCCATCGCGTCCGCGCAGAAGGCGATGACCGACTGGCTGAGCGACCTGTCCGGTGCCAACGCGATCCTGCTCGGCGCCCTGCTCGGCCTGATGATGTGCTTCGACCTGGGCGGCCCCGTCAACAAGGTCGCGTACGCCTTCGCCGCCGCCGGCATCGCGGTCTCCGACCCCAGCGACTCGGCGATGAAGATCATGGCGGCGGTCATGGCCGCCGGCATGGTCCCGCCGCTGGCGATGGCCCTGGCGACAACCGTGCGGAGCAGGCTCTTCAACGCCGCCGAGCGCGAGAACGGCAAGGCCGCCTGGGTGCTGGGCGCCTCCTTCATCTCCGAGGGCGCGATCCCGTTCGCCGCGGCCGACCCGCTGCGGGTCATCCCGTCCTCGATGGTGGGCGGCGCGATCACCGGCGCCCTGTCGATGGCCTTCGGCGCCACGCTCCGCGCCCCGCACGGCGGCATCTTCGTGGTCCCGCTGATCGGCAACCCGCTGCTCTACCTGGTCGCCATCGCGGCCGGCGTCTGCGTCACCACGGCTCTGGTGATCGTCCTGAAGGGGCTGCGCAAGCCGGCGCCGGGAGCGGCGGCCCAGGGGCCCGGCGGTGCGGACCCGTCGGCCTCGGCGCAGGGGGCCAAGCAGCCGGTGGCCGCGTAAGGGAGGGTCTTCGTCGACGGTTCACGGGCCGGGTTCCGCAGGGGACCCGGCCCGGTGTCGTCCGTACCGCGCTCCGGGAAGGCCGTCAGGAGACCTGCGCCGCGCGCCGCTCCATCGCGCGGCGGGCGGTGTCCTCGCTCTCGTAGACCTCGCACATGTGCCGCCCGTCCGGGGTGGCCGTGTGCTCGACCTCCCAGAGGGAGACCTCCGCGCCGTCGCGCAGCAGGAACGCGTGCTCGTAGAGCGAGAAGCCGATCCGGGCGCGGCCCGCGGGGCCGGGGCCGCCGAAGGCCTGGGTGATCTGGTGCGCGGACGCCGTCGTCAGCCGGGCGGCGAGGTCGGTGCCGGGCCGGTCCGGGTTCTCCGCGCGGCGCAGCAGCCGGCGGGCGTGGTCCGCCGAGGCGTCACGGACGTAGGCGTGCCGCGGGGCGGGGACCGGGGACAGCTGCACCTGCACGGGCAGTTCGAAGTCGGGGGTGTCCGGCGGCAGTGCCAGTCGAGCGGTGGCAGTGCGCAGCTCCTCCTCGTCGACGTACACCTCGTGCTGCGGTTCACTGCCCGGGGCGGTGTTGTGGACGAGCTCCCACAGCGTGATCGCCGATCCGTCGGCGAGCAGCCAGGTGTGCCGGTACGTCTCGCGGTGCAGCCCCGCGCTGTGGTGCGCGGAGTGCAGGGAACCGTCGTGCGCCAGCGCGCAGTCCAGTTGCCGTATCGTCTCGTCGGGCAGCTCGAACGAGTTCAGTGCGCGACCGAGCAGTCGCATGAGGTGCTCCTCCGGAGACTCGGGCGACTCGGGTGGTTCGTACGCTGCCGTCTCGTACGGAACGCTCAAGGTTTCTCCCGGCGTTGCTGCATGTCACCTTGTGGGTGCATACCGTAGCCCCTCGGTCGGACATCATGTCCGGGAACCGAGAAAACATACGCGGGAAAAACGCGCGGGCCGCGCGAAAAGTTCCCGCGCGACCCGACGGTCCGTCAAATTCCGCAGCTCACAGAGCTGTCAGGCGGCGCTTCCGGCGACCCACTCACTCCACGCCATGTTCCAGCCGTTGAGTCCGTTGTCCGGCGCCACCGTGCCGTCCGGGGAGTTCTTGACGATCACGACGTCCCCGATGAGCGAGCTGTCGTAGAACCACTTCGCGGGGGTGTCGCCCTGTCCGCCCTGGATGTCCCGCAGGCCGACACAGCCGTGGCTGGTGCCCTGGCGGCCGAAGGGTGAATTGCCCTTGTTGTACCAGTAGTTGCCGTGGAGGAAGGTGCCGGAGGTCGTCAACCGCATGGCGTGCGGCACGTCCGGGATGTCGTACTCACCGCCGAACCCGACCGTCGAACCGTCCATGTGCGTCTTCAGGGACTTCTCCGAGATCACCATCTGCCCGTTGTACGTCGGGTTCTCGGCGCTGCCCGCCGAGATGGGGACCGACTTGAGCGTCTTGCCGTCGCGCACGACCGTCATGGTCTGCGTGTTCGCGTCCACCGTGGAGACCTGCGCGCGGCCCACGGTGAAGGTGACGGTCTTCTTCTGCACGCCGTAGACGTCGTTCGCCCCTTCCACCCCGTCCAGGTCGATCTTCATCGTGACCTTGGAGCCGGCCTTCCAGTACTCCTCGGGCCGGAAGTCGAGCCGCTGGTCGCCGAACCAGTGCCCGACCACCTCCTGCCCGCTGCTGGAGGTGACGGTGATGTGCGACTGCACGCTCTTCCTGTCGCTGATCGCCTTGTCGAACTTGAACGACACCGGCATTCCCACCCCCACCGTGGTGCCGCCGTCCGGGGTGTACGTGCCGATGAAGCTGTTGGCCGAGGAGACGGTGGTGAAGACCGAGTCGGCGGCGGACGTCAGACCGTCGGCGTCCTTCGCGGTGGCCGTGATCCGGTACTTCGTGCCGCGCTCCAGCTGCTCCTTCGGCTTCCAGCTGCCGCCGTCGGCGGAGACCGTGCCCGGCACGACCGCGCCCGTCTCCGGCACCGTCATCTTCACGTCGGTCAGCCTGCCGTCGCTCACCTTCACGCCGGTCCGGTTGATCGAAGCGCCGGTCGATCCGTCCTTCGCCGAGATCACGACCTTCGCGACCGAGGTCCGGACGGAGTCCGTGCCGCCGCCCTTGCCGTCCTTCTCGTCATCGGCGCTGGCGCTTCCGCCGCAGGCGGTGAGGGTGAGGGCGCCGACCACCAGGGCGGCACAGGCCCCCAGTACGCGCCGCGTGGGTATGTTCGGCGTTGTCACGGGCTGCTCCAGGTTCAGGTGTTGCGCGGTTTCGCTTCAGACCTGTAGAGGCGGTCGGCGACCGACGGGGTTCCCACCGGTCGCCCGGAACGCCGACACGTGACAGAACCAGGACAATCACTCACGCGGCCAACCAGTTGCTCGGCCAACCAGTTGGTCACCCAGCCACTTGCTCGTCCAGCTACCCGCTCGGCCGGCTACCTGCTCGGCCGGCCAGTTGGTCGTCCAGCCGCTTGACCGCCCTGTCGCCCGCCCGGGTCCGGTCAGCCGGCCCTGGACGGCCGTCCGTACAGCTCCTCGTACGCCGGCCACGCCCCGCCCGGCCCGTCCACCGGTTCGGCGGCCCGCACGGCCCGCACGATCGCACGCGTCACCATGTCCGCGCCCGCCGCCAGCAATTCGTTCAGCGCGAGCGGCTGGGTTGTGTCGAGCGGGCGCCTACCGGTCGCCAGGGTGAACACCGTGTCCCCGTCGCTGAGCAGGTGCACCGGCCGTACGGCACGCGCGATGCCGTCGTGTGCCGTGCCGGCCAGCTTCTGCGCCTGTGCCTTGGACAGGTCCGCGTCGGTGGCGACCACGGCGAGCGTGGTGTTCAGCGGCGGCGGGGCGTTCCTCGCCGCGACCTCGGCGAGACGCCGTCCCGCGGCCTCGTGGACGTCCGGCGCCGGGTACTCCACCCGCCCGCCCCGGAAGAACTCCCCGTACAGCACCCCCGTTTCCGGGTCCGTCACCGACCCCGCCGCGTTGGCCACCACCAGCGCCGCCACCGTGATCCCCGACTCCAGCGCGGTGCTCGCGGTGCCGATCCCGCCCTTCAGGGTGCCGACCACGGCTCCCGTGCCCGCCCCGACACAGCCCTCGGCCACCTCCGCGCCCGGCGCGCTCGCGTGGGCCGCCTCGGCCGCCGCCCGTCCGGTGGCCGCGTCCGGCCTGGCCCGGAAATCGCCTCCGCGCCCCAGGTCGAAGACGCAGGCCGCGGGCACCACCGGCACCACATGCGCGGGGTCCGGGCCGACGCGCACCCCCCGCCCCCGCTCCTCCAGCCAGGCCATCACCCCCGACGCCGCGTCGAGCCCGTACGCGCTGCCGCCGGTCAGCACGACCGCCTGGACCTTCTGCACCAGGTTGCGCGGATCGAGGGCGTCGGTCTCCTTGGTGCCGGGGCCGCCTCCGCGCACGTCCACGGCGGCGACCGCCCCGTCCCCCGGCGCCAGCACCACCGTCGTGCCCGTGAGCCACCCGTCACCGGTGCGCGTCGCATGCCCCACCAGCACGCCGGCGACGTCCGTCAATGCGTCAACTGTCATGCCGCCAGTCTCGACCAGCCTTCGGCGGCTTCGGCGGCTTCGGCGGCATCAGGCGGTGGGCGCTGTGGTCCGCGTGGGGTGACTCCGGCGCGTGGCCGGTGTCACCCCGGCGGCCACGGCCTGCGCCATGAGGGCCCCGGTGAAGATCCCCGTCGTGAGCACCGCCGGATCATGGCGGAGCGCCGTCCAAGAGGCGGGCCGTACCCTGGAGCCATGAGCACCACGCCCGAACCCGAGCCCCGCGCACCCAGGTCCGCGCTGGTCTTCGACGACCCCCTGGACCAGCAGACGTCGGACGACACCGACCGCGGATGGGGCGAGCGGCCCGAGAGCGGCGACGGCGCGGCCGACCTGAAGCGCTTCCTCGACGAGAAGCCGCCCCACCACCTGTGAGCCGCGCGGGTCCCGCCCGCCGCCGAACCGCTGCCACTACGAGTCCGACGGGCGGCCCGAGGGGCGACCCGACGGACGGTCCCACGGGTGGTCCGGCGGACATTCCTACGGACGTTCCTACGGGCGGTCGTGACCCGAACCGCGCTGCGCGACCAGGGCGTCCCGTATCTCCTTGAGCACCTCCAGCTCCGAGACCTCGACGATCTCCTGCGTGCTCTCCTTCGCCTTGCGGCGGGCCTCCTGCCGGGCCAGGTACTTCGCCATGGGCAGGACCATCAGGAAGTAGACGACGGCCGCGGTGATCAGGAACGTGAGGGTGGCGCCCAGCACCGAGCCCCAGAGGATGCGCACGCCTGTCGCACTGTCGCCGGTACCGGTGCACGGGCCCTTGAGGCAGGAGCTGTAGCTGTCCAGGCTCTTGGTGCCGAACGCTCCGATCAGGGGGTTGATGACCCCTTTCACCACCGAGTTCACGATGTTGGTGAAGGCGGCGCCGATGACCACCGCCACTGCCAGGTCGATGACGTTTCCGCGCATCAGGAAGGCCTTGAAGCCCTGCCAGACGCTCGGCTCGTTCTTCTCGCTCACCTCGGGGTCTCTCCTCGTCTGCGCCGGTCTCGCACGAACAGGGTGTGGAACAAAACGCTCCGCAACCTACGTCAGCGCTGGGCCGTCCTGTCCAATCAGGCCCCTCGATCGAGCGGCTCGACGCCGGGTGACGCGTGAGGGCGGTGCTCAGCACAGCGTCACCGCCAGCCGCGCCGTGGCCCCGGCGCCGGCCAGCCGGTGCGCGGTGGCGCGCGGCACCGAGACCACGACCAACGCCCCGTCCGCCGTGCTCCCGGCCGCCGAGGTCGCGTCCACCGGCTCCGGCACCTCCGCCACCCGCGCGCCGCGCGCGATCACGGAGGCGTCGCCCGCGCCGCCCTCCCCGGCCGCGACGACGTCGACCCGGTCACCGGGACTGAGCAGCCGCACCGTGGCCGCGTCGGCGATCCGCACCGGCGCCGCCACCAGCCGCGTACCGTGCCGCTCGCGTACCGGCTCGGTCACCGGGTGCCCGCGCGTCCGCTGGGTGTCCGAGGCGCCGGCTCCCGGTAGCGGGCCCGCCGTCACCAGCGCCGCCGCGGTGACGGCGAGCCCGGCGGCCACGGCGCGCCGCCGGTGGCGTACGAGCCGGTGGAGCTGCCGGTGCGCGCCGCGCACCCGCACCGGGGCGAAGTGCGGCACCTCGCAGGTGGGCGGCGCTTCGGTGCCGGGTGGAAGAGGTGGTAGAGGGGAGGGGACGACGGAACGGGACAAGGTGACCACCACTTGTGACGAGGGGACGAGGGACCGGCTTGCGCTCCCACGATGAGGCTTCTCGCCGTAGTCCGCCGGGGCCCGTGCACCACCGGCCGGTTGTGGAGAACTCCCTCACCCGAACGGGAGGTTCCGGCCCCACTCGCCGGCCCCACCCGCCGGCCCACCCACACCCGCCCGCCGGCCTCAGGGCAGCGCGATCCCCGGATCCATCCCGCCCAGCGCCGCCCCGCACGGGCAGTCCCGCTCCCCGGCCGCCGGCAGTGCCGTCACCGTGTCGAACAGGACACCCCGCAGCCGGTCCACGTTCGCCGCGAACACCCGCAGGACCTCCTCGTGCGAGACGCCCTCGCCGCTCTCCGCGCCGGCGTCGAGGTCGGTGACAAGGGTCAGCGAGGTGTAGCAGAGCTCCAGTTCACGGGCGAGAGCCGCCTCCGGGTGGCCGGTCATGCCCACCACCGACCAGCCCTGCGCCCGGTGCCACAAGGACTCCGCGCGGGTCCCGAAACGCGGCCCCTCGACCACGACCAGGGTGCCGCCGTCCACCGGCTCCCAGTCCCGACCCCGGGCCGCCGTCAGCGCGGCGGCCCGCCCGTTGGGGCAGTACGGGTCGGCCAGCGACACGTGCACCACGTGGGGCACCGTGCCGTCGGGCATCGGCATTCCGTCGAAGTACGTCGACGGCCGGGACTTCGTACGGTCGACGAACTGGTCCGGCACCAGCAGCGTGCCGGGACCGTACTCGGGGCGCAGCCCGCCGACCGCACACGGCCCGAGGACCTGGCGCACGCCGACCGAGCGCAGCGCCCACAGGTTGGCCCGGTAGTTGATCCGGTGCGGCGGCAGATGGTGGCCACGTCCGTGCCGGGGGAGGAAGGCGACCCGTCGGCCGGCGACCTCGCCGAGGAAGAGGGAGTCGCTGGGCGGCCCGTACGGGGTGTCCACCTGGACCTCGGTCACGTCGTCGAGGAACGAGTAGAAACCGGAGCCGCCGACCACACCGATCTCGGCATTCACCTTGTTCGCCATGCCCGCACCCTAGTCGCCCCGGCAAACACCGAGGACCCCGTCGTCGGACGACGACAGGGTCCTGTGAGAAGCCTTACGCGGCCACGGCCACGAATGCTCTACGAGGCCGGCAGGCCTTACGCGGCGGTGGTGCTCGACGCCGAGCTGCCGGAGCTCGATGAGGAGGACGACGAAGACGACGAACCGGAGTCCGAGGACGACGACGAGGAAGAGGACGTCGAGGAGGACGTCGACGAGGAGGACGACTTCGCCGGCGAGCTGCTGGACGAGCTGCCGCGGCTGTCGTTGCGGTAGAAGCCGGAGCCCTTGAAGACGATGCCGACCGCCGAGAACACCTTCTTCAGGCGGCCCTGGCAGTTCGGGCACTCCGTGAGGGCGTCGTCGGTGAACTTCTGCACCGCCTCGAGGCCCTCGCCGCATTCGGTGCACTGGTACTGGTACGTCGGCACTGTCTTCCTCCTGGCACTCTCACTCGATGAGTGCTAACGACGGTCCATAGTGACGCATTCCCCGGGATCAGTCCACTGCGGCGTGCTCGCGGTGACCGACGCCACGTGCGACCGTACGCCCATGGGGGTGGGGCACCAGCCGCGAGCGCAGTGCCACCAGTGTCGCCAGCGCGAGCACCGTGCCGGCCATCGGCACCAGGAACCCGGCGCCGTCCCAGAGCCGGTCCTCCAGCTGCCCGGAGACGGTCACGGCCGCCGCCTGGCCGAGCGCCACGGCGCCGGTCAGCCAGGTGAAGGCCTCGGTGCGGGCGCCGGCCGGGACGAGGCCCTCGACCAGCGTGTAGCCGGTGACGATGGCGGGCGCGACGCACATGCCGACGAGCAGGCCGAGGCCCGCCAGTACGACCACGGAGTGCGCGGCCCACAGGCCGGACGCGGTCAGGGCGAGGGCGGCGTAGCCGACCAGGAGGCGCCGCTGCGGGGCGACCTTCCAGGCGATGGCGCCGCAGGCCAGGCCGGAGAGCATGTTGCCCGCGGCGAAAACGCCGTACAGGATGCCGTTCAGCCCCGGCTCACCGATCGACTCGGTGAACGCGGCCAGTGAGACCTGCATGCCGCCGAAGACGGAACCGACGCCCAGGAAGACCACGACCAGGACCCGCACGCCGGGGACGCGCAGTGCCGGAACGTGCTCCACGCGCGCGTGGCCGCCGTCGGCGTGTCCGACCGTCGGCTGGGTGCTCTTCTGCGCGGCGAACAGCAGACCGCCCACCAGGGTGAGCGCCGCCTCCGTGACCAGGCCGGCGGCCGGGTCGACGGCCGTGCACAGGGCGGTCGCCACCAGCGGGCCGAGGACGAAGGTCAGCTCGTCCGTGACGGACTCGAAGGCGGCCGCCGTGGTCAGCAGGGGAGAGTCCTTGAGCTTCACGCCCCAGCGGGCCCGCACCATGGGCCCGACCTGCGGCACCGAGGCGCCGGTGGGCACGGCCGCCGCGAACAGCGCCCACAGGGGCGCGTCCGCGAGCGCGAGCACGGTCAGGGCCAGGCCGGACGCCGTGTGGACGAGCACGCCGGGGAGCAGGACGGCGCGCTGGCCGTAGCGGTCGGCGAGCCGGCCGCTGTAGGGGGCGAACAGGGCCATGGCGACGCCGGTGACGGCCGCGACGGCGCCCGCGACGCCGTAGGAGCCGGTGGTGTGCTGCACGAGCAGCACGATGGACAGCGTCAGCATGGCGAACGGCTGGCGTGCCGCGAAGCCGGGGAGCAGGAACGTCCAGGCGCCGCGGGTGCGCAACAGCCGGCCGTATCCGGGGCGGGCGGAGCCGGGTGCGGTGTGCCGCTTCCCCTCCGGCGACTTCTTCGACGGGGTGACCGTGGATGCCACGGCCCGTGCCTTTCTGCCGCCTGGTAGCGCGGTCCGCCGCACGGCTGTCGCCGTGCGGGAGCGCCGAGAGCTGTCCTCTTGCGCGGACTGCGGTAGATGCCGGAGCCCGGTCGGGGAGGGGGCGTGCCGGCCGCCATACGGTCGCGCCAGCTCTGCGTCAGGCAGAGTTGGTTCGATCAGGTGCCGCCTTCATCGTACAGGGGGCAAGAGGGGCGCAACCTGTGAAAGCGCGCACCCCACTCACGTCCACCACGTTCACCCGTGCTGCCGGTTCGTGCCGCCCGTGCCCAGCCAGCCGGCCAGCTTGCCGCCGTGGCCGACCGCGCGCAGCCGCGCCTCGGCGGCGTCCCGGACGGGGTCGGTGGCGACCACGAGGAGTTCGTCCCCGCGCCGCAGCCCCGTCGTCGGCAGCGGAACGAACGACGTCCCGTCGCGGACGATCAGCGTGACGGCGGATCCGGTCGGCAGCCGCAGCTCGCTGACCTCGACGCCGTGCATCCTCGAGCCCTCGGGAACCGTCACGGACAGCAGGTGCCCGCGCAGCCGCTCCAGGGGTGCCGACTCGATGCCGAGGTCGGCGGCCTCGTCCCCCTTGCCCAGGCGCAGCTTGCGGGCCAGCCAGGGCAGCGTCGGTCCCTGGATCAGGGTGTAGACGACGACCAGGACGAAGACGATGTTGAAGATCCGGCGGCTGTCCGCGACGCCCTCCACCATGGGGATCGTCGCCAGGATGATGGGCACCGCGCCGCGCAGCCCGGCCCAGGACATGAGGGCCTGCTCCTGCCACGGCACCCGGAAGGGCACCAGGCACAGCACGACGCTCAGCGGGCGCGCGACCATGGTGAGCACCAGTCCGATGACCAGGGCGGGCAGGATGTCGTCGCCCAGTTCGTGCGGGGTGACCAGCAGGCCGAGCAGGACGAACATGCCGATCTGGGCGAGCCAGCCGAGCCCGTCGGCGAACCCACGGGTGGCGGGCCAGTGCGGCAGCCGGGCGTTGCCCATGACCATCGAGGCGAGGTAGACGGCGAGGAAGCCGCTGCCGTGGGCCATGGCACCGGCCGCGTAGGCCGCGACGGCGATCGACATGACGGCGATGGGGTAGAGGCCGGAGGCGGGCAGCGCGACGTGCCGCAGGCCCCACGAGCCCAGCCAGCCGACGGCGAGTCCGATGGCCGCGCCGATGGCCAGTTCCAGGGCGATCTCGCCCAGCAGCACGTACCAGTGCTCGATCGGGCCGGCCGTGGAGAAGGCGACCACGAGGATGACCACCGGGGCGTCGTTGAAGCCCGACTCGGCCTCCAGGATGCCCGTTATGCGCGAGGGCAGCGGGATCCTGCGCAGCACCGAGAAGACGGCCGCCGCGTCCGTGGAGGACACCACCGCCCCGACGATCAGTGCCTGCCGCCACTCCAGCCCGGTCAGGTAGTGCGCGCCCGCCGCGGTCACGCCGACGCTCACCGCGACTCCGGCCAGTGCCAGTGCGGAGGCGGCCGGCAGGGCCGGTTTCGCTTCCTTCCACTTCGTTCCGAGACCGCCCTCGGCCAGGATCACGACCAGGGCCGCGTACCCGATGACCTGGACCAGTTCGGCGTTGTCGAAGTGGATGTCGCCGATGCCGTCCTGGCCCATGGCGACGCCGATGGCCAGGTAGACGAGCAGGCTGGGGAGCCCGCTGCGCGAGGAGATCCGGACCGCCGCCACGGCGATGAGCAGGACGAGCGAGCAGACGAGCAGGAGCTGGTTGAGGTGGTGGACAGTCAGCGGCCGTTCCCTTCCCTGGCGCACAGCACGGATCACGACACGGACCACGGATGCGGACGAGCTCGTCCGCACAGCGCGCGAAAGCGCACTTCCATGGCACACGAGGCCGCAGTGCTCTGCGGACAACTACTTCGTTACCTTACCTAACTCTTGACGCTTTCTTGACGCTCTTCTTGGCAAGATCGAACGCCCGTGCGCGCCCGTACTCGACTCCGCGTCAAGGGGGAGTGGGCCCTGCGCCTACAGTTGCTCCAGCGTTCAGTACAAAGCACAGCCCGCCCCTGCCGCTCGTGTTAGGACAGCAAGGACAGCGATGCCCCCCACCAACACCGCCTCTACGGGTCAGCAGCCCGGCAAGTCCGGCAGGAAGAAGGGGAGGAAGGGGCGCAAAGTACGCCTTCTCGTCCTCGTGCTGGTCCTGGCCATCATCGGCGGCCTCGCCTACGGGGCGTACTGGTCCATCAGCACCGTCCGGGCGTCCTTTCCGCAGACCGAGGGCTCGATCACGCTGGAGGGCCTGTCGGGGCCGGTCGACGTCCAGCGCGACGGCTACGGCATCCCGCAGATCTACGCCTCCACCGACGAGGACCTGTTCATGGCGCAGGGCTACGTCCAGGCGCAGGACCGGTTCTACGAGATGGACGTACGCCGCCACATGACCTCCGGCCGCCTGTCGGAGATGTTCGGCAAGGGCCAGGTCGACAACGACGAGTTCCTGCGCACCATGGGCTGGCACCGGGTGGCGAAGAAGGAGTACGACGAGAAGCTGTCGGACTCCACGAAGAAGTACCTCCAGGCCTATGCCAAGGGCGTCAACGCCTACCTGAAGGGCAAGGACGGCGAGGACATCTCCCTGGAGTACGCCGCCCTCGGGTTCACCAACGACTACAAGCCCCAGGAGTGGACCCCGGTCGACTCGGTCGCCTGGCTGAAGGCGATGGCCTGGGACCTGCGCGGCAACATGCAGGACGAGGTCGACCGCGCCCTGATGACCAGCCGCCTGGGCCCCCAGCAGATCGCCGACCTGTACCCGGCGTACCCGTACGACCGGAACAAGGCGATCGTCCAGGAGGGCCAGTACGACGAGCTCACCGAGACGTTCGACGGCGGCGGCACGTCCGGCGACGACTCCTCGTCCGGTTCCGGCACGGGGACGGGCTCCGGTACCGGCAGCGGCAGCGGAACCGGTACCGGTACCGACAGCGGAACGGGCAGCGGCACCGGCAACGCCCTGCAGGGTCAGATGGCGAGCCTCCAGAACGTCCTGGACGACCTGCCCACCGCCGTCGGCGTGAACGGCAACGGCATCGGCTCCAACTCCTGGGTCGTCTCCGGCGAGCACACCATCACCGGCAAGCCGCTGCTGGCCAACGACCCGCACCTGTCGCCGTCCCTGCCGTCCGTCTGGTACCAGATGGGCCTGCACTGCCGCACCGTCTCCGCGAAGTGCCAGTACGACGTCGCCGGCTACACCTTCGCGGGCATGCCCGGCGTGATAATCGGCCACAACCAGGAGATCGCCTGGGGTCTGACCAACTCCGGCGCCGACGTCACCGACCTCTACCTGGAGAAGATCACGGGTACGGGCTACCAGTACGACGGCAAGGTGGTCCCCTTCAAGACGCGCGAGGAGACCATCGAGGTCGCCGGCGGCGACCCCAAGAAGATCGTCGTCCGGGAGACCAACAACGGCCCCCTGCTCTCCGACCGCGACGACGAGCTGGTGAAGACCGGCAAGAAGGCCGCTGTCGACACCGCCGCCCCCGACCGCGGCGACGGCTACGGCGTAGCGCTGCGGTGGACCGCGCTGGAGGCGGGCACCACCATGGACGCCGTCTTCGCGATGGACCGGGCGAAGAACTGGGACGAGTTCCGCGAGGCCGCCGCACTCTTCGACGTGCCCTCGCAGAACCTGGTCTACGCGGACAGCGAGCACATCGGCTACACACTGCCCGGCAGGATCCCGGTACGCGCCGAGGGCCACGACGGCTCGGTCCCGGCGCCGGGCTGGGACTCCGACTACCGCTGGAGCGGTGAGTACATCGACCCGGACGAGCTGCCGTACGAGTACGACCCCGAGCGCGGGTACATCGTCACCGCCAACCAGGCCGTCGTCGACGAGGACGAGTACCCGTACACGCTGACCACGGACTGGGGTTACGGCACCCGCAGCCAGCGGATCACCTCCCTGATCGAGCAGAAGATCAAGGACGGCGGCAAGATCTCCACCGACGACATGCGCCAGATGCAGCTGGACAACAGCAGCGAGATGGCCAAGCTGCTCGTGCCCCAGCTGCTGAAGATCGACATCGCGGACAAGGACGTACGCGAGGCGCAGAAGCTGCTGGAGGGCTGGGACTACACCCAGGACGCCGACTCGGCGGCCGCCGCCTACTTCAACGCCGTCTGGCGCAACATCCTCAAGCTCGCCTTCGGCAACAAGCTGCCCAAGGAGCTGCGGGTCGAGGGCCAGTGCCTGTGGGTCGACCCGGTCAACACCACCGGCCCGGCGGACGAGACGAACAAGGTCCGCGAGTGCGGCCAGCGCGACGCCGAGCAGGCGCAGCCGGACGGCGGCGACCGCTGGTTCGAGGTCGTCCGCACCCTGCTGGACAACCCCAAGAGCGCCTGGTGGAAGACGCCCGCCTCCGGCACCCGCAAGGGCGCCGTCAACCGTGACGACCTGTTCAAGCGCGCCATGATCGACGCCCGCTGGGAGCTGACCGCCAAGCTCGGCAAGGACATCGACACCTGGAACTGGGGCCGGCTGCACCGCCTGTTCCTCAAGAACCAGACCCTGGGCACCGAGGGCCCCGGCTTCCTGAAGTACGCCCTCAACCGCGGGCCGTGGAAGCTCAGCGGCGGCGAGGCGGCGGTCAACGCCGCCGGCTGGAACGCGGCCGGCGGCTACGGAGTGGTGTGGGTGCCGTCCATGCGGATGGTGGTCAACCTGGGCGACCTCGACAAGTCGCGGTGGATCAACCTCACCGGCGCCTCCGGACACGCCTACAGCGCCCACTACACCGACCAGACGGACAAGTGGGCCGCCGGAGAGCTGCTGCCGTGGGCCTTCTCGAAGAAGGCGGTCGACGACAGCACGAGCGACACGCTGGTGCTGAAGCCGTAGCCGCGGCTGGTCCGAGGCAGAGGCGGCCCCCCACGCGCGCGTGGGGGGGCCGCCTTCGTCTCCGCGCGCGCGTGGCGGGCCGCTTCACGTGAACCTGCGCACTCCCGACGGTGTCACCACCGCGTCCACCGGCCGGTCGTGCGGCTCCCCGGGGACGTGCGGGACGACCTCGGAGCCGTACAGCAGTACCAGCAGCGCGGGACGCGCGCCCACCCGCTCCAGGCGTGCGAGGACCCGGTCGTACGATCCGCCGCCGCGCCCCAGCCGCATGCCGTCCCCGTCGACGGCCAGGCCCGGCAGCAGCACCACGTCGGTGTCCGTCACCGCGTCCGGACCCAGGCGCTCACCGGCGGGCTCGGACAGGGCCATCCGCCCGCCGTGCCGCACGCGCGCCAGGGAGCCCTCCCCGGTGTACTCGCCCCAGTCCAGGTCGTTGTCCGGCAACAGTGCCGGCAGCAGCACGCGCACGCCCCGCGCGCGCAGCGCGTTCAGCAGCGCGAGGGTGCCCGGCTCGGCGCCCACGGAGACGTATGCCGCCACAGCGCGCGCTCGCGCGATCTCCGGCATCGCGAGCGCCCGTTCGGCCAGCGAATCCGCCGCTTCCCGCACGTCGTCCGCCGTCAGCCGCTTCCTCGCCGCGAGGATCTCCCGCCGCAACGTCCGCTTGTCAGGTCCGGCCGCAGGTCCGATGTGACTCAAGGGTCGCTCCCGTACCGCTCTAGTGTGCTCATGTGAGCGCCAATGGTTCGGGGTCACAGATTCTCCCCATTGGCACCGGATATGGTGGCGCGCATGACTCAGTCCCACCCCAGGATCAGCAAGGCTGTCATCCCCGCGGCCGGGCTCGGTACCCGGTTCCTGCCGGCCACCAAAGCCACTCCCAAGGAGATGCTGCCGGTCGTCGACAAGCCGGCGATCCAGTACGTGGTCGAAGAGGCCGTGACCGCGGGCCTCGGCGACGTCCTCATGGTCACCGGACGCAACAAGCGCCCCTTGGAGGACCACTTCGACCGCAACTACGAACTGGAGTCCGCCCTCCAGAAGAAGGGTGACGCGAGCCGGCTGGCCAAGGTCCAGGAGTCCAGCGACCTGGCCATGATCCACTACGTCCGCCAGGGCGACCCCAAGGGACTCGGTCACGCCGTGCTGTGCGCCGCCCCGCACGTCGGCGACGAGCCCTTCGCGGTCCTGCTCGGCGACGACCTGATCGACCCGCGCGACCCGCTGCTGCAGCGCATGGTCGAGGTCCAGGAGCAGTACGGCGGCAGCGTCATCGCCCTCATGGAGGTCGCGCCCGAGCAGATCCACCTCTACGGCTGCGCGGCCGTGGAGGCGACCGAGGACGGCGACGTCGTCAAGGTCGGCGGGCTGGTCGAGAAGCCCGACCCGGCCGACGCCCCCTCCAACTACGCCATCATCGGCCGTTACGTCCTCGACCCGCACATCTTCGACATACTCCGCAAGACCGAGCCGGGCCGCGGCGGCGAGATCCAGCTCACCGACGCCCTCCAGCAGCTCGCCGAGGACGAGACGGTCGGCGGCCCGGTGCACGGCGTCGTCTTCAAGGGCCGCCGCTATGACACCGGTGACCGCGGCGACTATCTGCGTGCCATCGTCCGGCTCGCGTGCGAACGTGAGGACCTGGGCCCGGACTTCCGGACCTGGCTTCGCAGTTACGTAGCCGAGGAGATGTAAGGACGTTGAGCAGCGCCGCGCACCGTGACACCGGCCACGACCACGCCGCCGCGGACTTCGGTCCGGACCGGCTGTGGTCGGTGCAGGACCACCTGGACGACATCCTCGCCACCGTCCGGCCCCTGGAACCCATCGAGCTGAACCTGCTCGACGCCCAGGGCTGCGTCCTGGTCGACGACATCACGGTGCCGCTCTCCCTGCCGCCGTTCGACAACAGCTCCATGGACGGGTACGCGGTGCGGGTCGCCGATGTCGCGGGCGCGAGCGAGGAGTTCCCCGCCGCCCTCGAGGTCGTCGGGGACGTCGCCGCGGGCCAGGCCGACCCGCCGTCCGTCGGGCCCGGCCAGGCCGCCCGCATCATGACGGGCGCCCCGCTCCCGCCCGGCGCCGAGACCGTCGTCCCCGTCGAGTGGACCGACGGTGGTCTCGGCGAGGGCCCGGTGTCCGGAATGCGGGCCCGCAGCCTGGCCCCCGAGGCCGCCGAGGGCCAGGTGCGCGTGTACCGCCCGGCCGGGGCACGCGCGCACGTCCGCGCGAAGGGCAGTGACGTCAGGTCCGGCGACCGCGCCCTGGCGGCCGGCACGGTCCTCGGCCCGCCGCAGATCGCCCTGCTCGCCGCGATCGGCCGTGGAAGGGTCCGTGTCCGCCCGCGCCCGCGCGTGGTGGTGCTCTCCACCGGCAGCGAACTCGTCCAGCCCGACGAGGAACTGACGCACGGCCAGATCTACGACTCCAACAGTTTCGCCCTCACCGCCGCCGCCCGCGACGCCGGCGCCATCGCCTACCGCGTGGGCGCCGTCGCCGACGACGCCGAGACCCTGCGGTCCACGATCGAGGACCAACTGGTCCGCGCCGACCTGATGGTGACCACCGGCGGGGTGAGCGTCGGGGCGTACGACGTCGTCAAGGAGGCGCTGGCACACGTCGCCGACGAGGACGAAGCCGGCGGCGGCGTGGACTTCCGCAAGCTCGCCATGCAGCCCGGCAAGCCCCAGGGCTTCGGCTCCATCGGCCCCGACCACACCCCGCTCCTCGCCCTGCCCGGCAACCCGGTGTCGTCGTACGTCTCCTTCGAGCTGTTCGTCCGCCCCGCGATCCGCACCCTCATGGGCCTCACCGACGTCCACCGCCCGACGGCCACCGCGACCCTGGCCGCGGACAAGACGCTGACCTCGCCGAAGGGCCGCCGGCAGTTCCTGCGCGGTGCGTACTCCGACGGCACGGTCACCGCGGTCGGCGGCTCCGGCTCCCACCTCGTGGCCGCCCTCGCGCACGCCGACGCGCTGATCGTCGTCCCCGAGGACACCGAGTCCGTCGAGCCCGGTGCCCGGGTCGAGGTGGTCCTGCTCGGCTGACCCCTCCTGGTTGGCGGTACCGTGTCGCGCACAGCAGGCCCACGCGCCGCACCGCGCCGGGCCCGGACCGGGAGCGCCACACGAGCATGAGTACGCAGGAGACACCCCCGCACGACGGCCGGGACGCGCACGACCCGCAGGACCGGCTGACGCACATCGACGAGGCGGGCGCCGCCCGCATGGTCGACGTGTCCGGCAAGGACGTGACCGCGCGCACCGCGCGCGCGAGCGGACGCGTCCTCGTCGCCCCCCGCGTGGTCGAGCTGCTGCGCGGCGAGGGGGTTCCCAAGGGCGACGCCCTCGCCACCGCGCGCATCGCGGGCATCATGGGCGCCAAACGCACCCCCGACCTGATCCCGTTGTGCCATCCGTTGTCGGTCTCCGGTGTGAAACTGGACCTGTCGGTCGCGGACGACGCCGTGGAGATCACCGCCACGGTGCGCACGACGGATCGCACGGGTGTCGAGATGGAGGCGCTCACCGCGGTCTCCGTCGCCGCGCTCACCGTGGTCGACATGGTCAAGGCGGTCGACAAGGGAGCGGTCATCACGGACGTGCGCGTGGAGGAGAAGACGGGCGGCAAGTCGGGCGACTGGAGCCGGTCGTGACACCGGACGGACCGGACGCACCGGCCGGGGAGGCACTCCTCGCGCCGTACGCCGCCCTGGTGGTCACCGCCTCCAACCGGGCCGCCGCCGGGGTCTACGAGGACAAGGGCGGCCCCCTGGTCGCCGAGGGCCTGCGCCGCTTCGGCTTCGCCGTCGACGGCCCCCTGGTCGTCCCCGACGGCGCCCCCGTCGAGGCCGCCCTGCGAGCAGGCGCCGAAGCGGGCTACGACGTGATCGTCACCACCGGCGGCACCGGCGTCTCGCCCACCGACCGCACCCCCGAGGCGACACGGGCGGTGATCGACTACGAGGTCCCGGGCATCGCGGAGGCCGTCCGGGCGTACGGCCGGGAGAAGGTGCCGACCGCGGTGCTCTCCCGGGGCCTGGCCGGCGTGGCGGGCGGCACGCTGATCGTCAACCTGCCGGGTTCCTCCGGTGGTGTGAAGGACGGCCTCGCCGTGCTGGAGCCGCTGCTGACGCACGCCGTGGACCAGCTCCGCGGCGGTGACCACCCCAGACCGGCCAGTGGTGGGGGTGCGAGCTGAACAGCCCATCCTGGCCCGTGGAACTGGTGGACGGCGACATCGTCCTCAGGCCGATAAGGCTGCGCGACCAGCGGGCCTGGCGAGAGGTCAACCGGCGCAACCGCGACTGGCTGCGGCCGTGGGAGGCGACCATTCCGCCGCCCGGGCCCGGCGGCCCGCCCGCGCACCGGCCGACCTACCGCCAGATGGTGCGGCATCTCAGGTCGGAGGCGAACGCGGGCCGGATGCTGCCGTTCGTCATCGAGCACCAGGGTCGCCTGGTCGGACAGTTGACGGTGGCCGGCATCACCTGGGGCTCGATGTGCTCCGGGCACGTCGGCTACTGGGTGGACGAGGCGGTGGCCGGCCGCGGGGTGATGCCGACGGCGGTGGCGATGGTGGTGGACCACTGTTTCCGCACCGTGGGTCTGCATCGCGTCGAGGTCTGCATTCGCCCCGAGAACGCGCCCAGTCGCCGGGTCGTGGAGAAACTCGGATTCCGCGAGGAGGGGCTCCGGCCGCGTTATCTCCACATCGACGGAGCCTGGCGCGACCACCTCGTCTTCGCGCTGACCGCGGAAGAGGTCCCGGAAGGGCTGCTGCGGCGCTGGCGCCGGTCACGGGACCGGAGTACCCCCAACGCCGGGAATTGAATAAACGTTCGAAATGGTCGGGCAGTGACCGACCGGAACGGATAATTTCGCACCCTGACAGTCGGCTGATCGCATCGGTCGCAAAAAAAGTTCGAAATATCAGCCAGATCGTGCGACACACCGGCTCAATTGGCGGATGGCCCCACACAAACCCCTCTACCGTGTGAGGCGTGAGCAGCAGCGGCCTCATCTACGCAGTCATCGTCGGGGCCTGGGCCGCCTACTTGGTGCCGATGTGGCTCCGTAGGCAGGACGAGCTGAACGAGGCCCGTCCGACGGAACGCTTCAGTACCGCCATCCGGCTGCTGTCCGGACGGGCGGGCATGGAGCGCCGGTACGCCAAGGACCTGCGGTCGCGCTCCGCCGACGAGGCGGAGCCCGACGCCGACGCCCCGGACGCCGTCACCGACTCGGTGGACGTCCGGGCGTTCGCCGTGGCCAGAACCCGGCGGCACACCCGGCCCGGCGCACCGCAGCAGCCCGCCGAGCGGCCCGGACCGGCACGCCAGGAGGCGGGCGGACGTCCGCACGGCCCCAGACCCGGACAGCTCCCCGACTCCGGGCAGCTCCCCGACTCCGGGCAGGTCTCCGAAGCCGGGCAGGTCTCCGAAGCCGGGCGGTCACCCGAATCCGGGCAGCTGTCCGAGCCCGGACGGTCTCCCGAGCCCGGACGGTCTCCCGAGCCCGGACGGTCTCCCGAGCCCGGACGGTCTCCCGAATCCGGTGCGGCGGCGGCGCGCAAGCGCGTGCCGCAGGCCCGGCGCGCACCCGTCTCGCCCGCGGCGGCGGCCCGCGCCCGGCGGACCAAGGTGCTCGCCCGCCGTCGGCGCACGACCGTGATGCTGTTCCTGGCCTTCACGCTCGGCTCGGTCGTCGCGGCGGTCGGCGGGCTCGCCTTCCTGTGGGCGCCCGGGGTGCCCGCCGTGCTGCTCAGCGCCTACATCGCCCATCTGCGTGCGCAGGAACGCCACCGGTTCGCCTTCCAGATGGACCGCCGCCAGGCCGAGGCCGCCGCGCAGCGGCTGCGCGACGGCGACCGCAGGCCGCGCCGGCGCATGCCCGCCGAGCCCACCGACACCGCGGGCGACCCCGATGCCGAGGAACTGGACGACGGACCCGAGGCGGAGCCCGACGCCGGCCTGTCGGCGCTCGCCGCGGACCGGCGCGCGCTGGTGGAGCAGACCGACCACGCCGAGTGGGTCGACCAGCAGCGTGAACGGCAGCGGCGCCCGCAGGGCGACAGCTGGGACCCGGTGCCGGTGCCCCTGCCCACCTACGTGACCGCGCCGGTCGCCCCCCGCGCCACGCCCGACGTGGACCTCGCGGCGCCGGACGCGTGGAGCTCGGCACGCTCCAGCGCCGTCGCCGACCAGGAGGACGAGGCGGCCGACCCGGAGCGGCCGGAACGCCCGGCCACCCACGCCGAGGACCGGCCGGAGGCGCCGGGCCGCAGCGGCGCCCGCCGCGCCGCGTCCGCCCGCCGGGCCCGGGAGCGGGGACGGACGCCGCTCTTCGACCAGTACGAGGACGGGGACCGTCCCCGCGCGGCCAACGAGTAGCCCCCGGCAGTCCCCGGAAGCGATTTTTGAGCTGGCCGGTCGGGGTGCTAAAGTTTCACTCGTTGCAAGGGCCTGTGGCGCAGTCTGGTAGCGCACCTCGTTCGCATCGAGGGGGTCTGGGGTTCAAATCCCCACAGGTCCACGCACATTGACGAAGGTCCCGCCCGATCATCACGATCGGGCGGGACCTTCGTCGTTTCCGCGGTCTTGCGCGGCCGCAGGGCGGGTGACGCGCTCCGGCGGCGCCTGTGCGGAGCCTTCGGAGCGCGGCCGCGGGACCTGTCCGGGGGGTGTCTACGGGGCCTGCCTACGGGTTCTGGAGGGGCTTCGCGTAGCAGAGGCTGTCCTCGTGGAAGCGGTAGTAGCCGAACTTCCCGCACGGCTCGTAGCCGCTGGAGGTGTACAGGGCCACGGCCTCCGGCTGCTTGGTGCCGGTCTCCAGCACCATGCGGGTCCGGCCCGCCGCGCGGGCGTCCTCCTCCAGGGCCGCCAGGATGCGCCGGGCCAGCCCGCGGCCGCGCACCTGCTCGATCACGAACATCCGCTTCAGCTCGGCGTCCCCGTCGAGATTGCCCTCGTCGTTGGTGTCCTGGCTGCGCCAGCCGCCGGAGGCGACCGGGACGTCGTTCTCGTCGTACGCGATCAGGTACAGGCCGTTCGGGGGTGCGAAGTCGGACGGGTCCAGGTGCGTGGCGTCGCCGCCGTCGCCGTAGCGGACGTCGTACTCGGCCTGGACCTCGTCGTTCAGCTTCACGGCGTCGGGGTGGTCGAAGGGAACCCGGCGTATGTTCATGCTTCCTACCGTATATCGATGCGCTCTCCGGAGCGGGACATCGTCCAGTGTGCCGGTATCGTGCCCTGATGCTCACCGTGACCTCCGTGAACGTGAATGGTCTGCGCGCCGCCGCGAAGAAGGGCTTCGTGGAGTGGCTCGCCGACACCTGTGCCGACGTGCTGTGCCTCCAGGAGGTGCGGGCCGAGCCCCAGCAGCTGCCCGAACACGTCCGCACGCCCGACGGCTGGCACGTGACGCACGCCCCCGCCGCCGCCAAGGGCCGCGCCGGCGTCTCCCTCTACACCCGCCGCGAGCCCGACCGCGTCCAGGTCGGTTTCGGCTCGTCGGAGTTCGACACCAGTGGCCGGTACGTCGAGGCGGACCTGCCCGGTGTGACGGTCGCCTCCCTCTACCTGCCCTCCGGCGAGGTCGGCACCGAGCGCCAGGACGAGAAGCTCCGCTTCATGGGCGAGTTCCTCGCCTACCTCAAGGAACTGCGCGAGCGCGCCGCCGCCGACGGCCGCGAGGTCGTCGTCTGCGGCGACTGGAACATCGCCCACCAGCAGGCCGACCTGAAGAACTGGCGCGGCAACACCAAGAACTCCGGCTTCCTGCCGGAGGAGAGGGAGTGGCTGAGCCGGGTCCTCGATCCGGCCGAGGGGGGTTACGTCGACGTCGTGCGCGCACTGCACCCGGACGTCGAGGGGCCGTACTCGTGGTGGTCGTACCGGGGGCGGGCCTTCGACAACGACAGCGGATGGCGGATCGACCTGCACGCCGCCACCCCGGGCCTGGCCGCCAAGGCCGTCAAGGGGCACGTCGAGCGCGCCGCCACGCATGCCGAGCGCTGGTCCGACCACGCGCCGGTCACGGTGGTCTACGACCGTTGAGCCCCTGGTCCGCCGGCTGGTCCGCCCGCTTCTGAATCCGCCGGTCCATCGCCAGTGACAGTTCCGCCTCCACCACACTGCGGGCGAGCGGGCGCAGGCGGTGGAGTTCCTGTTCGGGGGCGTGACGCAGGATCAGGCCGGCGAAGAGGTCGGCCAGGGCGTCGGCGTGTTCGCGGACGCGGGCGCCGGCCTGGAGGACCTCGCCGAGCGGGATGCCCTCACGGACCAGGGCGGAGGAGACCTCCAGCAGGCGGTGGCTGATGTGGACGAGTTCGTCGCCGTCGGTGCCGAGGTAGCCGAGGTCCATCGCGGCGGCGAGGTTCTCCGGCGTGACCTCGCCCTCGAAGCGGGCGGCGAGTTCCTCGGGGGTGAGGCGGACCGGGGTCTCCTCGGTGGGTTCGCCGAGGCCGAGCAGGTCGCCGACGTCGCGGCCGTGGTCGAAGGCGTCGGCGAGTTCCGCGATGCCGTTCAGGGTGTGGCCGCGCTCCAGCAGTGCCGCGATGGTGCGCAGGCGGGCCAGGTGGTGGTCGTCGTACCAGGCGATGCGGCCCTCGCGGCGGGGCGGCGGGATCAGTTTGCGTTCGCGGTAGAAGCGCAGGGTGCGCACTGTGATGCCGGCCTCCCGGGCCAGGTCCTCCATGCGGTACTCGCGCTTCTCGGTCACGCCCCGACCATAAGTCGTACCGGCGGTAACTTTCCTCCGTCCGACCCCTACCCATGAGTACGGTGCTGCTCTACTCTCCCCATTGCGCCAGTGTTCACTGGCGGAGTTCTAGGTGATGCGTGGAGGCTCCGGGATGGCCGAGCACGAGCAGGTTCGAGAACACGTACGGGTAGCGGTGATCGGGTCCGGCTTCGGCGGGCTGGGAGCCGCGGTGCGGCTGCGCCGCGAGGGGATCACCGACTTCGTCGTCCTGGAGAGGTCCGACAGCGTCGGGGGCACCTGGCGGGACAACAGCTATCCCGGGTGCGCCTGCGACGTGCCGTCCCACCTGTACTCCTTCTCCTTCGCGCCCAACCCCGAGTGGCCCCGCACCTTCTCCGGGCAGGAGCACATCCGCGCCTACCTGGAGCACGTGACCGACACCTTCGGGCTGCGCCCCCACCTCCGCTTCGGCTCGGAGGTGAAGCGTGCGGCGTGGGACGGCGAGCGGCTGCGGTGGGAGATCGAGACCGCGAGCGGCCGGCTGACCGCCGACGTCGTCGTCTCCGCGACCGGGCCGCTGTCCGATCCGAAGATCCCGGACATCCCGGGGCTGGACACCTTCCCCGGCGAGGTCTTCCACTCGGCCCGCTGGGACCACGACTACGACCTCACCGGCAAGCGCGTCGCCGTGATCGGCACCGGCGCCTCCGCCATCCAGATCGTGCCGGCCGTCCAGCCCAGGGTCGGCCGCCTCACCCTCTTCCAGCGCACCCCGGCCTGGGTGATGCCCCGCATGGACCGGGCGATCAGCGGCGCCGAGCGCGCCCTGCACCGGGCGCTGCCCGTCACCACCAAACTGCGCCGGGGGCTGCTGTGGGGCATCCGGGAGCTCCAAGTACAGGCGTTCACCAAGCACCCGAACGAGCTGGGCTTCGTCGAGCAGATCGCCAAGCGCAACATGGCCGCCGCCATCAAGGACCCGGCCCTGCGCGCCAGGCTCACCCCCGACTACCGCATCGGCTGCAAGCGGATCCTGCTGTCGAGCCAGTACTACCCGGCGCTCGCCGAGCCGAATGTGGACGTGGTCGCGAGCGGGCTGAGCGAGGTGCGGGGCTCGACCCTCGTCGCCGCCGACGGCACCGAGGCCGAGGCCGACGCGATCGTCTTCGGCACCGGCTTCCACGTCACCGACATGCCCATCGCCGAGCGCGTCGTGGGCGCGGACGGGCGGACCCTCGCGGAGACCTGGAAGGGCGGCATGGAGGCCCTGCGCGGTACCTCGGCGGCGGGCTTCCCCAACTTCATGACGATCATCGGGCCGAACACGGGTCTCGGTAACTCGTCGATGATCCTGATGATCGAGTCCCAGCTCAACTACATGGCCGACTACCTGCGTCAGATCCACGTCCTCGGCGGCCGGGCCGCCCTCGACGCACGCCCCGCCGCCGTACGGAGCTGGACCCACCGGGTGCAGGAGCGCATGAAGCGCACGGTGTGGAACACCGGCGGCTGCACCAGCTGGTACCTGGACGCGAGCGGTCGCAACACCACCGTCTGGCCCGGCACGACCGCCGAGTTCCGGCGCGTGACGCGGCGCGTGGACCTCGCGGAGTACGAGGTGCTGCGCCCGGCCGTCGCCGCGGCGGCAGCCGGTGTGGACGCGGACGCCGATGCTGCCCCCGGCGCGGACGCGAACGCCGAGGTGGGCGCGTGAGCCGCCCCCTGAACGTCGCCGCCGGGCCGTACGCGCCGCCCGTCCCCGCCCGGGAGCTGACCGTCACCGCCGCCGACGGCGCCCGGATACACGTCGAGGCGCACGGCCCCGAGAACGCGCCCGCGGTCGTCCTCGCCCACGGCTGGGCCTGCTCGACCGCCTTCTGGGCGGCGCAGATCCGCGCCCTCGCCGCCGACCACCGGGTCATCGCCTACGACCAGCGCGGCCACGGCCGCAGCCCGGCGGGCCCGGCGTGCGGTACCGAGGCCCTCGCCGACGACCTCGAAGCCGTCCTGGAGGCCACCCTCGCGCCGGGCGAACGGGCGGTGATCGCCGGGCACTCCATGGGCGGGATGACGGTGATGGCCGCCGCGACCCGGCCCGCGGTGCGCGCGCACGTGGCGGCCGTCCTGCTGTGCAGCACGGGCAGTTCGCGGCTGGTGGCGTCCGCGACCGTGGTACCGCTCGGGGAGGGCCGGGCGCGGACCTGGCTGACCCGGCGGATCCTCGGCTCCCGGGCGCCGCTCGGGCCGGTCACGCCGATGGCCCGCAGGATCCTCAAGTACGGGACGATGGGCCCCGGTTCGGCCCCGCACATGGTCGACGCCTGCGCCCGCGTCGTGCACGCCTGCCCGCGCCGGGTGCGGTACGCCTGGTCCCAGGTGCTCGACCTGCTCGACCTCGACCACGGTGTACGGGAGTTGCGTATGCCGGTCGAGGTCGTGGTCGGCACCGCGGACCGGCTGACCCCGCCCGTGCACGCACGCTCGCTGGCGGCCGCGCTGCCGAACTGCGTGGGCCTGACGGAACTTGTGGGCCTCGGCCACATGACGCCGGTGGAGGCGCCGGACACGGTCACCGGGAAGATACGCGCCCTCGCCGACACCTACATATCCGCCGCACGCACCGAGCGTGCCGTACACGCCGAGGAGAGCGCATGAGCAGCGGGAGCAGCAGGGTGAGCCTGGAGGGGCGGGTCGCCGTCGTCACCGGAGCCGCGCGCGGCGTCGGGGAGTTGCTGGCCCGCAAGCTGTCCGCGCGCGGGGTGAAGGTGGCGCTGGTCGGCCTGGAGCCGGACGCGCTCAAGCAGGTCTGCGCGCGGCTGCACAGCGAGAGCGATCACTGGCACGCCGACGTCACCGACCACGAGGCGATGGCCCGGGTGGCGGCGGAGGTCAAGGAGCGGTTCGGCAGGGTCGACATCGTCGTCGCCAACGCGGGCGTCGCCACCGGCGGGCCCTTCACCGACTCCGACCCTCAGTCCTGGCGGCGGGTGATCGAGGTCAACCTGATCGGGTCGGCGGTCACCGCCCGCGCCTTCCTGCCCGCGCTGCTGGAGAGCCGCGGCTACCTGCTCCAGGTGGCGTCCCTCGCGGCCATCACGCCCGCGCCGATGATGAGCGCCTACTGCGCCTCCAAGTCCGGTGTCGAGGCGTACGCGCACTGCCTGCGCGGCGAGGTCGGCCACCGGGGCGTCAAGGTCGGTGTCGGCTATCTGTCGTGGACCGACACCGACATGGTGCGCGGCGCCGACCAGGACGACGTCATGCGCGAACTGCGGCAGCGGCTGCCCTGGCCGTCCAACAAGACCTATCCGCTGGGCCCGGCCGTCGACCGGCTCGTGGAGGGCATCGAGCGCCGCTCCGCCCACGTCTACGGGCAGTGGTGGCTGCGCGGCATGCAGGGGGTGCGCGGCTGCCTGCCGGCCGTCATCGGCACCGTCGGGCAGCGCGAGATGCGGCGCTTCGGGGACCGGCTGAACGGTGTGCGCACGGGGCTGGTCGGCGCGGGCGGAGCGGCCGACGAACAGCGTCCGACCAGCACGGTTACCGTCCGTAAGTGATCGACATGCGCACGGTCACGGCCCATGTGAATCTGATCGGGCCAGGCCGATCCGGCCGGGCCCGAACATCACAGGAGTGAACCCACATGGGTATGAAGGATCAGTTCCAGGACAAGGCCGAGCGCATGCAGCAGCAGGGCAAGCAGCGGGCCGACCAGGCCAGGGAGCAGTTCCAGAACCGCGACCGCCGTCAGGGCGAGGACGAGACGGACCCGTCGCGTCGCCCGGGCGCGGAGGAGCGCGACCCGTCCTCGCGCCGCCGCGACGCGGACGAGCGCTTCGAGGAGAGCTACGACGCCTGACGCGCCGCCGCTGAGCTGAAGGGGCGCCCCCGTTCGTCACGGAGGGCGCCCTTCCTCATGCCCGGGGCGGCGGATCGTCATGCCGGGGGCGGACCGTCATGTCCGGGCGGATTCTCATGCCCGGGCGGATCCTCGTGCCGGGGGCGGATCCTCGTGCCTGGGCGGCAGCTCCTCATGTCCGGGGTGGCAGCGGCGGACGTGAGCGGTCGGGTACGTCGTCGTAACCGGGCGGCGTGGCGGGCGGGTTGGTCTCCAGCAGTTCCAGTGCCAGCCGGACCGCCTCGTCCAGCACCGGGTAGCGGCCCTCGGCCCAGTCCAGCGGGGTGCGCAGCGCCTCGACGTCGGGGGCGACGCCGTAGTTCTCCACGGACCAGCCGTACGCGTCGAACCAGGCCGCGTTCATCGGCACCGTGATCACCGTGCCGTCGCCGAGGCGGTGCCGGCCGGTCATGCCGACCACCCCGCCCCAGGTGCGCTGCCCGACCACCGGGCCGAGCCGCAGCAGTCTGAACGCGGCCGTGATCATGTCGCCGTCGGAGGACGTCGCCTCGTCCGCGACCGCCACGACGGGGCCGCGCGGGGCGTTGGAGGTGTACGACACCGGCTGCGCGTCGCGCGTCAGGTCCCAGCCCAGGATGGTGCGGGTCAGTTTCTCGATGACCAGCTCGCTGATGTGCCCGCCCGCGTTGCCGCGCACGTCCACGATGAGCGCGGGCCGGGACACCTCCATGCGCAGGTCCCGGTTGAACTGCGCCCAGCCGGAGCCGCCCATGTCGGGGATGTGCAGGTAGCCGCACCTTCCGTCGCTCAACTCCCTCACCACCGCGCGGCGTTTGGTCACCCAGTCCTGGTAGCGCAGCGGCCGTTCGTCGACGAGCGGTACGACGGCCACCCGGCGGGCCGGTCCCGGGCCGCCCTCGCCCGGTTCGAAGGTCAGCTCCACCGTCGTACCGCCCGCGCCCGCCAGCAGCGGGTACGGGCCCGCCACCGGATCCACCGGGCGGCCGTCGACGTGGGTCAGTACGGCCCCCTCGCGGATGCCGGTGCCCGCCAGCGGGGAGCGGGCCCTGGAGTCGGAGGAGTCGCCGGGCAGGATGCGTTTGACCACCCAGTGGCCGTCCCGGCACGCGAAGTTGACGCCGAGCAGGCCCTGCCAGCGCTGGTAGTGCGCCGGACCCTCGTTGCGCCGGGCAGCGACGACGTAGGCGTGCGAGGTGCCCAGCTCGCCGAGCACCTCGCGCAGCAGGTCGGCGAACTCGTCCGGGGAGGCGACCCGTTCGAGCAGCGGCCGGTACTGGTCCAGCACCGCGTCCCAGTCGATGCCGCACATGCCGGGGTCCCAGAAGTAGGCGCGGATCAGCCGGCCCGCCTCGTCGTACGCCTGGCGCCACTCGGCGGCCGGGTCGGCCTCGTGCAGGATGCGGCGCAGGTCGATCCAGGTGGTCGAGTCGCTGTCGCCCGCCTCGGTGGCCGGTACGGCGCGCAGGTCGCCCTCGTCGAGGAGGACCAGGCGGCTGCCGTCGCCGCTGATCCGGAACCAGTCCAGGTGGTCGACGAGTTCGGACTTCTTCGCCTTGGCCAGGTTGAAGTGCTCCAGGGTGGGCCGCTCGCTCGGGTCCGCCGGGTTGGCGAAGGTCTCGCCGAGCGCGCCGGAGATCGGCCAGCGCAGCCAGACCAGGCCGCCGCCCGCGACCGGGCACAGTGCCGAGTACTTGGACGCGGTGACCGGGAACGGGGTCACCCGGGCCGCGAGTCCCTCGACCTCGACGGTCACCGCGCCGCCTTCGCCGGGCTCGTCCTCCAGCGGGTCCAGGCCCCCGGCGGCGGGACGGCCCTCCGGGTTCAGGGCGAAGGGGGAGGGGGTCGCGGAGGACAGCGGCACCAGGTAGGGGCGGCAGCCCAGCGGGAAGGACAGGTCCCCGGTGTGCACGTCGTACACCGGGTCGAAGCCGCGCCAGGAGAGGAAGGCGAGGTAGCGGCCGTCCCGCGTGAAGACGGGGTTCTCGTCCTCGAAGCGTCCGTCGGTGACGTCGACGACGAGCGGCCCCGGCTGCCCGTCCTGCCCCGCCTGCCCGCCGGGCCCGCCGGGCCCGGTGATCCGGGCCATCTTGATCTGCCGCAGTGAGCGCCCGATGCCCGGGTGCGACCAGGTGAGCCAGGCCCCGTCCGGGGAGAAGGCGAGGTCGCTCACGGGACCGTTGACGGACCGGATCAGCTCGGTGGTGCCGCCACCGGAGCCGCCGCCCGAGCCGCCACCGGTGCCGCCGGCGGGGGGCTCGGTGTCCGCTCCCTCCACCATCTCGGCGGCGTCCGTCTCCTGGGAGACGTCGAGCAGCAGCAGCCGGCCGTCGTGCGAGGCGATGGCGAGCCGCTCGCCCGCCGGGTCCGACACCAGCTCCAGGACCCGGCCCAGCTTCCCGCAGTCCGGCCGCCGGGGCGCGCGGCCGCCGGTCGCCCGTGGCAGGTGGGCGATCTCGATCGTGTCCTCGCCCGCCGCGTCCGTCACGTAGGCGATCCGCCCGCCGGCCCCGAGCATCTCCGGCAGCCGCACCCGTACCCCCGGCGTGTCGGCGAGGGTGCGGGCCGGGCCGTCGCGGTGGGTGAGCCAGTACAGGCTGCCGCGTACGACGACGGCGCTCGCCCGGCCCGTCTCGTCGACGGAGACGCCGCCCACGTGCTGGGCGGCGGGCACCTGGTACGTACGCCGTCCCGCGCGCGGCCCGCTCAGCCTGACGTCGAGCCGGCGCGGCTCCGACCCGGACGACAGGTCGTCGACGATCCACAGGTCACCCGCGCACTGGTACACCACACGGGTGCCGTCGCTCGCGGCGTGCCGGGCGTAGAACGCGTCGTGGTCGGTGTGGCGGCGCAGGCCGGAGCCGTCGGGGGCGCAGGAGTAGAGGTTGCCGACGCCCTCGTGGTCGGAGAGGAACGCGATCCGGCCGCCGACGAACATGGGGGAGTGCAGGTGGCCCTGGAGATCGGGCAGCAGTCGCTCGCCGTGCAGCCAGAGCCGGCCCGTGGCGCCGCCCCGGTAGCGCTTCCAGGCGGCCGGTTCGTGCGGCGGGGTGCCGGTGAGGAGGAGGGTCCTGCGCTCGCCGTCGAGGTCGGCGGCCTGGATGTCGGTGACCGGGCCCCAGGGCAGTTTGCGGCCGGGGTCGCCGTCGGGGGCGACCTTGTAGGCCCAGGTCAGGTGGGAGAAGGGTTCGCCGTGCGAGGCGACGGCGAGGACGGCGGTGGTGCCGTCGGGGTCGGGGGGCGACCAGCCGCAGACCCGGGTGTCGAGACCGCCCCAGTGCGTGAGCTGCCGCCCGGGGCCGCCGTCCACCGGCACGAGGTGGACCTCCGGCACCAGAGTGCGCCAGCTGGTGTACGCGATGTGGCGGCCGTCGGGCGAGAAGCGCGGGTGGCCGGTCTTGGTGCGGTCGACGGTGAGCCGCCAGGCACGGCCCGGTCCGTCGAGGTCCGCGAGCCAGAGGTCGTCCTCGGCCACGAAGCACAGGTGGTCGCCACTGAGGTGCGGAAGGCGCAGATAACTCACCTATCCCATGCTTTGCCGGGGGCCGGGCCCCGGCAACTCGACCCGCGACTTACGGGGAACCGACAACCGTGACCCAGAACACGAACGAAACCGTTTCGTTTCGCTAGACGGCCGAGGTAGATTCGTCACATACGAAACGGTGTCGTGCTGATGCTGTTCCGCCGGAGTGGACGAGAGGAGCGGGCGAGATGACCGAGGTAACCACCGCGCGCCGCAGTCGGATCACTCCCGAGCGCGAGGCCGAGCTGTACGACGCCGTGCTCGACCTGCTCCGGGAAGTCGGCTACGACGCCCTCACCATGGACGCCGTGGCGGCCCGCACCCGGTCCAGCAAGGCGACGCTCTACCGCCAGTGGGGCGGCAAGCCGCACCTGGTCGTCAAGGCCGTCCGGCACAACAAGCCCGGGAAGATCGGCGAGATCGACACCGGCTCCCTCCGTGGCGACCTGCACGCCCTGATGGCCCACGAGGACGACTGCACCATGGAGCAGAACTCCGCGCTGATGCGGGGCATGGCCATGGCGCTCCACCAGAACCCGGACCTCCGCCAGGCGTTCCGGGAACAGCTCATCGAACCCGAGATGGCGGAGTTCCGGCGTGTGCTGCAACGCGCCATCGACCGCGGCGAGACAAGAGCGGACTGTCCGGCACTGGACTTCCTCGTGCACATGATGGTCGGCGGTTTCGCCACCCGCACGCTGCTCGACGACCAGCCGCCGACCCGGGCCTTCCTGGCCTCCTACATCGACGCCGTGATCCTCCCCGCACTCGGCGTCTCCACCCACTGACACGTCCCCCAGCCCCACCCGAGCCCCATCTGACGTCACCGCTCACGTCGCCGGGCCGTTCCCCCCTGCCCCGAAGACCCACGACCTGACCGGGAGTACGCCCTCGTGGCCACGTTCCTCTACAAACTCGGCCGGCTCGCCTTCCGCCGACGGCACTTCGTCGCCCTGATATGGGTGGCGCTGCTGACGCTCGCGGGCGTCGGCGCGGCCAGTGCCCCGCCCGCCGGCACCACCTCCTTCTCCATCCCCGGCACCGAGGCCCAGAAGGCCTTCGACCTGCTGGAGGAGCGCTTCCCCGGCACCAGCGCCGACGGGGCGACCGCACGTGTCGTCTTCAAGGCACCGTCCGGCGAGAAGATGACGGACGCCGGGAACAAGGCGACCGTCGAGAAGACCGTCGCCGACCTGGCCGACGGCTCCGAGGTCTCCTCGGTCGCCGACCCGTACACGGGCAACGCCGTCAGCAAGGACGGCACGATCGCCTACGCGTCGGTGAAGTACGACGTCTCCGGCATGGAGCTGGAGGACACCACCAAGGACGCCCTGGAAGGCGCCGCCCAGCAGGCGCGCGACGCCGGGCTGACCGTCGAGATCGGCGGTGACGCGCTCCAGGCCGTCCCGCACACCGGCGCCACCGAGGTCATCGGCATCGCGGTCGCCGCCGTCGTCCTCGTCATCACCTTCGGCTCGCTGGTCGCGGCCGGTCTGCCCCTCCTCACGGCCCTGATCGGCGTCGGCATCGGCGTCGCCTCGATCACGGCGCTGGCCGGCGCACTCGAGCTGGGCTCCACCACCTCCATCCTGGCGATGATGATCGGCCTCGCGGTCGGCATCGACTACGCCCTGTTCATCGTCTCCCGCTACCGCGCCGAACTCGCCGAGGGACGTGAGCGCGAGGAAGCCGCGGGCCGCGCGGTCGGCACGGCCGGCTCCGCGGTCGTCTTCGCCGGCCTCACGGTCGTCATCGCCCTGGTCGGCCTCGCGGTCGTCAACATCCCGATGCTGACCAAGATGGGCATCGCGGCGGCCGGCACCGTCGCCATCGCGGTACTGATCGCCCTGACGATGGTCCCCGCGCTGCTCGGCTACGCCGGCCGCAGGGTCAAGCCGGCCGGCGCCAAGAACGCGAAGAAGAAGGGCGGGACGACCGAGGCGAAGCCGGCCAAGGAGAACCTGGGCACCCGCTGGGCGCGCTTCGTCGTGCGCCGTCCGCTCGCCGTCCTCCTCCTGGGCGTCGTCGGCCTCGGCGCGGCGGCCGTCCCGGCGGCCTCCCTGGAACTGGGCCTGCCCGACGACGGCTCCCAGCCGACGTCGACGACCCAGCGCCGGGCGTACGACCTCCTGTCGGAGGGCTTCGGGCCGGGCTTCAACGGCCCGCTGATGGTCGTCGTCGACGCGAAGGGCAGCGACGCCCCCCAGCAGGTGTTCACCGACGTCTCCGACGAGATCAAGGGCCTCGACGACGTCGTGGCGGTCACCCCGCCCGCACCCAACAAGGGCGGCGACACCGCGACGATCACCGTGATCCCGGACTCCAAGCCGTCCTCCGTGCAGACCGAGGACCTGGTGCACGCCATCCGCGACGCGGGCGCCGGCATCAAGGCGGACACCGGCGCGGAGACCCTGGTGACCGGCTCGACGGCGATGAACATCGACGTCAGCGAGAAGCTGAACGACGCGCTGCTGCCGTACCTGGTCCTGGTCGTCGGCCTGGCCTTCCTCCTCCTGATCGTGGTCTTCCGCTCGATCCTGGTCCCGCTGAAGGCGGCACTCGGCTTCCTGCTCTCCGTCATGGCGGCGCTGGGCGCGGTCGTCGCGGTCTTCCAGTGGGGGTGGCTGTCCGGCCTGATGGGCGTCGAGGAGACCGGCCCGGTCATGTCGATGATGCCGATCTTCATGGTCGGCGTGGTCTTCGGCCTGGCGATGGACTACGAGGTCTTCCTGGTCACCCGCATGCGGGAGGCCTACGTCCACGGCGAGACGCCCGACCAGGCGATCGTCACCGGCTTCAAGCACGGCGCGAGGGTCGTCACGGCCGCGGCGGTCATCATGATGGCGGTCTTCGCGGGCTTCATCGGCTCCAGCGAGTCGATGGTCAAGATGATCGGCTTCGGCCTGGCCATCGCCGTCTTCTTCGACGCGTTCGTCGTCCGCATGGCCATCGTCCCGGCGGTCCTCGCCCTGCTCGGCAAGAAGGCCTGGTGGCTGCCGAAGTGGCTGGACCGCGCGCTGCCCAACGTGGACGTCGAGGGCGAGGGCCTGCGCACGGACGGCGACGGCGGTCCGGGCCCCGACGAGGACCGGGAGCTGGCGCGCACCTGACGCGCCGCCTCCGACAGCAGGACGACAGACCAGCCGGTGAGGGCTCCGTGGGGACGGGGCTGCCCTCACCGGCTTCCTGTCGTGCGGGCACGCCGCAACCCGGTCGCCTGCCGGCTGCACGTACCGCTACGGTGCCCACCATGACGACGACCGACGACGCCTGCGCGACCCACGCCGCCCACCCCCGTTTCGCCGAGGCCCTGCGCGGACTCGGCCTCGGTGACCTGGCCGGGCGGGCCCGGCGCTTCCCCGAGGCCACCCGCACCGCCGCCGAGGCCGCCGCCGCGATCGGGTGCGAGCTGAGCCAGATCTGCAAGTCGCTCATCTTCGCCGCGGACGGCGTGCCGGTCCTGGTCCTCATGGACGGCGCCTCCCGGGTCGACCTGGAGCGGGTCCGGGAGGCGCTCGGCGCTCAGAAGGTCACGCGGGCCGGGGCAGACGTCGTACGGGAGACCACCGGGTACGCCATCGGCGGCGTGCCGCCCTTCGGGCACCGCAGCAGGACCCGGGTACTCGCCGACCGGTCCCTCCTCGCGCACGAGGTCGTCTGGGCCGCCGCCGGCTCCCCGTACGCCGTGTTCCCGATGGGACCCGAGGAGCTCGTCGCCACCGCCGGCGCCACCCTCGTGGACGTGCGCGAGCGCTCCGAGTGACCCCGCTGGTCACCGCCGCCGTCCTGTTCGCCGCGGTGACGCACGCCGGCTGGAACGCCATCGCCCACCGGATCACGGACAAGCTCACCGGCTTCGCGCTGATATCCGGCGGCGGCATGCTCATCGGGCTCGCGCTGCTGCCGTTCACGGCGTTCCCCGCGGCCGGCGCGTGGCCGTACCTCCTCCTCTCCGCCGCCATCCACATCGCCTACTACGCGCTGCTCATGCGGTCCTTCCGGCTCGGCGACTTCGGGCAGGCCTACCCGATCGCCCGCGGCAGCGCGCCCCTGCTGGTCACCGTCCTCGCCGCCGTCTTCGCGCACGAGGTGCCGAACGGCTGGGCGACCGGCGGCATCCTGGTGTCCTGCGCCGGGCTGACCGGCGTCGCCCTGTGGGGGCTGCGCGGACGCCGGCCCGACTGGGCGGCGATCGGCGCGGCCCTGGCGACCGGGGTGACCATCGCCGCGTACACGGTCGTCGACGGACTGGGCGTACGCGCCTCCGGATCCTCCCTCGGGTACATCGCCTGGCTGATGGCGGTGCAGGGAACGGTCCTCCCGGCGTACTTCCTCTACCGCCACCGCACCGGGGCCTGGGCGCTGCTGCGGCCGCATGCCGGTCTCGGACTGCTCGGCGCGGCCTTGTCCGTCGCCGCGTACGCGCTGGTCCTGTGGGCGCAGACCCGCGCCGAACTCGCGCCGATCGCCGCCCTGCGCGAGTCCTCGATCCTGGTCGGCGCGGCGATCGGGGCCCTCTTCTTCAAGGAGCGGTTCGGCGCGCCCCGGATCGCGGCGGCGGGCCTCCTCGTCGTCGGGATCGGGCTGATGCTCCACGCGGGATAGCGGGACAGCGGGACAGCGGGGCGGCCGGGGCGGCGGAGATGGCCGAGATGGCCGAGATGGCTGGGATAGTGCGTACGGCGGCTGTGAGGCGCACCCTGGAAGAAGGTATTCCGGAGGTGATCGTCATGATGCACACCGCAGTGGGATGGCATGTCGAGCTGGAGTTCATGGAGGACGACCAGCACACGCGGGCGGTCGCGATGGTGCGGCTCCCCGACGGCGGCGAGGTCCGCGGCCACGGGCACGCGAGCCGTCACCGCGTCGACGCCAACCAGCCGAGAGTCGGCGAGGAGGTCGCGGGGGCGCGGGCGTTGAACGAGCTGGCGATGCAGCTGCTCACCAAGGCGCACGACGACATCGACGCGGCGTCGGGGAGGGTCTCCCACCCGATCCACGTGTGAGCGGGCCGCCCGCCCTCGTCAGCCCGGACGCCCCACGCCGGCCGGGTCGACCGGCCGGCCGCCGGCGCCGGCGATCCGGGTCTCCAGGCCGTCCAGTACCCGGTCCAGCCCGTAGGTGAAGCTGTCCTCCCGGATCTGCCCCGGGTCCTTGTCCCGCTGGGCCGCGGCTCCGTTGCGCAGCCGGGGCAGATCCTCCGCGGCCTCTTCGACGGCGGGCAGCAGGTGGGCCACCCAGTCCCGCTCGTCCATGCCGCTGCGCGCGATCATCGAGAGATAGGCGGCCTCGGACGTCGCCGTCCCGATGACGTACGAGACGAGCGTGCCCACGGCCTGATCGGTCTCGTCCGACGGGAACCCCGCTGCTTCGAACAGTGCGAGCATCCGCTCCGACATGCGCATCGCGTTCGGCCCGAGGTGGACGAGCCCCACCTGTCCCAGCACCGTCGCGACCCAGGGGTGTCGCAGCGCCATCGCGCGCAGGTCGCGGGCGACGGCCGAGACCTGCGTTCGCCAGTCGGCGGGGCCTGCGGGCTGCGGCAGTTCCAGCTCGCCGTAGACCTCGTCCACGACCAGTTCGATCAGCTCGTCCTTGTTGGCCACATGGCGGTAGAGCGACGTGGCGCCGGCGCCCAGGCGGGTGCCGAGCTTCCGCATGCTCAGGGACTCCACACCCTGCGCGTCCAGCAGCAGTACGGCCTCGGTGACGATCTGCTCCCGGCTCAGCGCGGGTTGTCCCCGGCCCGGGCGCGGGCGGGTCCATACCGAGGGGATCGGCTTCTGGGCGGCGGCCATGCTGCCTCTTTCCATCGAGATCAGGCTCTTCCCGACCACGGTAGCGCACGACGTTCGCCTGTTGCGTACGACGTTCCTTCATGCGTACAGTGTGCGCATCGGGAGCACGGTGTACGCAGCGCGTGCCGGAATTTCGCAGGAGGAGACGTCATGACGGAGATCGCCCGCTGGCAGGCCCGGTTCGACGAGCTGCGCGCCGCGCACCACGTTCCGGGGGCGTCCCTCGCCGTGCTCGTCGACGGGGAGATACACGAGCTGGCCAGTGGAGTGCTGCACCGGGGAACCGGAGTGGAGGTGACGACCGACTCGGTCTTCCAGGTCGGTTCGATCACGAAGATCCACACCGCCACGCTGGTGATGCAGCTCGCCGAGTCAGGCCGGCTGGACCTGGACGCACCGGTGGTGCAGGTCCTGCCGGAGTTCGCCACCGCTGACCCGGAGGCCACCAAGCGCATCACGACCCGCCAACTGCTCAGCCACACGGGTGGCCTGACCTGCGACTTCACCCACGACACCGGTCGCGGTGACGACTGCCTGGCCAAGTACGTGGAGTCCGCCGCGGGGGTGGCGCTCGACTGCCCGCCCGGTACGGCCATCTCCTACAGCAGCGTCGGATACAACGTGCTCGGCCGCATCGTCGAAATCCTCACCGGTCTGACCTGGGACGAAGCGCTGCAGCAGCGGCTCTGCGCCCCGCTCGGCCTCACCGGCACCGTCACCCTCCCCGAGGACGTGCTGCGCTTCCGCTCGGCGATGGGACACCTCGGAGAGCCGGGCGAGGACCCGGAGCCCGCCCCCTCGTGGAACATGCTGCCGCGCTCGGCCGGCCCGTACGGCGGCGTGCTGTGTGCCACTGCCGCCGACATCGCACGGCTCGCGCGGATGCACCTCGACGGCGGTACGGCGCCGGACGGCACCCGCGTGCTGAGCGCCGAGAGCGTCGGCGCGATGCAGCGGCGCACGGTCGACTCGCCCGACAAGTGGACGGTGAGCGCGGACGGATGGGGCCTGGGCTGGACGCTCTACGACTGGAACGGCGTCCGGGGCTTCGGCCACGACGGCGCCACCATCGGCCAGTACGGGTTCCTGCGCGTCGTCCCCGAGGCGGGAGTCGCCGTCGTCCTGCTGACCAACGGCGGCGGCTCGCGCCTGCTCTGCACGGATCTCCTGCGCGAACTCCTCGACGAACTGGCCGGGGTGCGGATGCCGGACGCCTTCGCTCCCGCCGCCCGGCCGCCCGCCGTGGACATCACGCCGTTCACCGGCACCTACCGACGCGAGGGTGTCGCCATCACCGTCACCGAACGGAACGGCAAGGGCCACCTGGTGTACGAGTTCGTCGACGGCATGGCGGGACTTTCCCCGGCGATGGAGATGGAACTGGTCCCGGTCTCACGGACGGCGTTCGCCGGGGCGGGCACCGGCCCCTTCGCCGAGGACTGGATGCCCGTGGTGTTCTCCGCGCTCCAGGACGGCACCGGCGTCTGCTACATCGGGATGCGCGCCGCCCCCAGGATCGCGTGAGCCGGTGCTGTCAGGGCACTCCTCGGCGGGTTGCCCGGTCAGCCCGCGCCGAGTGACGCCCGTACCGCCCGGACCAGCGCCTGCGCCCGCGGGTCCGCCGTCACGGTCTTGCGGAAGCCGTTGGTGACATAGCCGAAGGCGACGCCCGACTCCGGGTCGGCGAAGCCGAGGGCGCCGCCGCGGCCCGGGTGGCCGAAGGAACCCGGGGACAGGAACGGGGACGCGCTGCCGTGCAGCATGTAGCCGAGGCCGAAGCGGGTGCCCACGACGAGGACCCGGTCCGGACCGGCCGACTCCTCGGCGCGGGCCCGTTCCATCGTGGCCGGGTCGAACAGGCGGGCCCGCCGCGTCACGCCGTCGACCTCGCCGATCAGCGCCGCGTAGAAGCGGGCCAGCCCGTCGGCGGTCGCGATGCCGTTGGTCGCCGGGAGGGCCGCCGCGCGGTACGCCGGGTCGTTCTGGTCGGGGAACGGAGTGATCGCGGCGAAAGCGCGTCGGGTGAGCGAGCCGGGGTCGGCATAGGCCTCGGTGACGGAACGCTTGGGACGCAGGCGCGGGCCGCTTCCCGACGGCTCGGGGCCCTCGACGCGCCCGACGCGCCCGGCCCGGCCCGCCGCCTCCTGGGCGGCCGGCAGCCCCAGCCACAGGTCGAGACCGAGCGGCCGGGCGATCTCGTCCGCGATCCACTCACCGGTGCCGCGCCCGCCCGTCGCCCTGCGGACCAGTTCGTCGAGCAGCCAGCCGTACGTCAGCGCGTGATAACCGTGGTCCGTGCCCGGTTCCCAGACGGGTGCCTGCGCGGCGACGGCCTCCGGGCCGCGCAGCGGGTCCAGGGCCTGCTCCGGGGTGAGCGGCCGGTCCAGGACCGGTAGCCCGGCCCGGTGGCCGAGCACGTGCCGGACCAGCACCCGCTCCTTGCCGTGCGCCTTGAACTGCGGCCAGTACGCGCCCACCGGCGCGTCCAGGTCCAGCTCCCCGCGCTGGTGCAGCAGCAGCGGTACGGCGGCGGCGACGCCCTTCGTCGCCGAACGCACGACCTGGGCGGTGCCGCGGCGCCACGGTTCGGTGCCGTCGATGTCCCTGGTGCCGCCCCACAGGTCGACGACCTTGCGCCCGTCCCGGTAGACGGCGACCGCCGCGCCCCGGTCCCCGAGCGCCGCGAAGTTCCGTGCGAACGCGTCCCGGACCGGCTCGAAACCCTCGGCCACCGTGCCGTGCACATCCACGCTCGCGTCCCCGTCCACGTCCACTTCCCCACGTCCCTTCCGACCGCCTGCGACAGTCGGTGCAACCACCACCGGCCGCCCGCGATTCCAAGGGCGAAGCGGAGGCCGAACTCACATGTGATGTGCGGCCCGGAAGGCGTGACCCGGGAAATATGGGACATTGGAGTAGGTGGCGTACGGGGGTGGACGCACAGCTTTCGCAGACGGGGCGAGCGTAAGGGGCGATCCGATGTCCGTAGTCGAACAGTACGCACGAGCCCACATCCTGACGGACGCGGACCTCCCGGACGAGGACGACGGCGGAGCCCTACCCGTCGTGCTGCGCTACGACCCCGACCGCGACCCGCGGGCCGTGTGTGTCGGGCTGCCCGCGCGAGGCCGCGGCCCCGGTGTCCGCGAATGGACCTTCTCCCGGTCACTGCTGGAGCAGGGCCTGCGTGCGCCCACCGGGACCGGAGAGGTGCGGGTGTGGCCGTGCGGGCGGGTGCAGGTCGTCGTCGAGTTCCACACCCCGCAGGGCTGCTCGGTGGTCCAGTTCGAGACCAAGGCACTCATCCGGTTCCTGCGCCGGACCCACACCGCGGTGGCCCAGCCGGTGGCCCACTGAGCCTCCGGCCGCACATCCTCGCGCCGCCGGTCAGCCGGCGTTCCTCAGCAGCGCCGCGACGATCGGCCCCGCGGACTCACTGCCGTGGCCGCCCTGCTGGACCACGCCCGCCGCCGCCAGGTCGCCCCGGTACGCGGTGAACCAGCCGTTGGGCTGCTCCTGGCCGTCGACCTCCGCCGAGCCGGTCTTCGCGCCGGCGTCACCGCTCACCCCGGCCATCGCCTCCGCGGCGGTGCCGTACGCCGCCGTGTAGGACATCAGCTCGCGCAGCTGCGCCAGCGTGGACGCGGACATCGTGCGGGAGGCCGTGGCGAACTCGCGGCCGTCGACCGACCGGGCGACCAGGTACGGCTGGTGGAAGCCGCCCGACTTCACGGTCGCCGACACGGACGCCATGTTCAGCGGGTTCATCCGCACCCCGCCCTGCCCGATGAGGGAGGCGGCCATCGGGGCCGCGCTCTGTACCGGCACCGAGCCGTCGAAGGTGGGCACGCCGACGGACCAGTTGTTCATCGACAGGCCGAACACCTCCTTCGCCTGCCTGGTCAGGTCGTCGTTCTCCAGCTCGGGGGCCTGGCTGATGAAGGCGGTGTTGCAGGAGCGGGCGAAGCTCGCCTTGAAGGTGCCGTCCTTGATCTCGAACTTGTCGTCGTTCTGGAACTTCCAGCCGCCGTAGCCGAAGAACTTCGGGCAGGGATGCTTCTCGTCCATCGACGCCAGGTCCTTCTCGATCAGCATCGAGGCGGTGATGACCTTCATCGTGGAGCCGGGGGCCAGCGAGCCCTGGAAGGCGGTGTTGAAGCCGTGGCCGCCGTTGGCGACCGCGAGGATCTCACCGGTGGAGGCGCGCAGCAGGACCACCGACGCCCGTGCCTTGCCGGCCACCTGCTTCTCGGCGGCGGCCTGCAGGGCGGGGTCCAGGGTCGTCTTCACGGTGCCGGGCGTGCCCTCGCTCAGCTCCAGCAGCGTCTTGTCGGAGGTCTTGGCCGCCTTCGACTCCTTGCCCCGGACCGCGCGCAGTTCGATGCCGGGGGTGCCGCCGGCCTTCTTGCCGTACTTCTCGCGCAGGCCGTCCAGCACGGTGCCGAGCGACGGGTACTTCGCGGCCGTGACCTCCGCGCCGTTCCGGTCCAGTGCCTTGACCGGCGGGGTACCGGCCTCGCCGGTGACCAGCCTGTCGCCGTCCCTCAGTTCCGGATGGACGACGGAGGCGTGCCAGTCGACGCGCGGCTCGCCGTCGCCGGCCCGGCGGACGACGGTCAGCGCGCTGTCGTACGCCAGTGGCTTCGCCGTCGTCCCGTGGGTGACGGTGGCCTTGACGGCGAACGGGACCTTCTCCGCCGCCGGGGTGCCCGCGGTGAGCGTGACGTCCCTGACGCGGGCGTCCTCGGTGTAGCCGGTGAGCAGCGCCTTCGCGGCCTCGGTGTCGTCGGTCGCGGCGGCCGCCCCGGCGACGTCGCCCTGCTGCCAGGCGGTGAGGAACCGCTGGGCCGTAGAGGTGACCTCGGTCGCCGTGAGGGGGCCCGACTTCGCCTTCTTCCCGGCCGCCGCGGACGTGGTGCGCGCGGTGTCCTCGGCGCCGGCGCCGCCGTACATCGCGTAGGCACCGAATCCGGCGCCGGCCACGACCACGGCGGCCACACTGCCGATCACGGCGGGTTTCGTTCTCCGCCGCTCGCCGGCGGCCCTTCTGCTGCCCACTGCGTCCCGTTCCTCCGCGCGCTCCCCGTCGTCCGACGGAGCCGGCGGTGCCCTCGTTGCCTACGACGGCGACCACCCTAGGGTCTTCCGCACGGCGCGGCCGACCGGATTCAGCCTCCTGCGCGCAACACGTCCGCCACGATCGGGCCGGCCGCGTCGCCGCCGTGGCCGCCGTCCTCGACCATGGCCGCCGCCGCGACGTCGTCCCGGAAGCCGGTGAACCAGCTGTCGGACGTGGACGACCCGTCGACCTCGGCCGATCCCGTCTTGGCACCGATGTCGCCCCGGAGCCCGGACATGGCCTCCTGGGCGGTGCCCTGGGTGGCGGTGAGCTGCATCATCTGCTTGAGCTGGGCGGCGGTGCTCTGCGGCAGGCCCTTGGCGGTGGCGAGCTCGCGGTCGTCCAGACCGGGCGAGACCAGGTAGGGCTGGCGGAACTCGCCGGTGATGGCGGTCGCCGTCACGGACGCGATGTTCAGCGGGTTCATCTGGACCTGGCCCTGGCCGATGGCGTTGGCCGCGCGGTCCGGGCCGCTGACGGCGGGGACCTTGCCGTCGAAGGAGACGATGCCGGTCTGCCAGTCGTCGCGGCCCAGCCCGAAGCGCTCCTCGGCCTCCGTCGTCAGCGAGGCGTCGGTGACCTCGTCGATGAGCTTGATGAAGCCCGTGTTGCAGGACCGCATGAAGGTGTTGGCGAGGGTGGCGCCCTCGTTGGGCTCCATGCCGGTGAGGTTCTTGAAGGTCTGGTTCTTCCATATCGCCGTGCCGGGGCAGGGGGCCGGGCCGTTCATCGAGGTCACGCCGTTGTCGATGAGCATCGCCGCGGTGATGATCTTCATGGTGGAGCCGGGCGCGAGCCGTCCCTGGAAGGCCGCGTTGAAGCCGTCCGCGCGGTTGTTCGCCACGGCCAGCACCTCGCCGGTGCTCGGCTTGACGGCCACCACGGACGACTCGCCGTAGCGCTTCACCGCCTTCTCGGCCGCCGCCTGCACGCTCGCGCTGAGCGTCGTCTCCAGCTTGCCGGGCTCGCCCTCGGTCAGGGTCAGCAGCGGCGTGTCGGGGGTGTCCGCGGCAGCGTGACGGACCGCCAGTTCGATGCCGGGGGTGCCGCCCGCCTGGTCGCCGTACTTCTCCCGGAGCGTGGCGAGGACCGGGCCGAGCGAGGGGTACTTCTCCTTGGTCAGCACGGCACCGTCGCGGCCGACCGCCTGGATCTGCGGGGTGGTCGACTCCGCGGTGACCAGGGTGTCCCCGTCCTTCAGCTCGGGATGGACGACGGACGGCTGCCAGTCGACCAGCGCGCGTCCGCTGGTCTCACCGCGCACCACCGTCAGCTCGCTCTTGTACGTCAGCGGCTTGGACGTGCCCTCGTACGACACCTTCGCCTGCACGGTGAACGGCACGGCGGTGCCGGCCACCGTGCCGGGTGTGATCTCGACGTCGGTGATGTGCGCTTCCTCGCCGTAGGCGGTCAGCAGAGTCCCGGCGACCGTGGCGTTGTTCGTGTGGGACGCCGCCTTCGTCGCGTCCCCCTTCTCCCAGGCCGTGAAGAACTTGTCCGCCGTCTCCTCGACCTCGTCGCCGCTCGGCGGCCCGCTCTTGGCCGACCCTCCGCCCGAGCCCCCGCCGTCCAGTGCCGACACCACGTTGTAGGTGCCGTATCCGGCTCCGCCCACCATCACGGCGAACACGCCGCCTATGACGGCGGCCTTCACCCCCTTGCGCATCGCGCCTTTCCTCCCCTGGATACCCCTGTGACGTTTTCTGAACGCGTTCAGAAGACGTGGTCGCTCCCGCACTGTATGCGGAACAGCGGGCGGGAGGTGCGGGGGTGACGCAATCGTTAGCGTGGTGAACGGCTGACAGGGTGGCCGACGGGACGGCCGACGGCACGGCCGGCGCGGAACGACCGCCGGGTCGTGCCGGCGTCCGTCCCGCGTCCGCCCCGTGCCTGTTCACTGCCTGTTCGGTGCTTGTTCCGTGCTCGTTCGGGACCTGTTCCGTGGTCGTTCGGTATCTCTTCCACGCTCGCGCGGCGGCTGTTCCGTGTTCGTCCGGCGCCGCCCCGCGCGCCTCACTGCAGGCCGAGCGCCTCCATCAGCCGGGTCGCCGCACCGAGCGCCGGGGCGCCCGCCTCGCCGACCAGGGCCGCGATACCGGTGATGCCGGCCAGCGCCTGACGGAACCGGCCCGGGTCGGCCGGTCCCTCGTCCCGGATCACGTCCAGGGCGGTGTCGATGACTACCCGGTCGTCGTCACCGACCCGCTCGCGGAGCGACAGCGCGGCGCTGATCATCTGCTGCAGTGCCGCCTGCGGATCCACCGGCCCCTGGGTCTTGATGATGCCGATGTTCTGATTGCCGAACTGCGTGACCGAGTCGCCGTTCACGTGGTCACCTTCCCGGTGTTGTGGTCGCCGTACTGGTAGATGTGGTCGCCGGTGATGGTGTAGGTGGGCATCTGGAGGTCGACCTGGATCTCCGGGTTGTCCATCGCCTCCATCAGCTGACGGAAGAGGCCGTCCAGGGCCACCCTGTCGTCCGTGGTGAGGGCGGTCTGCGGATTGCCCGACGTCGTGATCTGAAGGACGTAGAGCGTCGGGGCGTTCAGGACCTTCTGCAGTTCCAGGTAGCCGCGGACCGCGAACCCGGTCGCGACGAGGATCACCGCGATGCCGACGAACGCCGACACCTGCGCGAGCCCGATCCCGAGGAAGAACACGATCAGCTGGCCGATCAGGCCCTTGACGAACTTCGACCGGGCGGCGGCACGGTCGGGGTGGAGTTCTCGTAGCGACGTGTGCGCGATGTTGCGCAGCGGATAGGTGTCCGACCCGATCCACAGCGCGCCCTTGCTGATGTGCACGTCCGTCGTACCGCGTGAGTACGCCAATTGCCGCTCCCCCTGTTTTCGGCGCGATGGGTGCCACCCACCGGTTGCGCGGTCACGCGCCTCGCCTCGATGAGGAGCCGACCGTATTGAGCCGCGGGGGACGGCGGAGGTGTACGGGGGAAAGTGGTGTTTTGGTGACCGGACCGTTTTCGGCACCGTCGGAGGGGCGGCCTGTTGCTTTCGGAACGGATCGCCGGGAGGGTGTTCCGGATCATGACTCGAACCGCGCTTCGAATCGTGATCCGGGTCACCGCCGGGTCAGACCCAGGTATCCAGCCACATCCGCGACCGCCAGTCGTCCATCGGGATCGGGGTGCCGGTGTACAGCGGCCAGAAGTAGACGAAGTTCCACGCGATCAGCAGCACCAGTACGCCCGCCGCCGTCGCCCCCGCGACCCGCCGGGTGTCGCCGCAGCCCGGCCGGCCCACGATCGCCCCCAGCAGCATCGCCACCGCCAGGCACAGGAACGGCACGAAGACGACGGCGTAGAAGAGGAAGATCGTGCGCTCCTGGTAGAAGAACCAGGGCAGATAACCGGCCATGACGCCGCAGGCGATGGCGCCCGCGCGCCAGTCGCGGCAAAAGGCCCAGCGCCACAGCACGTACAGCAGGGCGAAGACGCCCACCCACCACAGCAGCGGTGTGCCGAGCGCCAGCACCTCGCGGGCGCACTTCTGGCCCGCGTCGGCCGGGCAGCCGTCGGAACCGGCCGCCGGCGACTCGTAGAAGTAGGAGACCGGACGGCCCAGGACGATCCAGCTCCACGGGTTCGACTCGTAGGTGTGCGGCGACGTGAGGTGGGTGTGGAACTCCAGGACCTGCGACTCGTAGTGCCACAGGCTGCGCCACCAGTCCGGGAAGAGCCAGGACCAGGCGCTGTCCTTGCCGTCGTTCGCCGCCCAGTCGCGGTAGTAGCCGCCGGTGCCGTCGGCGGGGGAGAGGATCCAGCCCAGCCAGGACAGGACGTACGTGACGAGGGCGACCGGCACCGTCGACAGGAACGCCCAGCCCAGGTCGTGCCGCAGCACCGCCCGGTACGGCCGGTGGGCACCCGCGACGCGGCGGGCGCCGACGTCCCACAGCACGGCCATCACACAGAAGGCCGCCATGATGTACAGGCCGTTCCACTTGGTGGCCGCGGCCAGGCCCAGCATCAGCCCCGCCGCCAGCCGCCACGGACGCCACCCGAACCGGAACGTCTCGGCGAGGTGCGCGTCCGGCCGGACCCGGCCGTCGTCGTCCACCGGCAGCGCCGCGGCGAGTCTGCGGCGGGCCCAGTCGCGGTCGGCGACCAGGCAGCCGAAGGCCGCCAGCACGAAGAACATCAGCACGCTGTCCAGCAGCGCGGTGCGGCTCATCACGAAGTGCAGCCCGTCCACCGCCATCAGCGCGCCCGCCAGGCACCCCAGGAACGTGGAGCGGAACAGCCGCCGCCCGATCCGGCACAGCAGCAGCACCGACAGCGTGCCGAGCAGCGCCGTCATGAACCGCCAGCCGAACGGGTCGAACCCGAACAGCAGCTCGCCCAGCCCGATGACGTACTTGCCGACCGGGGGATGCACGACGTACGCCGCGTCCGTCGGGACCGGGACGTCGCCGCCCGAGTTCAGGATGAGGTCGTTGGCGTTCTTGTCCCAGTTGACCTCGAAACCGCGGCGGACCAGCGCCCAGGCGTCCTTGGCGTAGTACGTCTCGTCGAATATCACCGCCTTCGGGCTGCCCAGGTTCCAGAACCGCAGCACGCCCGCCAGCAGCGCCACCAGCAGCGGCCCGCCCCACGCCGACCAGCGCACGAGCCGGCCGGCGAGCGGCTTCGACAGGCCGAGGAAGACCCACAGGCGCGGACCGGGGCGCGTGTACGGCGGCACCAGCCGGTCGCGGACGTCGTCGGCCGCGGGCGGTGCCGTGTAGCCGAAGCGGCGCAGCCGCTGCTGCCAGGCCGGCCGCTGGTCGGACGGGGCCTGGTCGTGCAGGGTGTCCGTGGAGGACGCGGTACTGGTCACCGCGCCATCGTAGGGAACCGTACTGTGCGCGTCCCGCGCATGCCCCGGACCGGTCGGATGCGTCCCCGTCCGTCCGCCTTCGCAAGGGCGTCCGTCCGCGCCTTGGAGGATGCCCGTCCGCTCCTGGGAGGATGGGGGCGTGACTGGAACCCTTGTACTGGCGGGCACCCCCATCGGCGACGTCCGGGACGCCCCGCCGCGGCTCGCCGAGGAACTGGCCGGCGCGGACGTCGTCGCCGCCGAGGACACCCGGCGGCTGCGCCGGCTCACCCAGGCGCTCGGCGTCACGCCCCGCGGGCGCGTCGTGTCCTACTTCGAGGGCAACGAGTCCGCCCGTACGCCCGAGCTCGTCGAGGAGCTGGCGGGCGGCGCACGGGTGCTGCTCGTGACCGACGCCGGGATGCCGTCCGTGTCCGACCCCGGCTACCGGCTGGTCGCCGCCGCCGTCGAGCGGGACGTCCGGGTCACCGCCGTGCCCGGCCCGTCCGCCGTGCTCACCGCGCTCGCCCTGTCCGGGCTGCCGGTCGACCGCTTCTGCTTCGAGGGCTTCCTGCCGCGCAAGGCGGGCGAGAGGCTCTCCCGGCTGCGTGAGGTGGCCGGGGAGCGCCGGACCCTCGTCTACTTCGAGGCCCCGCACCGCCTCGACGACACCCTCACCGCCATGGCCGAGGTCTTCGGCGCCGACCGGCGGGCCGCCGTCTGCCGGGAGCTGACCAAGACCTACGAGGAGGTCAGGCGCGGTCCCCTCGGGGAACTCGCCGAGTGGGCCGCCGAGGGGGTGCGCGGCGAGATCACCGTCGTCGTCGAGGGCGCGCCGGAGACGGGGCCCGAGGAGGTCGGCGCCGAGGAGCTGGTGCGCAGGGTGCGGGTGCGCGAGGAGGCCGGGGAGCGGCGCAAGGAGGCGATCGCCGCCGTGGCCGCGCAGGTGGGCGTGCCCAAGCGGGAGGTGTTCGACGCGGTGGTGGCGGCGAAGAACGCGGGGGCCTGACCGAGGGGCCCTGACCGACGGTCAGGCCCTTCGACCAGACCTCTCGGTCAGGCCCCTCGGTCAGGTCCCTCGGAGGGGCCTGTACCGAGGGACCCGTATGGAGGGGCCTGATACGGCCGCGCTTGACCTGTTCCTGACTTTCGGTGCCCTTGCGCCAAGGGCGCCCCAAATCGGCTCAAACACTCGGCAGATCCGGTGCTTTCCCGTGGGCGGAGGAGTCCACTGGAGGAAGGGGCAGAAGGAACGGCCGGCCGACCGAAGGAGCCGGGATGAGCATGAGTGAGAGTGCCGCGCGGACCGGACTGCGCGCCGGTGCCACCGCCGTCGTACACGAGTCGTACTCCTTCGCCTGCATGCGCTGCGGGAACGGCTGGGAGCAGTCCTTCGAGATCGAGCACCACAAGGGCGCCGACGGCCACGAGTTCGTGCTCTACGTCGCGGACGGCCGCGTCGTGCCCTCCCCGCTGACCCGGCCGACCTGCGCCGACTGCGACAACCACGTCGTACGGATCCTGCGGCCCGGGCGTGTCGCCTCGGTGCGCGGCACCGCGCCCGGACAGCACCGGGTGCCGCCGGCCGGACCACTGGAGGTCCCGGTGGTGCCGGGCGCCCCGGGGACCCCGGCGCCCTCCGCGGAGCGCCGGCACCGGCACCTGGCCGGCCTCCTGCACGCCCTCCACCTCCACCGCCGGGCGAGCTGACCCCGGCCGGGGGCCCGCGGGACCTTTCGTAGGATCGGGGCATGCCTTCGAACGCCGCCCCGGGCCGGTCCGACAAGAACGACGCGCCCCCGCTCCCCGAACCCCTGCGGGTGCCGGTCGCCGACTCCCACACCCACCTCGACATGCAGTCGGGCACCGTGGAGGAGGGCCTCGCCAAGGCCGCGTCGGTCGGGGTCACCACGGTCGTCCAGGTCGGCTGCGACCTCGCGGGCTCCCGCTGGGCGGCCGAGACGGCGGCGGCGTACGACGCCGTGCACGCCACCGTCGCCCTGCACCCGAACGAGGCGCCGCGGATCGTGCACGGGGACCCCGAGGGCTGGTCGAGGCAGGGTGCCCGGCAGCCCGGCGGGGACGCGGCGCTCGACGACGCCCTCGCCGAGATCGACCGGCTGGCCGCGCTGCCCCAGGTCAAGGGCGTCGGCGAGACGGGCCTCGACCACTTCCGCACCGGCCCCGAGGGCAAGGAAGCCCAGGAGAGGTCGTTCCGCGCCCACATCGAGATCGCCAAGCGGCACGGCAAGGCCCTGGTCATCCACGACCGCGACGCCCACACCGACGTCCTGCGCGTCCTCGAGGAGGAGGGCGCCCCCGAACGCACCGTCTTCCACTGCTACTCGGGCGACGCGGAAATGGCCGAGATCTGCGCACGCGCCGGGTACTACATGTCCTTCGCCGGCAACGTCACCTTCAAGAACGCCCAGAACCTGCGCGACGCCCTCGCCGTGGCCCCGCTGGAGCTGGTCCTCGTGGAGACCGACGCGCCGTTCCTGACGCCGGTGCCCTACCGGGGGCGGCCCAACGCGCCCTACCTGATCCCGGTCACGGTGCGCGCCATGGCCGGCGTGCGGGGCGTCGACGAGGACACGCTGGCGACCGCCCTGGCGGCGAACACGGCCCGCGCCTTCGGCTACTGACGGACGGCCACCGAGGGAGACGGCCGACCGGACGGCCGCCGAAGCGGACAGTTCGCCACGCTGCGTAGTCACGTCGCTTTGGAGAGTGACTACCGCTCCGCTAGGTTCTGGGGGCCCGATCCGGACCCCTGGAGCGTGTCGGCGTGAGCAGAACACAGTTCGAGACCTTCGAGACCTTCGAGACCTCCGCGACCCACGAGATCGACGCGCCGTACGCGCCATACGCGCCATGCGCGCCGTACCCGCCGCACGACGTACACAGCGCGCCGACCCTGGCGTACGGCGACAGCTGCCCCGCGCCCGGTGACGGGCGGGCCGTACGCCGGCGGCGGGAGCGGTGCGCCGGGCGGGCGGACGGCCCCCTGCGCCGGCTGCTGCCGCGCGCGCTGGTCCTGGTGTTCCTCGCGGGCGGCACCACCGCCTTCGTCGCCAAGGACAAGGCGGTCGAGCTGACCGTCGACGGCACACCGCGCACGCTGCACACCTTCGCCGACGACGTGACCGAGCTGCTCGCGGAGGAGGGCGTCGAGGTGGGTACCCACGACGTGATCGTGCCCACCCCCGGCACCCCGCTGACCAGCGGCGAGGAGGTCGCCGTCCACTACGGGCGGCCCGTCCTGCTCACCCTCGACGGCCGCCGGCGCCAGGTGTGGACGACCGCGGAGACGGTGGAGGGGGCGTTGCGGGGGCTCGGCGTGCGCACCGAGGGCGCGTACCTGTCCACCGGGGGCTCCCGGCGCATCGGACGGGAGGGCCTCACCCTGGACGTGCGGACCGAGCGGGTGGTGACGGTCATGGCGGACGGCCGGGCCCGCACCGTCCGCACCAACGCGGCGACCGTCCGCGAGGCCGTCGAGGAGGCCGGGGTCACCCTGCGCGGCCAGGACACCACCTCCGTCCCGGCGACCGGCTTCCCCCGCGACGGGCAGACCGTCACGGTGCTGCGGATCACCGGCTCCGAGGAGGTCCGCGAGGACCCGGTCCCGTTCGCCGTGCGCCGCGTCGACGACTCCTCCCTCTACCGGGGCACCGAGGTCGTCCAGCAGGCGGGCCGGCCCGGACTGCGGCGGACCACGTACGCGCTGCGCACCGTCAACGGTGTCCGGGACAGGCCCCGCCTGCTGCGCACCGAGGTCGTGCGCGCACCCCGCCCGCAGATCGTGCTGGTCGGCACGCGTGCCCGGCCGAAGTCCGTGCGGGGCGCCGACCACCTGGACTGGCAGGGCCTGGCCGCGTGCGAGTCGGGCGGACGCCCGGACGCCGTCGACCCCTCGGGGACGTACGGGGGCCTCTACCAGTTCGACACGCACACCTGGCGCGGCCTCGGCGGCGAAGGACGTCCCGAGGACGCGCCGGCCGCCGAGCAGACGTACCGCGCGAAGAAGCTGTACGTACGCGGTGGCGCCGACTCCTGGCCGCACTGCGGGGCCCGCCTGAAGGGGTGACCGGCGACGTCCCCGGCGGCCCGGCGGCCCCGTCCTCCCGCGCCCCGGGCCGCCCCTCACCCGACCCCGGCCGCCCCCCGCCCGCCCCCGGCTACCCTTGCGGGGTGAGCAGCCCCACCCCCGACGCCCTCCTGGGCCCCGCCGACGTCCGCGAACTCGCGGCAGCCCTCGGCGTACGCCCCACCAAGCAGCGCGGCCAGAACTTCGTGATCGACGCGAACACGGTCCGCCGTATCGTCCGCACCGCCGAGGTACGCCCCGACGACGTGGTGGTCGAGGTGGGACCGGGTCTCGGCTCGCTCACCCTGGCCCTGCTGGAGGCCGCCGACCGGGTCACCGCCGTCGAGATCGACGACGTACTCGCCGGCGCCCTCCCCGCCACCGTCGCCGCCCGCATGCCCGAGCACACCGGCCGTTTCGCGCTGGTCCACTCCGACGCGATGCACGTGAGCGAGCTGCCGGGCCCCGCCCCGACCGCGCTGGTCGCCAACCTGCCGTACAACGTGGCCGTGCCCGTCCTCCTCCACATGCTCGAAACCTTCCCGACCATCGAGCGCACCCTCGTGATGGTGCAGGCCGAGGTCGCCGACCGGCTCGCCGCCGGGCCCGGCTCGAAGGTGTACGGCGTGCCGTCCGTGAAGGCCAACTGGTACGCCGAGGTCCGCCGGGCGGGTTCCATCGGCCGCAACGTCTTCTGGCCAGCGCCGAACGTCGACAGCGGGCTCGTGTCACTCGTCCGGCGGACCGAGCCGCTGAAGACCACCGCGTCCCGGCGTGAGGTCTTCGCCGTCGTCGACGCCGCGTTCGCCCAGCGCCGCAAGACCCTGCGGGCCGCCCTCGCCGGGTGGGCCGGCTCGGCCGCCGCCGCCGAGGCCGCCCTCGTCGCCGCGGGCGTGTCGCCGCAGGCGCGCGGAGAGGCGCTGACCGTGGAAGAGTTCGCGCGTATCGCCGAGCGTCGTACCGCCGAACCCGAACACGAGGAGTGACGAGCAAGTGAGCGTGACGGTCCGCGTCCCCGCCAAGGTCAACGTCCAGCTCGCGGTCGGCGCCGCGCGCCCCGACGGCTTCCACGACCTGGCCAACGTCTTCCTCGCCGTCTCCCTGTACGACGAGATCACCGCGACCCCGTCACCGGGCGGCCTGCGCGTCACCTGCGAGGGCCCAAACGCCGACCAGGTCCCCCTGGACCGGACCAACCTCGCCGCCCGCGCCGCACTCGCCCTCGCCGAGCGGTACGGGCGCAGCCCCGACGTGCACCTGCACATCGTCAAGGACATCCCCGTGGCCGGCGGTATGGCGGGCGGCAGCGCGGACGGCGCGGGCGCGCTGGTCGCCTGCGACGCCCTGTGGGGCACCGGCGCCTCGCGCGACGAGCTGCTCGCGATCTGCGCCGAACTGGGCAGTGACGTCCCCTTCAGCCTGGTCGGCGGCGCCGCTCTCGGCACCGGGCGGGGCGAGAAGCTGACGGAGCTCGAGGTCGGCGGCGACTTCCACTGGGTGTTCGCGCTGGCCTCGCGGGGGCTGTCCACACCGGCCGTCTTCCGCGAGTTCGACCGGCTGGGGGAGGGCCTGGACATTCCGGAGCCGGTCGCCGCCCAGCCCGTACTCGACGCCCTCGCCAAGGGCGACCCGGCCGCACTCGCCGTCGCCGTCACCAACGACCTCCAGCCGGCCGCGCTCTCCCTCTTCCCCGAGCTGTCCGACACCCTCGCGGCGGGGCGGGCGGCGGGCGCGCTGACGGCCCTGGTCTCGGGCTCGGGGCCGACGACGGCCTTCCTCGCCACCGACGCCAGGTCGGCGTCGGACATCGCCGGGGTGCTGCGGGCGTCGGGGACGTGCCGCGACGTGCGTACGGCGTCGGGGCCGGCGGTGGGGGCGACGGTGGTCTGAGGGATCCGGCTCAGAGCTGGTCGATGACGGTCAGGTCAATGTCGATGGAATAGGGCTTGTCGACCTTGATTCGTTCACGGTGCATGCCCACATGCACGTAAGCCTTGGTCATCGGATCGAGTTCGTAGACGTGGATGACGGGCCTGCCGCTGGTTCCGCCCTGTTCGACACGCCAGAAGTTCGCGATTCCCGCAGCTGCGTACTTCTGCGGCTTCGTAGTGCGGTCACGAGATTCCGAATCGGGGGAGACGACCTCGATGGCGAGGAGTACATCCTTTGCCTCATAGCTCGTCTGGCCCGGGCCGGTAATGGCGTCGGTCCGAATGACACTCACATCCGGTTCGGGGCCGTTGCGTCGATCGAGGATGATGGTCATCTCTCGTTTGACCCTGAAACCCGGCGGGACGAACTGCCGGAGGCCACTGACCAGAAGGTCGATCGCATCAGCGTGAAAAGCGCGCTGCGGACTCACGAAAACCAGGCTCCCGTCGATCAACTCGGTGTGCGGCGGGAGATCCGGCAGGGTGAACAGGTCGTCCACGGTGTAACCGTCCACGGGCGGCACCGGCCAGCGTGGGCGACGGTGCTCTACGGACTCGGCGGTCATGGTTCCTCCCATGGACGGGATCCTGCTGCCTGCTCCCCACCGTAGCCGGACGGTCCGACACGCGTCACCACACAGAGTGACGGCGCCCGTCCGCGTCGCCCCACCCCCCGAAGGGCCTACGCTTGAAGGCTGATCGTCCCCCAGGCAGGAGAGAAATGGCCGTCAACCTGGTCAATGTCGAGAACGTCAGCAAGGTGTACGGCACCCGTGCACTCCTCGACGGCGTGTCCCTCGGCGTCTCCGAAGGCGACCGCATCGGTGTCGTGGGCCGCAACGGCGACGGCAAGACGACCATGATCCGGATGCTCGCCAAGCTGGAGGAGCCGGACACCGGGCGCGTAACCCACTCCGGCGGACTGCGGCTCGGCGTCCTCACCCAGCACGACTCCCTCGACCCCGGGGCCACCGTCCGCCACGAGGTCATCGGCGACCTCGCCGACCACGAGTGGGCGGGCAACGCCAAGATCAGGGACGTACTGACGGGACTGTTCGGCGGGCTCGACATGCCGGGCTTCCCGCAGGGCCTGGACACCGTCATCGGGCCGCTCTCCGGTGGTGAGCGGCGCCGGATCGCGCTCGCCAAGCTGCTCATCGACGAACAGGACCTGATCGTCCTCGACGAGCCCACCAACCACCTCGACGTCGAGGGCATCGCCTGGCTCGCCCAGCACCTGCGCGAGCGGCGCTCCGCGCTCGTCTGCGTCACCCACGACCGCTGGTTCCTCGACCAGGTCTGCACCCGCATGTGGGACGTGCAGCGCGGCGACGTCTTCGAGTACGAGGGCGGCTACTCCGACTACGTCTTCGCCCGCGCCGAGCGTGAGCGCATCGCCGCGACCGAGGAGACCAAGCGGCAGAACCTGGTCCGCAAGGAGCTGGCCTGGCTGCGGCGCGGCGCCCCCGCGCGGACGTCCAAGCCGCGCTTCCGCGTCGAGGCCGCCAACGAGCTGATCGCGGACGTGCCGCCGCCCCGGGACAGCAGCGAGCTGATGAAGTTCGCGTCGTCACGGCTCGGCAAGACCGTGTTCGACCTGGAGGACGTGACCGTCCAGGCCGGTCCCAAGGTGCTGCTCAAGCACGTCACCTGGCAGCTCGGTCCCGGCGACCGCATCGGCCTGGTCGGCGTCAACGGCGCCGGCAAGACCTCCCTGCTGCGGGACCTCGCGAACGCCGCGTACAGCGACGGGGAGCAGCAGCCCGCGGGCGGGCAGGTCCGGGTCGGCAGGACCGTCAAGCTGGCCTACCTGTCCCAGGAGGTCGCCGAGCTCGACCCCACCTGGCGGGTGCTGGAGGCCGTGCAGCGCGTCCGTGAGCGCGTCGACCTCGGCAAGGGCCGCGAGATGACCGCCGGACAGCTGTGCGAGACGTTCGGCTTCGGCAAGGAGAAGCAGTGGACGCCGGTCGGTGACCTGTCCGGCGGTGAGCGGCGGCGGCTCCAGCTGCTCAGGCTCCTCATGGACGAGCCCAACGTCCTCTTCCTCGACGAGCCCACCAACGACCTCGACATCGAGACCCTGACCCAGCTGGAGGACGTGCTCGACGGCTGGCCCGGATCGATGATCGTCATCTCCCACGACCGGTTCTTCGTCGAGCGGACCACCGACCGGGTCTTCGCCCTGCTCGGCGACGGCGCGCTCAGGATGCTGCCGCGCGGCATCGACGAGTACCTGGAGCGGCGCCGGCGCATGGAGGAGGCGGCCGCGGCGAACTCACCGGCTCCGGCGGCGAAGCCGGCCGCCCAGGTGCCCGAGAAGAGCGCCGCCGACGTGCGCGCCGCCAAGAAGGAGCTGCAGAAGATCGAACGGCAGCTGGACAAGGTCTCCGAGAAGGAGACCAAGCTGCACGCGCGGATCGCCGAGAACGCCACCGACTTCGCGAAGGTGGCCGAACTCGACGCCGAGCTGCGCGAACTGGCGGGTCAGCGCGAGGAGCTGGAGATGCGCTGGCTGGAACTGGCCGAGGACGCCTGACCCTTCACATGCGGGGCGCGCGACGCGTGAAGGGGGCGTGCCGCGCTTTCCGGGGGGCTCCTCCAGGACCCCCCACCGCGTAACAGAGGCATCACGGGCCGGTCCTCCCTTGGGTACAGGGGTGGACGCGGCCCGGTGTACCGTCCTGCCCGGGTGATAGAAAGGCCGTCCGAGAACTGTCTGAGTGACTGCCGTTCGACGACCCGGAGGCCAGCGCGTACCTCGGGTCGTGGCTAGAAATCAGTAGCAATAAGGGGGAACGCGCTGATGAGCCAGCCGCCCAACCAACCGCCGCAGCCGGGTGGTTTCGGAGCACCGCAGGATCCACCGCCGGGAGGCTTCGGGGCGCCGGTCCCGCCGCCTGGGCAGGGCACGCCGTCCGGTCCGCCGCCGCAGCCGGGGTACGGCTACCCGCAGCAGCCGCCGCCGGGGCAGCCCGGTCAGCCGGGGCCGTACGCGCAGCCCGGCCCGTACAACTCCGGCCCGTACGCGCAGCCGCAGCAGCCGGGCCCGTACGGCCGGCAGCCCGGTTACGGCTATCCGCAGCCGCAGTTCCCGGGCGCGCCCGGCACCCCGCCGCCCGGTGGGCCCGGGTCCCGCAACCCGTTCAAGGGCAAGCCCGCCCTGGTCGTCGGCGCCGCGGTCGCGGCCCTGCTCGTCATCGGCGGCAGCGTGTGGGCGGTCACCGCGAACAGCGGCGACGACGAGGAGAAGAAGCCCGTCGCCGGCAAGAGCGACGACCCCAAGCCCTCCGGCTCCGGCGGCGCCCCGGTCGATACCGGCGACGGCCGCGGCGACGGCGGCGAGGACCCCGAGGACCTCAACGAGGGCCGCCAGGCCGGCGAGTCCAAGGTGCTCTGGTACAAGGAGGCGCCCGACGCCCCCGGTTCCGGCGCCGAGGCCCCCGGCATGTGGATCACCGACAAGACCGCGGTGAAGGCGGCGTACAAGCAGCTCGTCGCGTACAACGTCGGTGACGGCAAGCCCTCCTGGGACCCGATCACCTTCCCGGAGAAGATCTGCTCCGTCACCCCGGAGAAGACGGCCGCCGACAAGATCGTCGTCGCCTACATGAGCGGCTCCAGCGACCGCGCCAAGTGCAACCAGCTGCAGGAGATCGACCTCGCCACCGGAGCGAAGGGCTGGAAGGAGGAGGTCGAGGACGGCGAGCTCTTCGACACCACCCTCTCCGTCGAGCTGAACGTCAGCGGCAGCATCCTGATGGTCGGCCGCTCCCAGTCCGGCACCGCGTACGACGTCACCAGCGGCAAGAAGCTGTACGACAAGAAGCGGTACGGCGACGCGTGCTTCCCCGCCGGGTTCGCGAGCGGGCCGCGGACGATCGTCCAGGTCGCCTCCTGCGGCGCCGGCGGCAACAACGAGCACGACGAGATGCAGGGCCTCGACCCGAAGACCGGCAAGGTCCTGTGGACCTACAAGTACGAGAAGGGCTGGCGGGTCGAGCGCGCCTACTCCGTCGACCCGCTCGTCGTCTACGCCACCGACGGGGAGAAGAAGGTCTGGAACATCTCCACCTTCTCCCCCCAGGGCAAGGTCCTCGAACAGGTCGGCGTCAACGAGGACTTCGCCCCCGAGTGCGGCTGGGCCATCCTCGACCGCGACCTCCAGGGCTGTGCGGGCGTCGCCGTCGCCGCGGGCACGCTCTACCTGCCGACCGAGGCGACCAGCGGCGCGAACGAGATCGTCGCGATCGACCTCGCCACCGGCAAGGAGAAGTGGCGCGCGAAGTCCCCCGCGGACGAGTCGATGACGCCGATGAAGGTCGAGGGCGACCAGCTCATCGCCTATGTCCAGCCGTCCTACGACGCGGGCGGTCAGATCGTGTCGATCGCGACCGGCGGCAGCAGCCACGAGCCGGTCAAGCTGCTGCAGAACCCGCAGGGCGTGGCGGACATCGAGGGCAGCTTCTACTCCAAGGACATCGACTGGGCCGGCGGGCGGTTCTACATCTCCACCACCCGCCTGACCGGAAACGACGACTCGAAGGAGAAGTTGATGCTCGCCTTCGGCAAGTGACCTTCTTCGTCAGATCCGTCCGCTCCGGCCGCTCCGGCCTGCCGTTCCCGTCGTCTCCGCTCCCCGAGGTGCTCACGTCATGACCCAGCCGCCCCCGCCGCCCAACCAGCCCCCGCAGGGGGGAGGCTTCGGCCCGTCGCAGAACGGGCCGGCGCAGCCGCCCACCCCGCCCCCGGGCGGTGCGCCGAACCCCGGCCAGGCTCCCGGGCCGGGCTACGGCTACCCGCAGACGCCGCCGCAGGCGCCCGTGGCTGGGCCGACCCCGCCGGCGGGCGCGCCGCAGCCGGGGTACGGATACCCGCAGGCTCCGCCGCAGCCCCAGCCCGGGTACGGCTACCCCGGTCAGCAGCCCGGCCCCTACGGGCAGCCGCAGCAGCAGCCCGGCCCGTACGGGCAGCCGCAGCAGCCTGGGCCCTACGGGCAGCCGACGCCGCCGTACGGCCACCCGGGTCAGCCCGGTTACGGCTATCCGCAGGCGACCGTGCCGATGCAGGCCCAGGCCGGCGGGCCGGGTGGCGGCCGGAAGATCAACACGCAGATGGCGATCATCGTGTCCGCCGTCGTGGCGATCGCGCTGATCATCGGCGGCGGTGTCTGGTACGCGGGCTCCGCCGGCGACGACGGCGGCAAGGACGACACCGCGAGCTCCAGCGGCGGCAAGGGCGGCGAGGGCGGCGAGGGCGGCACGGACGAGAAGGGCGGCGAGGGCGGCACGTCCTCCGACAGCAAGGAGAAGGTGCCCGCCGACCCCGCCTCCAAGGTGCTCTTCCAGGTCCCGGCGCCCGCGGTGACCAAGGAGGACGACAGCGTCGTCGTCTCCGGCTCGTGGCTCACCGACACGGTGTACGCCAAGAGCGGCATCGCAGAGATCGTCGGCTACGAACCCGACAAGGGCAGCAAGAAGTGGACGGTCAAGCTGGCCGGGCCCGTCTGCACGGCCAGCAGGCACGTCACCGACGACAACAAGACGGTCATCGTCCACCAGCCGGCCATGCCGACCAAGGCGGAGCCCTCGCACGGCTGCACCCAGGTCGCGGTCATCGACCTGGACGCGGGCAAGGCACTGTGGACGAAGACCGCCGGTGACCAGCCGTACTCCTTCAACAACGTCACCATCAGCGGTGACACCGTCGCCGCCGGCAGCAACGACGGCGGCGTCGCCTGGGACATCGCCAAGGGCAACGTCCTGTGGTCCCCGAAGACGACCGACACCTGCCAGGATGCCGGTTACGGCGGCGGCGAGAAGCTGGTCGCGGTGCGCAGGTGCGGCTCGTACGACGCCCGGCAGCTGAAGATCCAGACCATCGACCCGAAGAACGGGAAGGTGATCTCCGAGTACGAGATGGCCAAGGGCATCGAGTACGCGAGCGTCGTGTCGACGAACCCGCTGGTCGTGGCCGCCGACGTCGGAGACTCCGCGGGTGACGGCAGCGGCATCTCGGACTTCTTCTCCATCGACAACAAGACCGGCAAGCTGCGCACCCGCATCTCGGCACCGGGCGATCAGTTCGCGGCCGACTGCGACGGCATCACGCAGGTCGAGCACTGCTCGGGGCTCGCGGTCGGCAACGACCGGCTCTACATCCCGACGGAGGAGCACGAGGCCGGCGGCGGCGAGTCGTACAGCCAGACCAACGAGGTCGTCGCCTTCGACCTGGCCACCGGGAAGCAGACCGGGCAGCGCGCCGACGCCGGCGTCGACTACACGATCACCCCGCTGCGCATGGACGGCGGCAACGTGATCGCCTACAAGCGTCCGCCGTACGACAAGGGCGGCCAGATCGTCAGCATCGACGGCGGGACGTTCAAGCAGACCAAGCTGCTGGAGAACCCGGCGACCGAGGCGGTGCGGGACGTGGAGACCAGCATGTCCCCGGAGTACGCCGAGATCCTCTACGCGCAGGGGCACCTGTACATGTCGGAGGTGTACGCCAGTGAGCCGCTCAGCCCCGACGACAAGGAGTACCTGGTGATCGCGTTCGGCACCAGCGGCTGAGGCCGCTCGGCGCTCCGCCGGTCCCCCGCGGCCCCGTCCCTGTTCAGGGGCGGGGCCGTATTGCGGGGGATTTCGGCGATCCGGGGCAGTTATCACCGGTAGGGGCAGCGCGACGTCGAACTAGCGTGTAGCTTCCGGGGGCATGGAGGGCGGGGCCGGGGCGGGCCGCGGGCGGGGAGCCGTGGGCCTTCGCAGGCCGTGCCGGGGGACTGGGTGACTGGGGGGTTGCTCCATGGGAGTACGGCTCATGGTGGTCGACGATCACCGATTGCTCGCCGAGGCGCTTGCCTCGGCGCTGAAGCTGCGGGGGCACCGGGTGCTCGCCGCGGCGGCGCCGGCCGCGGGTGCGGCGGAGCTGGTGATCAGCCGGGCGCCGGAGGTGTGCCTGCTGGGGACGGCGACACCGGCCGAGCCGGGGATGTTCGACCCGGTGGTGCGGATCAAGCGGGAGCGTCCGCAGGTGGCGGTGCTGGTGCTGGGGCCGGTGCCGAGCCCTCGCGGGATCGCGGCGGCGTTCGCGGCGGGCGCCTCGGGGTATGTCCGGCACGACGAGCGGATCGAAGGTGTCGAGCGGGCGATCATCAAGGCGCGGGCCGGGGAGGCGGCGGTGGCGCCGTCACTGTTGCAGGGGGCCTTCGGCGAGCTGCTGAACCCCGCGGCCCAGCCCGACGACGAGGGGCAGCGGCTGCTGCAGATGCTCACGCCGCGGGAGGTGGAGGTGCTGGTCCGGGTCGCCGAGGGTGAGGACACCCGCCTGATCGCGGCGGGCATGGGGATCGCCCCGTCCACGGCGCGTACGCACGTCCAGCGCGTGCTGATGAAGCTGGGGGTGGGCTCCCGCCTGGAGGCGGCGGCACTGGCCGCCCGGACGGGGCTGCTGGACCGGGCGGGCGCGTCCGGGGGGTGAGCGGACCCCGTGTCCGCGCCGCGTCCCGGACCCCGCGCCCGTGTCCGCACCGCGCCGGGTGCCCACGCGAGCGCGGGGCACCCGGCGCCGGCGTCAGTCCCGCGGTGCCTCCTCGGCGGTGGGCGGCGGCGGAGCCGTGGGCCGCAGCTTCAGCCATGCCAGGAAGAACAGCCCCAGCACCAGCATCCCCAGCCCGGTCCAGAGGTTGATGTTCACCCCCTGTGCCTTGTCGATGTCGTCGTCGGACGCCACGAAGCCCGCGATCGTCACGATGACGCCGTAGACCACGAACAGGCCGCCGATGATCCGCCGGATGTCGAACAGCCGTGCGGCCGTGACGGACTTGGTCTCCAGCTCGGAGACCTCGTCGTGGACGTTCTTCTCGGAGTAGGAATCAGACATGCTCTCTCAATCCTCCCGCGATCAGAACGAGAACGGGATGTAGCAGGCGGCGGCCAGGACGACCGCCCCCCAGCCCAGCAGTGCCGGCTTGCGGTACCACGCGTCGTCGCCCTCGGCGGGCGCCTCGGACATGCCGGGGGAGGTGGTGCCGTAGACCAGGCCCTGCAGTTCGGCGACCGGCTTCGGCTTGGTGAACAGGGACACGGCGACCATGACCACCGCGCCGGCGACGAAGCCCGCGATCGCGGAGACGAAGTTGGCGCCCTGGTCGGAGGGGATGTCGATGATGCCCTGCTTGTAGATGACGAAGTAGTTCACCATCGCGGCGGTGGTGCCCGCGATCAGGCCCCAGAAGCCGGACTTCATGGACGCCCGCTTCCAGAACATGCCGATGATGAAGACCACGAACATCGGCACGTTGAAGAAGGAGAACAGCGTCTGGAGGTAGCTCATGATGTTCGAGAACGACGACGCCAGGAAGGCCGTGCCGATCGAGGCCAGCACGCCGATCACGGTGATCAGGCGGCCGAACCGCACGTAGTAGTCGTCCTCGCGGTCCTTCACGACGTACTTCGCCCAGATGTCGGTGGTGAAGACCGTGTTGAAGGAGGAGATGTTCGCGGCCATGCCCGCCATGAAGGCGGCCAGCAGGCCGGTCACCGCGATGCCGAGGACGCCGTTGGGCAGCAGTTGCTGCATCAGGTACGGGATCGCGTCGTTGTACTGGAGGTCCGAGCCGGGCGTGCCGATCTTCGGGACGAGGACGGCGGCGACCAGGCCCGGGATCATCACCACGAAGACGATGAAGATCTTCGGGAAGGCGGCGATCAGCGGTGTGCGCTGGGCCGCCGAGAGGTTCTTCGCCGACAGGGCGCGCTGCACCTCGGCGAAGTTCGTCGTCCAGTAGCCGAAGGAGAGGACGAAGCCGAGGCCGAGCACGATGGTCAGCCAGTTGGCACCGAGCGGGTTGTCGCTGCCGATGCCCGTGCCGCCCCACGAGGTCATGAAGTCGGCCCCGCGGGTCTGGGTGAGGGAGTCGGACAGGCCGTCCCAGCCGCCGACCTTCTTCAGGCCCAGGACGGTGATCGGGATGAGGCCCGCCAGGATCACGAAGAACTGGAGGACCTCGTTGTAGATCGCCGAGGACAGGCCGCCCAGGGTGATGTACGCCAGGACGAAGAAACCGGCGACCACGATGGCCACCCACTGGGGCCAGCCCAGCAGTGCCTCGACGACGATCGCGAGGGCGTAGAGGTTCACCCCGGCGATCAGGATGGCGGCGACGGCGAACAGGGCCGAGCTCAGCAGGTGTGACGCCTTGTCGAAGCGCAGGAGGAGGAACTCCGGGACCGAGCGGACCTTCGAGCCGTAGTAGAACGGCATCATCACCAGGCCGAGGAAGACCATCGCCGGGATGGCGCCGATCCAGTACCAGTGGGTGGTGTAGACGCCGTACTGGGCGCTGTTGGCGGCCATGCCGAGGATCTCGGTGGCGCCCAGGTTGGCCGCGACGAACGCGAGGCCGGTGACCCAGGCGGGCAGCGAGCGGCCGGACAGGAAGAAGTCCAGGCTGGTCTTGACCGAACGCCGGGCGGCGAAGCCGATGCCGAGCACGACGACGAAGTAGATCCCGAGGATCGAGTAGTCGAGCCAGTTGGTGGGGAGTCGAAGCTCCGCGGCTAGATATGTGGGGGTATGCATGCGAACTCGCTTCGTTGCGCGAACTGATCCCAGCGGAACCTACGCCTCCGCGTTCAGTAATTGAACACTTCGGGTGATGTTCTTTGTTTGATTGTGATGATCGGCGTGGCTGGTGAGTTGTGATGTGTTATGTTTGATTGTGTTGGAGTGATTGCGTGCGGATGCAGGTGTAGAGGAGTCCGGCAGTGAAGAAGACCTCGACCCGGCTGGCCGACGGTCGCGAGCTCGTCTACTACGACCTGCGCGACGACACCGTGCGGGAGGCCGTCGACCGCCGTCCGCTGGAGCGGACCGTCACCACCTCCGAGGTCCGCCGCGACCCGCTGCTCGGTGACTCGGTCGCCGTCGCCTCGCACCGCCAGGGCCGCACCTACCATCCGCCGGCCGACGAATGCCCCCTGTGCCCCTCGCAGGGCGAGCGGCTGAGCGAGATCCCGGACACGTCGTACGACGTGGTGGTCTTCGAGAACCGCTTCCCCTCGCTGGCCGGGGACTCCGGCCGCTGCGAGGTCGTCTGCTTCACCTCCGACCACAACGCCGCCTTCGCCGACCTGAGCGAGGAGCAGGCCCGCCTGGTGCTGGACGCCTGGACGGACCGCACGGCGGAGCTGTCGCATCTGCCCTCCGTGGAACAGGTGTTCTGCTTCGAGAACCGGGGTGCCGAGATCGGTGTGACGCTGGGTCACCCGCACGGGCAGATCTACGCCTACCCCTTCACCACCCCCCGCACCGCCCTGATGCTCCGCTCACTCGCCGCGCACAAGGAGGCGACCGGCGGGGAGAACCTGTTCGACGCCGTCCTGGCCGAGGAGCTGGCCGGTGAGCGGGTCGTCCTGGAGAGTGAGCACTGGGCCGCCTTCGTGCCGTACTCCGCGCACTGGCCGTACGAGGTGCACCTCTACCCCAAGCGCCGGGTGCCCGACCTGCTCGGGCTCGACGAGGCGGCCCGCACAGAGTTCCCCCAGGTCTATCTGGAACTCTTGAGGCGCTTCGACCGGATCTTCGGCACCGGTGAGCCTCCGACGCCGTACATCGCGGCCTGGCACCAGGCCCCGTTCGGGCAGCTGGAGGAGTTCGAGGGTGTGACGCGGGACGACTTCGCGCTGCACCTCGAGCTTTTCACCATTCGCCGTACATCGGGCAAGCTGAAGTTCCTCGCGGGCTCCGAGTCCGGCATGAACGTGTTCATCAACGACGTGCCCCCGGAGCGCGCGGCCGAGCGACTGCGAGAGGTAGCGAGTTCATGAGCGGGAAGTACCTGGTGACGGGCGGGGCCGGTTACGTCGGCAGCGTGGTCGCCCAGCATCTGCTGGAGGCCGGCCACGAGGTCGTCGTCCTCGACAACCTCTCGACGGGTTTCCGTGAGGGGGTACCGGCGGGTGCCTCGTTCATCGAGGGCGACATCCGCGACGCCGCCAAGTGGCTGGACCCGTCGTACGACGGCGTCCTCCACTTCGCCGCCTTCTCACAGGTCGGCGAATCGGTCGTGAAGCCCGAGAAGTACTGGGACAACAACGTCGGCGGCACCATGGCCCTGCTGGAGGCGATGCGCACGGCGGGCGTGACCCGCCTCGTCTTCTCCTCCACGGCCGCCACCTACGGCGAGCCGGACGAGGTCCCCATCGTCGAGACCGCGCCGACGAAGCCCACCAACCCGTACGGTGCCTCCAAGCTCGCCGTCGACCACATGATCACCGGCGAGGCGGCGGCCCACGGCCTGGGCGCGGTCTCGCTGCGCTACTTCAACGTCGCGGGCGCCTACGGCGCGTACGGCGAGCGCCACGACCCCGAGTCCCACCTCATCCCGCTGGTCCTCCAGGTGGCGCAGGGCAGGCGCGAGGCGATCTCCGTCTTCGGCGACGACTACCCGACGCCGGACGGCACCTGCGTCCGCGACTACATCCACGTCGCCGACCTGGCCGACGCCCACCTGCTCGCCCTGGACGCGGCCGCCCCCGGCGAGCACCTCATCTGCAACCTGGGCAACGGCAACGGCTTCTCCGTCCGCGAGGTCGTCGAGACCGTCCGCCAGGTCACCGGCCACCCGATCCCCGAGGTCGTGGCCCCCCGCCGGGGCGGCGACCCGGCGGTCCTGGTCGCCTCGGCGGACACGGCCCGCGAGAAACTGGGCTGGAACCCGTCGCGCGCCGACCTCGCGGGGATCGTGGCGGACGCGTGGGAGTTCGCGCAGCAGCGCGCGAAGTAGACCGTAGGTACGGAAAGGGCGAGGGGTCAGGGCATGGGCGAGGCTGTCGCGAAGGACGCCGCAGGAGCTGTCGGCGAGCGGTTCCGGGAACTGTACGGGGCGGACCCCGAGGGGGTGTGGGCGGCGCCCGGCCGGGTCAACCTCATCGGCGAGCACACCGACTACAACGACGGCTTCGTCATGCCGTTCGCCCTGCCGCACACCGCCGTCGCGGCGGTCTCCCGGCGCGACGACGGCATCCTGCGCCTGCACTCGGCGGACATCGGGGCCGGCCCCGTCGAGCTGCGCGTCGCCGACCTGACCCCCGAGTCGGACAAGTCGTGGACCGCGTACCCCTCGGGCGTCGTCTGGGCGCTGCGCGAGGCGGGCCACGAGCTGACCGGCGCCGACATCCACCTCGCCTCCACGGTCCCGTCGGGCGCGGGCCTCTCCTCCTCGGCCGCCCTGGAGATCGTCGTCGCCCTCGCCCTGAACGACCTGTACTCCCTCGGCCTGCGCGGCTGGCAGCTGGCCCGCCTCTGCCAGCGCGCCGAGAACGTCTACGTCGGCGCCCCCGTCGGCATCATGGACCAGACCGCCTCCGCCTGCTGCGAGGCCGGGCACGCCCTCTTCCTCGACACCCGCGACCTCTCCCAGCGCCAGATCCCCTTCGACCTGGCCGCCGAGGGCATGCGCCTCCTCGTCGTCGACACCCAGGTCAAGCACTCCCACAGCGAGGGCGAGTACGGCAAACGCCGCGCGGGCTGCGAGAAGGGCGCCGCCCTGCTGGGCGTGAACGCACTGCGCGACGTGGCGTACGAGGAACTCGACGCGGCCCTGGAGCGCCTGGCCGACGACGAGGAGGTACGCCGCCTGGTCCGGCACGTCGTCACGGAGGACGAGCGCGTCGAACGCGTCGTGTCCCTGCTGGAGTCCGGCGACACCCGCGCCATCGGCCCCGTCCTCGTCGAGGGCCACACCTCCCTCCGCGACGACTTCCGCATCTCCTGCCCCGAACTCGACCTGGTCGTCGACACCGCCCTCGCCTCCGGCGCCCTCGGCGCCCGCATGACCGGCGGCGGCTTCGGCGGCTCGGCGATCGTCCTGGCGGAGGCCGCCGACGTGGACGCCATCACCACGGCGGTGGAGGAGGCCTTCGCTTCGGCGGGCTTCACCGCGCCCCGGGTCTTCGAGGCGGTGCCTTCGGCGGGGGCGCGGCGGTTGGCCTGACGCCACGGGCGCGGCACCGGAGTTCGGTGCCGCGCCCACGGACGCCCTGCTCATCGCCCGGTCCCGGGGGCTCGCCTCGGCGGAAGCGAGCGGGTCCCGGCGGATGCGGCCCCTTTGGCGCCTCGCGCGTACGGCGGTCGCTTCGTGTTGCCCTGTACCAGCTGATCGTCACCCCTTGTGATGACGATCAGCGGAACCGGCGGCTACCGTGGACGGGCTGGCCGAGAATCCCGTCCATGGGAGGAACCATGACCGCCGAGCCCCTCGCCGAGTCGAACGCCACGCCCGGCTGCCGCTGGCCGGTGCCGCCCCGGGACGGGTACACCGTGGACGACCTGTTCACGCTGCCCGACCTCCCGCCGCACACCGAGCTGATCGACGGGAGCCTGGTTTTCGTGAGTCCGCAGCGGTACTTCCACAGCACCATGATCGATCTGCTGATGGCCGGTCTGCGCCGTACGGCGCCCAGAAGCAGGAAGGTCGTCCGGGAGATGACCATCGTCCTGGACCGCCGCAACGGCCCCGAACCCGACATCACCGTCGTCCGCGCCGACGCCGTCACCGGCAGGGACCAGACCCGCTTCCAGGCCGCCGACGTGCTGCTCGCCGTCGAGGTCGTCTCCCCGGACTCCGAATCCCGCGACCGCGACACCAAGCCGCACAAGTACGCTGCCGCGGGCATCCCGCACTTCTGGCTGGTCGAGACGGGCGGCGGTGCCGGCAAGCACCCGGTGGTCCGGGTCTACGAACTCGACCCCGTCTCCAAGACGTACGACCTGACCGGCACCCATCGCGAGCTGCTCAAGCTCGGCGTGCCGTACGACATCGACGTCGACATCACCTCGGACGCGCTCGACGAGTTCTGAACACCTCAGACCGACTGTCGGCCCAGCCGCTTGGTCAGCGTGTACTCCGTGACCCCCGGCGGATAGTCGGGGATCACGCACACCACGTCGTATCCGTGTCCCGTGTAGAAGGACGGTGCCTGGAAGTCCCAGGTCTCCACGCGGGACGCCGTGCAGCCCCGCTCCTCGCGAGCGCCTCGCTCCGCCTCCGCCAGCAGGGCCGATCCCAGGCCCGCGCCCCGGCACCGGTCGTCCACCCACAGGTACGTCACGTGCAGCCAGGTCGCCCAGGTGTGGCCGACCAGGCCGCCCGCCAGGCCGCCGGTCTCGTCCAGCACCCAGACGTGCAGCGGGAATTCGCGTTCGTGAGGGGTTCCGCGCAGCGAACGCAGGACGGGGGAGGCCGCCGTGTTCGTCTCCCGCAGGCGGGTGCGCAGCAGATCACGCCGTGCTTTGTCGACTTCTGTCACAAGACGAAACATGCGGCTCACCATAAACGCGCCGGGCTGTCAGTTCTGCAAATAGCCTTCCGCTCCCGGCGCCCGCCCGTACTCTGATGAGCAGCACCGGTGGGGGCCGGTGCCGTTCAGGGGGCGAGACAGCCGGGTACGGCGCCCGGGGCGGGGGTAGCGGTTACTGCACGGCGGCGGCCGTGCGGCTGCGGCGCCCTGTCCCGGAGTACCGAGTGCACAGTCGGATACGGGGCTTCGGGCGTCGTACCCGTGCCGGTGTCGTCTTCCGGGAATGGACAGACGATGGGTATCCCCTGCTCCTCCGGGAGCGTGGGGGAGGGGGTTTCGTGGTTCGTATCCGAGTCCTGGTCGTCGACGATCACCGGATCTTCGCCGAGTCGCTCGCCGCGGCCCTGGCCGCCGAGCCCGACGTCGACGTCTCCGCGGCCGGCAGCGGCCCGGCCGCGCTGCGCTGCCTGGAGCGGGCCGCGGCCGAGGGGCGGCGGTACGACGTGCTGCTCGTCGACGCAGACCTGGGGGGCCACGTGCCCGGCGCACGGCCGGCCGCCGTGCCCGTACGGGACGGCAACGAGGACGGGCTGGTCGACGGCATCTCGCTGGTCGCCGGGGTGCGATCGGGGCAGCCGGGCGTACGGACCGTCGTCCTCGCCGAGAAGGACGACCCCCGGCGGGCGGCCCTCGCGCTGGGAGCCGGCGCCTCCGGGTGGGTGGCCAAGGACTGCTCCCTCTCACGGCTGCTCACCGTCATACGGGGTGTCCTGCGCGACGAGACGCATCTGCCGCCGGCTCTGCTCACCGGCGTCCTGCGCGAACTGACCGCCGCCCGCAAGCACCGCACCGAGAGCGAGCGGCTGGTGGAGTCGCTGACCCCGCGGGAGCGGGAGGTGCTGCGCTGCATGGTCGCCGGGCTCGGACGCAAGGCCGTCGCCGAGCGGCTGTACCTGTCCCCGCACACCGTGCGCACACACATGCAGAACGTCCTGGGCAAGCTGGGCGTCCACTCCACCCTCGCCGCCGTGGCGCTCGCGAGGAGGGCCGGGGTGGGGCCCGCCGACCTAACCGGGGATGTTGTCGAACGGGGCGGTCAGCTGGCGTAGCAGCGCGGCCAGCTCGCTGCGCTGGGCGCGGGAGAGCTCGGCCAGGATGGCGCGCTCCTGGGCGAGCAGGCCCGCCAGCGACTGGTCGGCGCGGTCACGGCCCTCGTCCGTGAGCCGGACCAGGACGCCGCGCCGGTCACTCGGGTCGGGCAGGCGCTCCACCAGGCCCTTCTTGGCCAGGCGGTCGATACGGTTGGTCATCGTGCCCGAGGTGACCAGGGTCTGGGTGAGGAGCTGCCCCGGCGAGAGCTGGTACGGGGTGCCCGCGCGGCGCAGCGCGGTGAGGACGTCGAACTCCCAGGGCTCCAGGTGATGTTCGGAGAAGGCCAGGCGGCGTGCGCGGTCCAGGTGCCGGGCGAGCCTGCTGACCCGGCTCAGCACCTCGAGCGGTTCCACGTCGAGGTCCGGGCGCTCCCGGCGCCACGCTGCGACCAGCCGATCGACCTCGTCCTCCATGACGATCAGTGTAGTGGTTGTGTCGACGTGAAGTCTCTTGACGTCAACTCTCTTGACGTCGAGAGACTGTCCGGGTGACGCTGGGTACCCGTCCCGCACGGACATTCCCCGGAGGCCTCATGCCCGCCACCGCCCTCACCTGGGACCCCGCCCAGTACCTCCGCCACGCCGGCCACCGCGCCCGCCCCTTCACCGACCTCCTCGCCCGCATCCCCGACCTGCCCGGTGACCCGCCCCGCATCGCCGACCTCGGCTGCGGCCCCGGCAACGTCACCGTCCTGCTCGCCGACCGCTGGCCCACCGCCCGCATCACCGGCTACGACAACTCGCCCCAGATGCTCGAACGGGCCCAGGAGTACGCCGGCCCCACACCCGGTGGCGGCCACCTCGACTTCGCCCCCGCCGACGCCCGCACCTGGACCCCCGCCGAGCCGTACGACCTCGTCGTCAGCAACGCCACCCTCCAGTGGGTCCCCCGCCATGCCGAGCGCTTCCCCGACTGGATCGACCGCCTCGCCCCCGGCGGCACCCTCGCCTTCCAGGTACCCGGCAACTACGACGCCCCCAGCCACCGCCTGATGCGCGAACTCGCCCACTCCCCCCGCTGGCGCGAGCGCCTCGCCGGCGTTCTGCGCCACGACGACGCCGTCCTCACCCCCGAGGCCTACCTCGCCCACCTCACCGCCGCCGGCTGCACCGCCGACGTGTGGGAGACGACGTACGTCCACCTGCTGCCCGGCGACGACGCCGTACTGGACTGGGTGAAGGGGACGGGACTGCGGCCCGTACTCACCGCGCTCGACGACGGTCCCGAGGCACGCGACGCGTTCGTCGAGGAGTACCGGACCGTGCTGCGCGCCGCCTACCCCGCCGGGGCGCACGGCACGCCGTTCCCCTTCCGCCGCGTCTTCGCCGTCGCCCGAAAGGGGCGGGAGGAGGGGCCGCCGGACCGGTGACCGGCGGCGCGGCCGGTCACGCCACTCCCTCCGCGACGAGCGCGTCGATGGCGTCCTCGGACAGGCCCAGCTCACCGAGGACGGCACGGGTGTGCTCGCCCAGCGCGGGCACCGCCTCCATGCGGGGCGCGTCACCGGTCGACCCCGGCGGGGCGAGCGCCGGGACGGGACCGGCCGGCGTCGGCACCTGGTGCACACGCCCGCGCGCGGCCAGCTGAGGGTGGTCCCACACCTCGGCGAGCGAGTTCACCCGGGCGCACGCGACCGGCACCGCGCCGAGCAGTCCGAGCGCCTCGGCGCTGGTCAGCTGCGCGAACCGGGCCGCGATCAGCGCGCCCAGCGCCTCCCGGTGCGTGTTGCGGTCCGCGTTGGTGGCGTAGTGCGGGTGACCGGCCAGCTCCGGGCGGTCCAGGAAACCCGTACAGAAACCGCGCCACTCGCGCTCGTTCTGCACCGCCATCATGACGACACCGCCGTCACCCGCCGTGAACGGGCCGTACGGGTAGATCGTCGCGTGCGCGGCGCCCGCCCGGGGCGGCGGCTCGGCGCCGTCGAAGGCGTAGTGGAGCGGAAAGCCCATCCACTCCACGGTGGCCTCCAGCATCGACACGTCCAGGTGCGTGCCCCGCCCCGTCCGACCGCGTTCCAGGAGCGCGCCGAGGATCGAGCTGTACGCGTACATCCCGGCGGCGATGTCCGACACCGGGATGCCCACCTTGGCCATGTCGTCCGGCGTGCCCGTGACGGACAGCAGCCCCGACTCGGACTGCACCATCAGGTCGTACGCCTTGCGGCCCGCGTAGGGGCCGGGTTCGCCGTAGCCGGAGATGTCGCAGACGATCAGCCTCGGGTGCCGGGACCGCAGCTCTTGCGCGCCGAGTCCGGCCCGGGCCGCCGCCCCCGGTGCCAGGTTCTGCAGGAACACGTCGGCGTCCTCGATCAGGCGGTGCAGCACGTCCAGGCCGCGCGGGTCCTTGAAGTCCAGGGTGACGGACTCCTTGTTGCGGTTGGCCCACACGAAGTGCGAGCTCATACCCCGTACACGGCTGTCGTAGGACCGGGCGAAATCACCCGTCCCGGGACGCTCCACCTTGATCACGCGCGCGCCGAGGTCGGCCAGCTGACGGCTGGCGTAGGGAGCGGCGATCGCCTGTTCGAGCGAGACGACGGTGATTCCGCGCAGCGGCTGCATGGGCCTCGGTCTCCGGTACGGTCCTAGCTCTTGCGATGCCCTATCAGCCGCGGCTTCGGCTCCAGGCCGTCCAGCCCGTGCCACGCCAGGTTCACCAGGTGCGCCGCCACCTCCGCCTTCTTCGGACGGCGCACGTCCAGCCACCACTGCCCGGTCAGCGCCACCATGCCGACCAGCGCCTGCGCGTACAGCGGGGCCAGCTTGGCGTCGAAACCGCGGCTCTTGAACTCGCGGCCCAGGATGTCCTCCACCTGGGTGGCGATGTCCGAGATGAGGGAGGCGAAGGAACCCGTCGACTGCGGGATGGGGGAGTCGCGGACCAGGATGCGGAATCCGTCCGTGTACTCCTCGATGTAGTCCAGCAGCGCGAAGGCCGCCTGCTCGCACAGCTCACGCGGATGGCCGGCGGTCAGGGAGCTGGTCACCATGTCCAGCAGCCGCCGCATCTCACGGTCCACCACCACCGCGTACAGCCCCTCCTTGCCGCCGAAGTGCTCGTACACCACCGGCTTGGACACCCCGGCCTTCGCCGCGATCTCCTCCACCGACGTGCCCTCGAAACCCTTCGCCGCGAAGAGGGTGCGACCGATCTCCAGCAACTGCTGGCGGCGCTCGGCACCGGTCATCCGGGTGCGACGCGCGCGCCGGGGCTTCTCATTGCTCGGGGTGCTGCTGGAGTCGGTCGCCACGCCGACCATCATGCCGCCTCGACGGTTTCCTTCCGGCGGCGGGAGGAATCTTGGTCCGTGTTGCGGCGGGAATCGATACGCGAGCGTGACGGCCACCGCACGTCGTACGCCCACCCGAACTGCTCGAACCAGCGGATCAGACGGGCGGAGGAGTCCAGCTGGCCGCGCATCACGCCGTGCCGCGCCGACGTCGGGTCGGCGTGGTGCAGGTTGTGCCAGGACTCACCGCAGGACAGGACCGCCAGCCACCACACGTTGCCCGAACGGTCCCGCGACTTGAACGGACGCTTGCCGACCGCGTGGCAGATCGAGTTGATCGACCACGTCACGTGGTGCAGCAGCGCCACCCGGACGAGTGAACCCCAGAAGAAGCCGGTGAACGCCCCCCACCAGGACATCGTGACCAGGCCGCCGATCAGCGCCGGCAGGGCCAGGGACAGCGCCGTCCACAGGACGAACTGACGGGAGATCGCACGGAGCGCCGGATCCTTGATCAGGTCCGGCGCGTACTTGTCCTGCGGGGTCTGCTCCTCATCGAACATCCATGCGATGTGGGCCCACCACAGGCCCTTCATCAGGGCCGGCACCGTCTCGCCGTACCGCCACGGCGAATGCGGGTCACCCTCGTCGTCGGAGAACTTGTGGTGCTTGCGGTGATCGGCCACCCAGCGGACCAGCGGCCCCTCGACCGCCATCGAACCCGCGATCGCCAACGCGATCTTCAACGGCCGCTTCGCCTTGAAGGAACCATGGGTGAAGTGACGGTGGAAGCCGATGGTGATGCCGTGGCAGCCCAGGAAGTAGAAGAAGACCAGCAGACCCAGGTCCAGCCAGCTCACGCCCCACCCCCACGCCAGCGGCACCGCCGCCACCAGCGCGAGGAACGGAACGGTGATGAACATCAGCAGCGTGATCTGTTCGAGTGACCGCTTCTGCTCACCGCCCAGCGTGGCGGAGGGCGCGGCGGCGCCGCCCTCGGGGGGCGGCTGCGGAGCTTCTGGGATCACATCGGAACTCGTGGTCATGCGCGTCCCCTGTGGGGTCGAAGGTGGGGGTCGGGGGGTTGTGTCCGGTGCCGGGCTTCGGAAACCACGCACAGTGTTCCTACGGTTCCGTAACCTACGGCGACGTAAGTATGGCAGCGCGTTGCCGCGCGGCAAGAGCCCGAGAGCCTGCGCGTCCTGGCCGACACCTATCCTGGAGTCGGTCGGACAGCGCGGTCCGCTCTGATTTCTTCCCGGACGTCCGGCCCGGTAAGCGGCTCCCGCCGCGCGAGACGGCCGTCCGGGTTCCCTCCCAGACGAGCTTCAACACTGCAAGGAGCCGCACCTGTGAGCAGTGCCGACGACCAGACCACCACGACGACCAGCAGCGAACTGCGCGCCGACATCCGCCGGCTGGGTGATCTCCTCGGGGAGACCCTCGTCAGGCAGGAAGGCCCCGAGCTGCTGGAACTCGTCGAGAAGGTACGCCGACTCACCCGAGAGGACGGCGAGGCCGCCGCGGAACTGCTGCGCGGCACCGAGCTGCAGACCGCGGCCAAGCTGGTCCGCGCCTTCTCCACCTACTTCCACCTCGCCAACGTCACCGAGCAGGTCCACCGCGGCCGAGAACTGGGCGCCAAGCGCGCCGCCGAGGGCGGACTGCTCGCCCGCACGGCCGACCGCCTGAAGGACGCCGACCCCGAGCACCTGCGCGACACCGTCCGCAACCTCAACGTCCGGCCCGTCTTCACCGCACACCCCACCGAGGCCGCCCGCCGCTCCGTCCTCAACAAGCTGCGCCGCATCGCCGCCCTCCTGGACACCCCGGTCATCGAATCCGACCGGCGCCGCCTCGACACCCGCCTCGCCGAGAACATCGACCTCATCTGGCAGACCGACGAGCTGCGCGTGGTCCGCCCGGAGCCCGCCGACGAGGCCCGCAACGCCATCTACTACCTGGACGAGCTGCACGCGGGCGCCGTCGGCGACGTCCTGGAGGACCTCACGGCGGAGCTGGAGCGCGCCGGCGTCAAGCTCCCCGACGACACCCGCCCGCTCACCTTCGGCACCTGGATCGGCGGCGACCGCGACGGCAACCCCAACGTCACCCCCCAGGTCACCTGGGACGTCCTCATCCTCCAGCACGAACACGGCATCAACGACGCCCTGGAGATGATCGACGAGCTGCGCGGCTTCCTCTCCAACTCCATCCGCTACGCCGGCGCCACCGAGGAACTCCTGGCCTCGCTCCAGACCGACCTGGAACTCCTCCCCGAGATCAGCCCCCGCTACAAGCGTCTCAACGCCGAGGAGCCCTACCGCCTCAAGGCCACCTGCATCCGGCAGAAGCTGGAGAACACCAAGCAGCGCCTCGCCAAGGGCACCCCCCACGAGGCAGGCCGCGACTACCTCGGCACCGCCCAGCTCCTGGACGACCTGCGGCTCGTCCAGACCTCCCTGCGCGAACACCGCGGCAGCCTCTTCGCCGACGGCCGCCTCGCCCGCACCATCCGCACCCTCGCCGCCTTCGGCCTCCAGCTCGCCACCATGGACGTCCGCGAACACGCCGACGCCCACCACCACGCCCTCGGCCAGCTCTTCGACCGGCTCGGCGAGGAATCCTGGCGCTACGCCGACATGCCCCGCGAGTACCGCGCCAAGCTCCTCGCCAAGGAACTGCGGTCCCGGCGACCGCTGGCCCCCACCCCGGCACCCGTCGACGCCGCCGGCGAGAAGACCCTCGGCGTCTTCCAGACCGTCAAGCGCGCCCTGGAAGTCTTCGGCCCCGAGGTCATCGAGTCCTACATCATCTCCATGTGCCAGGGCGCCGACGACGTCTTCGCCGCGGCGGTCCTCGCCCGCGAGGCAGGCCTCATCGACCTGCACGCCGGCTGGGCCAAGATCGGCATCGTGCCGCTCCTGGAGACCACCGACGAACTCAAGGCCGCCGACACCATCCTCGAGGACCTCCTCGCCGACCCCTCCTACCGGCGCCTGGTCGCCCTGCGCGGCGACGTACAGGAGGTCATGCTCGGCTACTCGGACTCCTCCAAGTTCGGCGGCATCACCACCTCGCAGTGGGAGATCCACCGCGCCCAGCGCCGCCTGCGCGACGTCGCCCACCGCTACGGCGTACGCCTGCGTCTCTTCCACGGCCGCGGCGGCACCGTCGGCCGCGGCGGCGGCCCCACCCACGACGCGATCCTCGCCCAGCCCTGGGGCACCCTGGAGGGCGAGATCAAGGTCACCGAGCAGGGCGAGGTCATCTCCGACAAGTACCTCATCCCCGCCCTGGCCAGGGAGAACCTGGAACTGACGGTCGCCGCCACCCTCCAGGCCTCCGCCCTGCACACCGCACCCCGCCAGTCCGACGAGGCCCTCGCCCGCTGGGACGCCGCCATGGACGCCGTCTCCGACGCGGCCCACACGGCCTACCGCGAGCTGGTCGAGGACCCCGACCTGCCGACGTACTTCCTGGCCTCCACGCCGGTCGACCAGCTCGCCGACCTGCACCTGGGCTCGCGGCCCTCCCGCCGCCCCGGCTCGGGCGTCTCGCTCGACGGACTGCGCGCCATCCCGTGGGTGTTCGGCTGGACCCAGTCCCGGCAGATCGTCCCCGGCTGGTACGGAGTCGGCTCCGGCCTCAAGGCCCTGCGCGAGGCCGGCCTCGACACCGTCCTCGACGAGATGCACCAGCAGTGGCACTTCTTCCGCAACTTCATCTCCAACGTCGAGATGACCCTCGCCAAGACCGACCTGCGCATCGCCCAGCACTACGTCGACACCCTCGTCCCCGACGAGCTCAAGCACGTCTTCGACCGGATCAAGGCCGAGCACGAGCTCACCGTCGCCGAAGTCCTGCGCGTCACCGGCGAGACCGAACTGCTCGACGCCGACCCCGTCCTGAAGCAGACGTTCACCATCCGCGACGCCTACCTGGACCCCATCTCCTACCTCCAGGTGGCCCTCCTCGGCCGCCAGCGCGAAGCCGCCGCCGCCGGCGAGGAAGCCGACCCGCTGCTCGCCCGAGCCCTGCTCCTCACGGTCAACGGCGTCGCCGCGGGCCTGCGCAACACCGGCTGACCCGGAACCGCCGCCCCGCACATGCCGGTGCCCCCGCGCTCACCACGTGAGCACGGGGGCACCGGCACATCCGGGGGCACCGGCGCATCCGGGCGCACCGGCACATCCGGGCGCGTCGGGGCTCACACCACGAAGAACGCCGCCGTCAGCAACGCGCCACCCGCGCCGGCCATCACCCACGCCGCCCGCGTCCGCCGCAGACCACCCGCCACCACCACCGACGCCAGCAGCAGCGCACCACCCAACGGCACCCACGCGTACAGCACCCCGGCCGGACCCGACCGCACCACACTCTCACCGTCGGGCTTCACCACCACCGAGTACGTCCGCCCCTTCGCCAAGGCGACCGAATCCTCGATGACCACCCGCTCCCGCGCCTGCGACCCCGTGGACACCGGCGCGTACGGACCACTGCACGAACCCCCGCCGCACCGCGTCACCTCGACCGTGCCCTGCTCCCGCCCCTTGGTCAGCAGCACGTGCTGCGCCGTACCCCAGGACGCCCACACCCCCGCGATCAGGATCAGCGCGGTGACCGCCCCCATCGCCGCGACCCGGCCGAACCGCAGCACCGCACGCGAGGCCTGACGGGAGCGGGCGGCGACGGCGACGGCGGCAGGGGCTGAGGCAGGCATGGCCGGGATCATTGGCCATACCCGCGCGCCCGGTCAACTCGCCCGCGCACCATCGACGGACAAGTCGGGAGTTGTACAGCGGGCAACACGCGTCAGGAGTCGAGCGGGCGACACGCGTCAGGAGTTGTACGCGCTCTGCGCCCGCTCCAGCCCCTCGATCACCAGCGCCTCCACCGCGTCCGCGGCACGGTCCACGAAGTAGTCCAGCTCCTTGCGCTCCGTCGACGAGAAGTCCCGCAGCACGAAGTCCGCCACCTGCATCCGCCCCGGCGGCCGGCCGATCCCGAACCGCACCCGGTGGTAGTCGGCGCCCAACGCCTTCGTGATCGACTTCAGCCCGTTGTGCCCGTTGTCCCCGCCGCCCAGCTTCAGCCGCAGCACGCCGTAGTCGATGTCCAGCTCGTCGTGGACCGCCACGATGTGGGAGACCGGCACCTTGTAGAAGTCCCGCAGCGCCGTCACCGGCCCACCCGACACGTTCATGAACGACATCGGCTTCGCCAGGACCACCCGCCGGCCGGCCGGCCCGGGCGGCCCGATCCGCCCCTCGACCACCTGCGCCTGCGCCTTGCCGTGCCGCTTGAACCGCGCCCCGATCCGCTCCGCCAGCAGATCCGCCACCATGAAACCGACGTTGTGCCGGTTCGAGGCGTACTCGGGGCCCGGGTTGCCGAGACCGGCCACCAGCCAGGGCGCACCCGCGTCCGTCGTCACGTCCGTGTCTCCTTCGTATCCTTCGGACCCGTCACCTGCATACGCGTCGGCCGCTGCCCCGCACGGGAGCAGCGGCCGACCACACGTTGACCGTAGGGGATCAGGCCTCGGCGGCCTCGCTGCCACCCTCGGCGGGGGCCTCCTCGGCCTGCGCCGACAGCACCTGCAGGACGACGGTGTCGTCCTCGACGGCCAGCTTCACACCGGACGGCAGCGCGATGTCCTTGGCGAGGACCGAGGCACCGGCCTCCAGACCCGCCACCGACACGGTCACCTGCTGCGGGATGTGCGTGGCCTCGGCCTCGACCGGCAGCGCGTCCAGGACGTACTCCAGCAGGAAGCCACCCGGGGCCAGCTCGCCCTCGGCCTGCACCGGGATCTCGACCGACACGGTCTCGCCGCGCGTCACCAGCTGCAGGTCGACGTGCTCCAGGAAGCCCTTGATCGGGTCACGCTGGACCGACTTCGGGATCGCCAGCTCGTTGGTCTTGCCGTCGATGTCCAGCGCGATCAGCACGTTGGAGGTACGCAGCGCGAGCAGCAGCTCGTGGCCCGGCAGGGTCAGGTGGATCGGGTCCGAACCGTGACCGTACAGAACACCCGGGACCTTGTTGTCGCGGCGGATACGACGGGCGGCACCCTTGCCGAACTCGGTGCGCGTCTCGACGGTGAGCTTTACCTCAGCCATGATCACTCCTCGTGAAATCAGAACGGACGTGGTCACCCGGCCACGAACGGCCTGCTACGAAGAGCGCGTCGATAACGGACCGCCACACCCGTGAAACGGGTACGGCCTCCCTCGCCGAGCAACTTCAGCAGTCTACTCGGAGAGGGAGGCCGCACCCAAAACGATCTACGTGAAACGATCTTGCAGAACGGTTACTGCACGACGCTCACTGCTCGTCGAACAGGCTCGTCACCGAACCGTCCTCGAACACCTCACGCACCGCACGCGCGATCGTCGGCGCGATCGACAGCACCGTGATCTTGTCCAGCTCCAGCTCGTTCGGCGTCGGCAGCGTGTTCGTGAACACGAACTCACTCACCTTCGAGTTCTTCAGCCGGTCCGCCGCCGGACCCGACAGCACACCGTGCGTCGCCGTCACGATGACGTCCTCCGCACCGTGCGCGAACAGCGCGTCCGCCGCCGCACAGATCGTGCCACCCGTATCGATCATGTCGTCCACCAGGACGCAGATCCGGCCCTCCACCGAACCGACGACCTCGTGCACCGTCACCTGGTTCGCCACGTCCTTGTCACGCCGCTTGTGCACGATCGCCAGCGGCGCACCCAGCCGGTCGCACCACCGGTCCGCCACCCGCACCCGGCCCGCGTCCGGAGACACCACCGTCAGCTTCGACCGGTCCACCTTCGCACCCACGTAGTCCGCGAGCAGCGGCAGCGCGAACAGGTGGTCCACCGGACCGTCGAAGAAGCCCTGGATCTGGTCCGTGTGCAGATCCACGGTCAGAATCCGGTCGGCCCCCGCCGTCTTCATCAGATCGGCGATCAGACGCGCCGAGATCGGTTCACGCCCCCGGTGCTTCTTGTCCTGCCGCGCGTAACCGTAGAACGGCACGATGACCGTGATGGAGCGGGCCGACGCGCGCTTCAGCGCATCGATCATGATCAACTGCTCCATGACCCACTTGTTGATCGGAGCCGTGTGGCTCTGGATCAAAAAGCAGTCCGCACCACGCGCCGACTCCTGATACCGCACATAGATCTCGCCGTTCGCGAAGTCGAAGGCCTTCGTCGGGACGACCCCGACACCCAACTGCTGGGCGACCTCCTCGGCAAGCTCGGGGTGGGCGCGGCCGGAGAAGAACATCAACTTCTTCTCGCCGGTCGTCTTGATCCCGGTCACAGCACTTTCTCCTCAGAGGTTTCGCAGCTGAACGTCACAGGGCGCTCTTCCGGCTGGGTGCGGGAGGCGTCTCAGCTGGTGGGGTGCGGATGTGCACTTATCACGGTACGCCGTGTTCGACGCGCCGGTTTCCGGTCAGCCTTCGCCGCCGGCCTCCCGGGACACCGCCTCGGCCGCCTTCGCCGCCGCGCTCCCCGGACGCTTCCGAGCCACCCAACCCTCGATATTCCGCTGCTGGCCCCGGGCCACGGCCAGTGAACCGGGCGGCACATCCTTCGTGATCACCGACCCGGCGGCGGTGTAGGCACCGTCCCCGACCGTGACAGGAGCCACAAACATGTTGTCCGAACCCGTACGGCAGTGCGAGCCGATGGTGGTGTGGTGCTTGTCCTGCCCGTCGTAGTTCACGAACACGCTCGCGGCACCGATGTTGGAGTACTCGCCGATCGTCGCGTCACCCACGTACGACAGGTGCGGAACCTTCGTCCCCTCACCGATCGACGCGTTCTTCGTCTCGACGTACGTACCGACCTTCGCCTTCGACCCCAGCCGGGTACCGGGACGCAGGTACGCGTACGGACCCACGGTCGCCTCGGCGCCCACCTCCGCACCGAAAGAGACCGTGTTGTCCACGCGGGCGCCCGCACCCACGCGCGTGTCGGTGAGCCGGGAGTTCGGCCCCACCTCGCAGCCCTCGGACAGGTGCGTCGAGCCGTGCAGCTGCGTACCCGGGTGGACCACCACGTCCTGCTCGAACGTCACCGTCACATCGACCCACGTCGTCGCCGGGTCCACCACCGTCACACCGGCCAGCATCGCGCCGGTCAGCAGCCGGTCGTTGAGAATCCGCCGGGCCTCGGCGAGCTGCACCCGGTTGTTGATCCCCGCGATCTCCCGGTGGTCGCCGGCCACCGAAGCACCCACCCGGTGCCCGGCCTCACGCAGGATCCCGAGCACGTCGGTGAGGTACTCCTCGCCCTGGCTGTTGTCCGTCCGCACCTTCCCCAGCGCGTCCGCGAGCAGCTGCCCGTCGAAGGCGAACACACCCGAGTTGATCTCACGGATCGCCCGCTGCGACTCCGAGGCGTCCTTGTGCTCCACGATCGCCGTCACCGCACCGGAAGCCCCGTCCCGCACGATCCGGCCGTACCCCGTCGCGTCCGGCACCTCCGCCGTCAGCACCGTCACGGCGTTCCCGTCGGCGGTGTGGGTGGCGGCGAGCGCCCGCAGCGTCCCGCCGGACAGCAGCGGAGTGTCACCGCAGACGACCACGACCGTGCCGTCCACGGCACCGCCCAGCGCCTCCAGCCCCATCCGCACCGCGTGCCCGGTGCCGTTCTGCTGCTCCTGCACGGCGGTGCGTACGTCGGGGGCGACCTCGGCGAGGTGCGCGGTGACCTTCTCACGGGCGTGCCCGACGACGACGACCAGGTCCTTGGGGTCCAGCTCACCGGCGGCGGCGAGCACGTGCCCCACGAGGGACCGGCCGCACAGCTCGTGCAGGACCTTGGGTGTGGCCGACTTCATACGGGTGCCCTCACCCGCTGCGAGAACGACGACGGCGGCCGGGCGAATGGCGCTCACGGGATGCCCTTCGGCTGAGGGGGTGGGGGTGGACATCCGCAGGATACCGGGGTGGTTTGGGGGGGACATGAGTGCGGGCCCTGACGGTGGCGTCAGGGCCCGAACAAGAGCTCCCCCATCAGGATTTGAACCTGAACTTAAGGGACCAAAACCCTCAGTGCTGCCTGATTACACCATGGGGGATAAAACTCGACTGAACCGGACATTCGGTTAGGTCGCCGAGTCGGCACCCAACACTATGCCGTACCAGGAGCCTTCGACGCGACGGTACAGGTCGCCGTCTTGCGGTGGGCGCCGCGGTCGGCGAGGGCGGGCCCGGTCATACCGTTCGGTCGGAACGTTCGGCCGGAATTCTTGCTTCCGGAGGGGGCGTCGCAGGGTTCGCCGGTTCGAGGCGTATCGCGTCGTATCGCTTGTCGAAAGTCGCCGGAAATGTGCCGCCCGCCGCCCGTAGGCTGGAGGGTATGACCACGACGGGGGAAGAACACGTACCGGCCCGGGGTGGGCCTTGGTGGTGGGACAGGCGGCGCGGTGCGGTGCTCGATGTGAGCCTCGGTGTCGTGTCCGCGTTGGAGTGCGCGGCGGAGGGGTTTCCGTTCGCGCGGGATGCCGGGATTCCGTGGGCGGCGGGGGTCGTCTTCGGGTTGCTGGCCGGTTCGGTGCTGGTGGTGCGACGGAAGTGGCCGATCGCGGTGGTGCTGGTGGCGATCGCCATCACGCCCGCGCAGATGGGCCTTCTGATGGGCATCGTCGGGCTGTACACGCTGGCGGCGTCCGAGTTGCCGCGGCGGATCATCGGTGCGCTGGCCGGGATGTCGTTGCTGGGGACGTTGATCGTGACGTTCGTCCGGCTGGGGCAGGACGCGTCGCAGGAGGAGATGCACTTCGGGGACTGGTTCCTGCCGTTCGCGTCGATCACGATGTCGCTGGGGGCGACCGCGCCGCCGTTGCTGCTGGGCCTGTATGTGGGGCAGCGACGGCGGTTGATGGAGAGTCTGCGGGAGCGGGCGGACAGTCTGGAGCGGGAGTTGCAGTTGCTCGCCGAGCGTGCGGAGGAGCGCGCGGAGTGGGCGCGGGGTGAGGAGCGGACGCGGATCGCGCGGGAGATGCACGACGTGGTGGCGCACCGGGTGAGTCTGATGGTGGTGCACGCGGCGGCGTTGCAGGCGGTGGCGCGGAAGGATCCGGAGAAGGCGGTGAAGAACGCCGCGCTGGTGGGGGACATGGGGCGGCAGGCGTTGACGGAGTTGCGGGAGATGCTCGGGGTGCTGCGCAGTGGTGGGGGTGGGGTGCGTGCGGAGCGGGCGTCGGTGCCGTTGGCGGCGGTGGGGGCGGCCGCGGCGGCGGCGGCTTCGCGTGCTGTGGAGGGCGGGGAGGCGTCGGTGGACGGGCCGTGGTTGTCCGAGCTGGACGAGTTGATCGGGCAGTCGGAGGCGGCCGGGATGGTCGTGAATCTGTCGGTGGAGGGGGAGGGGCGGTCGTACGCGGTGGAGGTGGAGTCGACGGCGTTCCGGGTGGTGCAGGAGGCGTTGACGAACGTGCACAAGCACGCGGCGGGTGCGAAGACGTATGTGCGGCTGGCGCATCGGGTGTCGGAGATCGCGATGCAGGTGGAGAACGAGCCGCCGCCGGAGGTGTCGCATGCCTCGTCGGCGCGGTTGCCGTCGGGGGGCAACGGGCTGGTGGGGATGAAGGAGCGGGTGGCCGCTCTGGGGGGTGTGTTCGTGTCGGGGCCGACGGATGCGGGGGGTTTCCGGGTGTCGGCGGTGATTCCGGCTTCGTAGCCGTGTCGGCGGGGTCGGTCAGGCTGTGGTGAGGCGGGTCGGCTGGGTGCCGGCGACGAGGGTGGCGAGGGCTTGGTCGATGTCGGGGCCGAGGTACCAGTCGCCGGTGTGGTCGAGGGCGTAGACGCGGCCTTCGGTGTCGATGGCGATGAGGGTGTGGCTGTCGGTCTCGGTGCCGAGGGGGCAGGTCTGGGTGCCCAGGGCGCGGCCGAGGTCGCCGAGGGTGCGGGCCATGTGGAGGCCGTGCAGGGGGTCGAGGTGCAGGGTGGCGGGGGCGATCTGGCGGCCGGGTCCGGTGGGGGCGATGTGGAGGCCGCCGAATTCGGCCCAGGCTTCCACCGCGGCGGGGAAGACGGTGTGCCGGTGTCCTGCGGGTGAGGTGTGTCCGCGCAGGGTGTCGGCCCAGATCTCGGCCTGCTTGATGTCCCAGCGTCCGGGTTGCCAGCCGGCGTCGCGCAGGGCGGCGTCGACGGGGACGGGGAAGCGGGTGGTGGAGGTGCGGTCGGCGTGCATCTGCCCTTGGTTCGTTTCGGTCGGCTCGGTGGTGCTGTGCGGGTGCGGGCGGTTGTCGTCGGGGTGGGGCTGAGGGTCGGGGTGGGGCTGAGGGGGGTCAGTCGTCGTTCGTCGTGGGGTCGATGACGCGGACGCCGAAGTGGGCACTGAGGGCGGTGCAGGCGCGGCAGGGGGTGGCGAAGCCGCCGTGGAGGGGGTCGCCGTCCTCGCGGATGCGGCGGGTGGTGAGTTTGGCGTGTCTGAGGGCTTTGCGGGCTTCGCCGTTGGTCATGGGTTTTCGGGCGGCGCGTTTGCTGCGGGCGGCGTCTGCGATGGCGAGGTGCCGTGAGATGAGGATGGTTTCGGCGCAGCGGCCGGTGTAACGGTCGCGTTGGCCGCTGGTGAGGGTGTCGAGGAAGTCCTGTACGAGGTGGTGCAGGGCGGGGGGTGTGTCGGCGCGGGTGGCGGTGCCGGTGAGGGTGGTGCCGCGGACGGAGAGGGCGGCGGCGACGGTGGGGAGGATGCCGTCGCGGCGGTGCTGGAGGGTGGGGGCGTGGGGGGCCTCGGCGGCGCTCCAGCCGATGCGGGGGTCGCCGCCGCGCGGGTCGGCGCTGCGGGGGTCGTTGCCGCGGGGATTGTTGCCGCGGGGCTCGCCGGGCCGCCCGGTGTGGGGTCCCGTCTGTGTCGCACTCATGATCATCTTCCCCTCCTGAGCATCCCCCCGAAGGTCACAGAGTGCCAAATCCCGTGGCTGCTGCGGTAGCTGGGGCGTGGTGACACGCCCGGGTGTGGGCGTTGCGTCACGGAAGGGTGACGGCTGGTCACGGAAGCGGAGGGGTGGGTGTCGGGTGCGGGGTCCGGTGCCGGTGACCGGTCTTGCCGTACCGCATAGGCTGTCGGCACCGCGATCGCGTGCGGTGGCCGGGCAGCGCGGTCAATCAGCGCGGTCAATCAGTGCAGACAGATCAGACAGACGCCGCAGGGGGCAACCGCCATGACGACAGGTCGGCTCGGGCTGGGGGCACCTCCCGGCCGCCAGGCCGGGGGACACGCCGCGCCGCCGAACGCGGCCTATGCCGGGCAGGTCGTGCACTTCCCGGATCCGGTGCGGGCGGCGCGTCACCCGAGAGGGGTACGGGTGGACGAGGGTGGTTACCCCGTCTTCTCGCCGTACGCGCGTGCGGTCGCGGAGATCGCGGACCCGCCGGAGGGTTTCGGCGTCGACGAGTTGCGGCTGACGGACTACGTGTCGGCGAACGCGGCGCTGTCGGCGTCGGGGCACGAGCTGTGGGACACGGTGCCGGCGGTGGCGACGCCGCACGGCTGGACGTGGCACCACGTGGCCGGGTCGCGGCGGATGGAGCTGGTCCCGGTCGAGGTGAAGGCGTTGCTGCGCCACCACGGTGGGATCGCGACGGCGGCGGTGGACCAGGGCAAGCGGGGGACGCGTCCGTTGCAGGAGACGCGTCCGGCGCACTTCGGTCTGCCGAAGTCGGGTGTCGCGGTGTCGGAGCAGCAGGTGCAGGGGGTCGAGGAGGATCTCGGGTACCGGCTGCCGGGGGCGTACCGGTCGTTCCTGAAGGCGGCGGGCGGCTGTGCGCCGGTGGGTACGGCGCTGGACGCGGAGCTGGGGCTGCTGGTCGACCAGCCGTTCTTCACGGTGCGTGAGGAGGCGGCGGTCAATGACCTGGTCTATGTCAACAAGTGTCTGCGGGACCACCTGACCAAGGACTATCTGGGTGTCGCGTTCGTCCAGGGCGGTCTGCTCGCCGTGAAGGTGAAGGGGGAGCGGATCGGTTCGGTGTGGTTCTGCGCCTACGACGATGTGCGGGACGTGGACCCCTCGTGGCAGCCGGCGGATCGCGTGGAGCGGTTGCTGCTGCCCTGCGGTGAGGACTTCGACGCGTTCCTGTCGCGGCTGGCGGGGTCCCCGCCGGAGCTGGAGACGGTGGCGAACCTGATGGTGGACGGTGGTTTCGCGCGTGCGGTGCCCGTGGCGTCGGCCTCGGTAGGGGAGTGAGCTGACGATGGTGACGTTCGCGCAGGCGCAGGAGCGCGCGGAGGAGTGGGTCAACGGCGAGCTGCCGGCGTACCAGCACCGTGAGGTGCGGGTGCGGGAGTTCGAGCTCGGGTTCGTGGTGTGGGCCGAGGACCGTTCGGACGGGCCGCGTTCGGACGGGGGCGCGCACCGGCTGGTGATCGCGCGGGACAGCGGTGAGGCGACGCTGTGGCCGGGGCTGCCGGTGGGTGAGGTGATCCGCCGGTACGAGGAGGAGTACGGCCGTCCCGAAGAGGCCGCGGAACCGGCGTCGGCGCCTGCGGCGCGGGTGGACCTGAATCAGACGTCGTTCCTGCTGACTCCGCCGGAGTGGCTGCAGGAGGCGGCGGACAAGCTGGGTATTCCGGACCGTCGGCGGGGGGACCGGGGCGGCGGTGGTGACACCGGCGGTGCCGGGGCCGGGGCGCTTCCCGACGGGGTGGGGGCGCTTCCTGGGACGCAGGCCGGGGCGCTTCCCGACGGGGTGGGGGCGCTTCCTGGGACGCAGGCCGGGGCGCCGTCGACTGAGGTGGCCCCTCCGGCTCCTGTGGCGTCGTCGGCTGCCGCGGCTCCTGCTGCTCCCGTGGCTTCTGCGGACGTGCAGGGGAGCGGTGCGGCGTGGCCGGCCGCCGGGGGGAGCGGTGCCGGCGGTACCGGGACGGGCGCGGGCGCGTCCGGTGCGCCGGGTGCGCCTGCCGGGGCGACGCCCTGGGCGGGTACGGACACCAACGCGGACGCCGGTGAGGACCGCTCCGTACCGCTGCCCCAGACCGTGTTCGCGCCGCCGTTGAGCGGTGCCGACGACGATGACACGCCGCCGCCCGCGGTGACGCCGGACGCCAAGACTGCGCTGATGTCGGGCGGCAGTGGGCTTCCGCCGACGGCGCTCGCGCCGGCGATCGACGACCCCGACGCGCCGGCCGCGTCCGCGGGGGCGCCGGCGCCCGCGTCGCCGGCGCCGTCCGCTCCGCAGCCGCCCGCCGGTCCGGGTGCGTCCGCCACGCCGGCCCAGCCGCTCGCGCCGCACGCCGGGGACATCGCCGACGCCGCGACCAGCAAGGCGGCGCCTCCGCCGCGCCGTGGCGGTGGTGCGACCACGCCGCCTCCGCCGGGGGCTCCAGGTGTGCCGGGTGTGCGGCCGGGGAGTACGCCTCCCCCGTCGGCGCCGGCTGCCCCGGCGGGTGGTTACGTGCCGACGCAGCTGGTGTCGTCGCTCGGCCCCGAGGGCCCGGGCGGCGGTTCGGCCACGCCGCCTCCGCCGAGCGTGCCCGGTGGGACACCGCCTGGCGGGATGTCTCCTGGTGGGGCGCCTCCCGGCGGGATGCCCCCCGGTGGGACGCCTCCCGGTGGGATGCATCATGCCGCCACGATGCTGGCAGATCCGGGCCGGACGGGTGGCGGCGCGCCTCAGCCGCCCGGTCCGCCCGGTGCTCCCGTGCCGCCCGCCCCTCCTGGTCCTCCTGGTGTCCCGGGCGCTCCTGGTGTTCCTGGCGCGCCCGGTGGTCCTGGCGCGCCCGGTGGTCCGGGTGTGCCGCCGCCTCCCGCCGCTCCTGGCGCGCCCGGCGGGCCCGGCCCGCAGGGTTCCTCGGGGGGTGCGGGCGGCGTGCACCATGCGCAGACCGTGCTGGCGGCACCTCCGGTGAGCGGCCCCGGCGCGCCTCCGCCGCCTCCGGGTGCTCCTGGTGTCCCGGGCGCCCCGGGTGCCGCACAGCCCATGCCGCCCGGTGCCGTGCCGCCGCCCGGCGGGCCGGTGCCCGGTGCGCCGCCGGCGTACGGCTTTCCGCAGCAGCCGCCGTCCGGTCTGCCGACCGTCGGCCCGGGCTACCAGGCCGTGCTGCGCTACCGCGCGCAGGACGGTTCCGAGCAGCAGCTGATCCGGCGTTCGGCGCCGGGTACGCCGCACCCGGAGTGGCAGATCTTCCACGAGCTGCGGGCCATGAACGTGCCGCCGGACCAGGTGCTGGAGCTGCACACGGAACTGGAGTCGTGCGAACTGCCGGGCGCCTACTGCGCGCGCATGATCCGGGAGCAGTGGCCGCAGGCGCGGATCACCTCCATCGCGCCGTACGGCACGGACCACGCGAGCCGGCAGCAGGGCATGGGGCAGCTGCTGGCGCACCAGGGCGAGCTGCACCAGGTGGCCGACGGGCCGGCACGTCCGGCGCCGGTGCGCGCGCCGCTGCCGCACGTGCAGCCGGCGCCGCCGATTCCGCCGGAGGCCGTCGGGCAGGAGCTGGGCGGCGCGTTCGGTCCGGGGGTCTTCCGGTTCGAGCAGGCCGCGGTGTCCCGGCAGGGGGTGCCGCCGATCGTGGCGCACACGCTGGTGGCGGCGGGCCTGCCGATGGACATGGGCCCGTTCTTCTGGGCACAGGCCCAGCCGGGGCGCCCGGTGCCGACACTGGCGGAGCTGGCGGCCGAACGGGGGGTGCAGCCGGCCTCGGACGCGGGTTCGTACCTCGTCGTCGGCAGTGACTTCGGCCGGGCGATCTGTGTGCAGTACGGCACGGCGGCCATCGTGGCGGTGCCGGTGGAGGCGGGACCGGGCGGTGTGCCCGTGCCGCCGCAGTTCGTGAACACGGGACTGCCGGAGTTCGCGCGCTGCCTGGCGCTGCTGGGCCGGATGTGGCGGCTCAGGTTCGGTCTGAACCAGGAGCAGGCGGGCCGCTGGACGGTGGACTTCCAGGCTCAGCTGGCCGCGTTGGACCCGGCGGCGCTCGGGTCGCCGGAGAGCTGGTGGTCGGTGCTGCTGGAGCAGATGTGGGACGGGTTGCTCTGAGGCGGCGGCGCCGCTGACGTATCCGAGGGGCTGGGCCCGGTCGACCTGTGAGGCGACCGGGCCCAGCCCTTTTCCATGCGGTGTGTCACATTATGAGGCTTTACTTTCGATCCATAAAGTCGGTTAAGTCCATTCAGTGCGGCAGTTCACCACAGGGGTTTGAGCATGAGCAGCGCATCGGCGTCTCCTCACGGCTTCGTGACCGTACGCGGGCGCGAGCGCGGCTACCGTCCCGAACAGGTGGAGGCGTGCGCCGCGGCCCTCTTCGAGGAGCGGGACGCGGCCTGGGAGCGGGCCGCCCGGCTCACCGTGCTCGCCCGGGAGATGGAGGAGGAGCTGGAGGACCTCCTGGATGTGGTCGCCCAGCTCGAGTCGCAGAGCTACGAGGCGCTCGGGGAGCGCGCGCGGCGTCTCTTCCAGCTCGGTCAGGAGGAGGCCGAGGCCGTACGGGAGGGGGCGCGGAGTGCGGCGGAGCGCCTGGTGGAGGACGCGCGGGTGTACGCGGCCGGTGTGCGCGCGGCAGCTGAGGCGCACGCCGAGACCGTACGTGCCGAGGCCGACGACCGGGCCCGGCGGCGGCTGCTCGCGGCGCGTGCGGAGGCCGACGAGACGCGGATCGGGGCGCGGCGCGAGGTGAAGGCGGGGCGCGGAGAGGCGCTGGCCGCGCTGCGGGAGATGCGGGAGCGCACCGCCGGGATGCTGGCCGAGCAGAGCAGGGAGCACGCGCAACGGTGGGCCGCGGAAGAACGGGCGCAGGACGAGCGGGCGCGTGCGCTGGACGCGCGTCACGTGGAGCTGGTGGCGCGCGCCGAGCGGGACCTGCACGAGGCGGAGCAGAACCTGGCCGACGCGGGGGAGGCGGCCGGGCGGCGGCAGGAGGAGGCCCGGGCCCGGGCGGCCGAGGTGGTCGCCGAGGCCCGGGTGTGCCAGGAGCGGATCGCCCGTGAGACGGAGCGGGTGCTGCGTGAGCACGGGGCACGGTGGGACGAACTCCAGGCCCACATGGCCTCCGTACGCAGCAATCTCCGTTCGCTGACGGGCCGGGCGGTGGAGTGACGCCTCGGGGCCGCTTCCCGGGCGCCGTCCATTGCCCCGGCGTACCGCCCCCGCCATGATCCAGCCCCCCACGGCCTCGTGGTGGCGGCGCTGTCCCTCCGCCCTGCGCCCGCCGGAGAGCATCGTGCCCGGGCAGCCGCAGGCGAAGCCCAGGGGATGAAGACCAGGCCCGTCGTGGTGAACGGGAACCACTCGAAGTCGGCGTCGGGGAAGGCGGAGACGGGCGAGCCGGAGACCGGGTTGGTACCCGGCATCAGCAGCAGGACGCCGGCGAGCCGCCGATCAGGGTGCTGAGCAGTCCGGCGCGGGTGTAGCGGCGCCGGAAGAGGCCGTGGACCAGGGCGGGTGCGATGGCCGATGCGCCCAGGCAGAAGGACAGCGTGACCACTCATGCCCTGTCCTCACGTCCTGGCCCCCAAGTCCTGGCCTTCATGCCTTGACCCTGACGTCGCGGGAGGGGGGACGATCGATGCGTCCCGGGGTGGAGGGCGACCCTGAGATCCGCTCCACCGAAGGGCGGACTGCCCCTAGGGGTACCTCCGTACTACGGGGTGGGGACGGTTCGTACCGTCGGAGGACGAGACGGGCCCGGTGCCCTCCTTAATCTGGCCTTACGCCGCTGGGGGGCGGCGAACCGGACCCGTGGGGGTGGGGTTTTCCCCAGGAAAAGAGTGCGCTGAACACCAGCGCGGTCGACCCCCCGGTCCGGCCAGACTCTTGATGCAGCAGCACGGCACACGCACGGCGGCGCGTTCACCGGGACGGGTCGCAGCACCACGTTCACCGGCACCGCTCAGCGCCCGCCGCCGGCACCGGCGGCTCACCTGATGACCGACATAGGAGACTTGACATGACATCGGCCGTAAGTATTCCCACGCACGGGAGCGCCGGAGCGCGTACGGCCGTTGCCGCGCGAGCGCGGCAGGTCGTGAAGGCCTACGGATCGGGTGAGACCCGGGTGGTCGCCCTCGACCACGTGGACGTGGACATCGCGCGCGGCCAGTTCACCGCGATCATGGGGCCGTCGGGGTCCGGCAAGTCCACGCTGATGCACTGCCTGGCCGGCCTGGACACCGTCACCGGCGGGCAGATCTACCTCGACGACACCGAGATCACCGGCCTGAAGGACAAGAAGCTCACACAGCTGCGCCGGGACCGGATCGGCTTCATCTTCCAGGCGTTCAACCTGCTCCCGACGCTGAACGCGATCGAGAACATCACGCTGCCCATGGACATCGCCGGACGCAAGTACGACCGGGCGTGGCTGGACCGGGTCGTGGAGACCGTGGGCCTCGCCGGGCGGCTGAAGCACCGGCCGACCCAGCTCTCCGGCGGCCAGCAGCAGCGGGTCGCGGTGGCGCGGGCACTGGCCGCGCGGCCCGAGATCATCTTCGGTGACGAGCCGACCGGAAACCTCGACTCGCGCGCCGGCGCCGAGGTGCTGGGCTTCCTGCGCCGGTCGGTCACCGAACTGGGCCAGACCATCGTGATGGTCACCCACGACCCGGTGGCCGCCAGTTACGCGGACCGGGTGCTGTATCTCGCCGACGGCCGGATCGTGGACGAGATGCACAAGCCGACCGCGGACGCCGTCCTCGACCGCATGAAGGACTTCGACGCCCGGGGGCGCACGTCATGACCGTCGTCAAGACCTCGATGCGCAACTTCCTCGCGCACAAGGGCCGTATGGCGCTGTCGGCGGTGGCGGTGCTGCTGTCGGTGGCGTTCGTGTGCGGCACCCTGGTGTTCACGGACACGATGAACACCACCTTCGACAAGCTCTTCGCGGTCACCTCGTCGGACGTGACGGTCATGCCGAAGGAGGCCAGGAGCGACGACGCTCCGCAGAGCGGCGTGCCCGAGTCGCTGCCGGCGTCCGCGCTGGAACGGGTCCGGGGGGCCGAGGGCGTCAAGACGGCCGAGGGCATGGTCAGTTCGATGAACGTGACCGTCGTCGACCGTGACAACGACAACGTGGGCGCCACCAGCGGCGCCCCGACGATCGCCGGCAACTGGACGAAGAACGACCTCCGGTCGATGGAGATCACCTCCGGGCACGCCCCGCGCGGGCCCACCGAGGCGATGGTCGACGCCGACACCGCCGACAAGCACGACCTGAAGCTCGGTGACGAACTGCGCACCATCTCGCAGACCGGCGACTTCAAGGCCCGGATCGTCGGCATCGCCTCCTTCACGGTGACCAACCCCGGCGCCGCCGTCATCTACTTCGACACGCCCACCGCACAGCGCGAACTGCTGGGCGCCACCGGCAAGTACACCCAGATCAACGTCGCCGCCGCGGCCGGCGTCTCCGACGCGCAGCTCAAGCAGAACGTCTCCCAGGTCATGGACGGCACCTACAAGGTGCAGACGGCGAAGGAGAACTCCGACGAGAACCGCGAGGAACTCGGCGAGTTCATGAACGTCATCAAGTACGCCATGCTCGGCTTCGCCGGAATCGCGTTCCTGGTGGGCATCTTCCTCATCATCAACACCTTCTCCATGCTGGTGGCCCAGCGCACCCGCGAGATCGGCCTGATGCGGGCCATCGGCTCCTCCCGCAGGCAGGTCAACCGATCGGTGCTCGTCGAGGCCCTGCTCCTCGGCGTCGTCGGCTCGGTCCTCGGTGTCGCGGCCGGTGTCGGAATCGCCGTCGGCCTGATGAAACTGATGTCGGCGGCGGGCATGAACCTGTCCACCGACGACCTGACCGTGAAGACGATGACCCCCGTGGTCGGCCTGGTCCTCGGTGTCGTGGTCACCGTCCTGGCCGCCTACCTGCCGGCCCGCCGCGCCGGCAAGGTCTCCCCGATGGCCGCCCTGCGCGACGCCGGTACGCCGGCCGACGGCAAGGCCGGCTGGATACGCGGCCTGATCGGCCTGGTCCTCACCGGTGCCGGCGCCGCGGCCCTGTTCACGGCAGCCGGCGCCGACAAGGCGACTGAGGGTTCGATGATGCTCGGCGCGGGCATCGTGCTGTCCCTCATCGGCTTCGTCGTCATCGGTCCGCTGCTCGCGGGCTTCGTGGTGCGGGTGATCAGCGCGGTGCTGCTGCGGGCCTTCGGTCCGGTCGGCCGCCTGGCCGAGCGCAACGCCCTGCGCAACCCGCGCCGCACCGGTGCCACGGGCGCCGCCCTCATGATCGGCCTGGCGCTCGTCGCCTGCCTCTCGGTGGTCGGCTCCTCCATGGTCGCCTCGGCCACGAGCGAGCTGGACAAGTCGGTCGGCGCGGACTTCATCGTCCAGGGCAACCAGCGGATCGTGCCGCAGGCCGAGAAGGCGATACAGGACACACCCGGACTGGCGCACGTCACCCAGTACAAGGAGCTCGACGCCACCCTGACCTCGCCCGACGGCAAGACGGACGACGACGGCCTCACGGCCGCCGATCCGACGTTCGCCCAGGACGTGCGCCGTGTGACGACCGAGGGCGACCTGTCCGCCGCCTACGGCACCGACGCCATGGCGGTCGGCACGGGCTACGCCGAGAAGCACGGCGTGCACGTCGGTGACACCGTCTCCGTCGCCTTCAAGGGCGGCGAGACCGCCAAGCTGAAGGTCGCCGCGATCATGGACGACGACGTGGCCATCGAACAGGGAGCGCGGTACATCAGCGTCGAGACGATGCGGAAGTACCTGCCGGCCGACAGCATCCCGCCGAACTCGATCATGTTCGCCAAGGCCGAGGACGGCCAGGCGGAGCAGGCGTACGCGGCGCTGAAGAAGTCGCTGGACCCGTACCCGCAGTACCAGGTGGCCGACCAGACCGACTACAAGCAGGAGCTGAAGGACCAGATCGGCCAGCTGCTGAACATGGTCTACGGCCTGCTCGCCCTGGCGATCATCGTCGCGGTCCTCGGTGTGGTGAACACGCTGGCGCTGTCGGTGGTCGAGCGGACCCGCGAGATCGGTCTGATGCGGGCGATCGGTCTCTCCCGCCGCCAGCTGCGCCGCATGATCCGCATGGAGTCCGTCGTCATCGCCCTCTTCGGTGCCCTGCTGGGCCTGGGACTGGGCATGGGCTGGGGCGCGACGGCACAGAAGCTGCTCGCCCTGGAGGGGCTCAACGTTCTCGACATCCCCTGGCCGACGATCATCGGCGTCTTCATCGGCTCGGCGTTCGTGGGCCTGTTCGCGGCCCTGGTCCCGGCGTTCCGCGCGGGCCGCATGAACGTCCTGAACGCCATCGCGACGGAGTAGCGGCCGACGGCCACCGCACACGGGGGTTGCGGGGGAACGCACGGCGCCGGAAGTCCTGGACGACTTCCGGCGCTGTGCCCTTTCGTCCGTTCGGGGGCTTCGCGCCGGGTCGTTCGTCCGGGTCTTCGCGCCGGGTCGTTCGGCCGGGGCTTCGCGCCGGGTCCTTTCGTCCGTTCGGGGGCTCCGCGTCGGGTCGTTCGTCCGAGGCTCCGCGTCGGATCCTTTCCGGTCGCATGAGGCGGCCGACGCCCTGAGGGTCCCCTTTCGGCCGACCGAGTCGGATGGTGGGTGGGCACAGGCCGGGGTCCGGGGGTGCAGGCCGGGGTCCGGGGCACACGCCGGGGTCCGGGGCGCAGGCTGGGCACAAGGTGGGCGCAGCCCTCTGGCGGGTACACCGCCATGCCGGTCACCCGGAAGCGGACGTCGTCCACAGGCTCCGACGCAGGCCCGCGCAGCGTCGTACGCTGGACACCCCCGGCCCTCACCGCGTCGGGCTACTCGTGTTGTCCACCCCCGGCACCCCAGGACGGAAGCGCCCCCTCCATGAGCCTGCACGGTCTGCTCGACGCCGTCGTCAAGGACACCGCCCTCGCGGAAGCCATCTCGGCGGCCGCAGACGGCAACCGCATGCACGTCGACCTGGTCGGCCCGCCCGCCGCCCGCGCCTTCTCCGTCGCCGCGCTGGCCCGCGAGACGGGCCGCCCCGTGCTGGCGGTGACGGCGACGGGACGCGAGGCGGAGGACCTGGCCGCGGCCCTGCGCTCGCTGCTGCCCCCGGAGGGCGTGGTGGAGTATCCCTCGTGGGAGACGCTCCCGCACGAGCGGCTCAGCCCCCGCAGCGACACCGTCGGCCGCCGTCTCGCCGTCCTGCGGCGACTGGCCCACCCACGTCCCGACGACCCCGAGACCGGCCCGGTCTCCGTCGTCGTCGCACCCGTACGCTCCGTGCTCCAGCCGCAGGTCAAGGGCCTCGGCGACCTGGAGCCGGTCGCGCTGCGCACCGGGCAGAGCGCCGATCTGAACGAGATCGTCGAAGCCCTGGCAGCCGCCGCGTACGCGCGCGTGGAGCTGGTGGAGAAGCGCGGCGAGTTCGCGGTGCGCGGCGGCATCCTGGACGTCTTCCCGCCCACCGAGGAGCACCCCCTCCGCGTCGAGTTCTGGGGCGACGACGTCGAGGAGATCCGCTACTTCAAGGTCGCCGACCAGCGCTCCCTGGAGGTCGCCGACCACGGCGTGTGGGCCCCGCCCTGCCGTGAACTGCTGCTCACCGACGACGTACGGGAGCGGGCCCGGGTCCTCGCCGAGGACCACCCCGAGCTGGGCGAACTGCTCGGCAAGATCGCCGAGGGCATCGCGGTCGAGGGCATGGAGTCCCTGGCCCCGGTCCTCGTCGACGACATGGAGCTGCTGCTGGACGTGCTGCCCAAGGGCGCCATGGCCCTGGTCTGCGACCCGGAGCGGGTGCGCACGAGGGCCGCCGACCTCGTGGCCACCAGCCAGGAGTTCCTCCAGGCGTCCTGGGCGGCCACCGCCGGCGGCGGCGAGGCGCCGATCGACGTGGACGCGGCCTCCCTGTGGTCCATCGCGGACGTCCGGGAACGCGCCCGCGAGCTGGACATGATGTGGTGGTCGGTGTCGCCGTTCGCCGCCGACGACGCGCTGGACGACGCCGACACGCTCAAGCTCGGCATGCACGCCCCCGAGACCTACCGCGGCGACACCGCCAAGGCGCTGGCCGACACCAAGGGCTGGCTCGCCGACGGCTGGCGCACGGTCTACGTCACCGAGGGCCACGGCCCGGCCGCCCGCACCGTCGAGGTCCTCGGCGGCGAGGGCATCGCGGCCCGCCTCGACAACGACCTCGGCACTCTCGGTCCCTCCGTCGTGCACGTCTCCTGCGGCTCGATCGACCACGGCTTCGTCGACCAGGCGCTCAAGCTCGCCGTGCTCACCGAGACCGACCTGACCGGGCAGAAGGCCGCCGGCCGCGAGGGCGCCCGGATGCCGGCCAGGCGCCGCAAGACCATCGACCCGCTCACCCTGGAGACGGGCGACTACATCGTCCACGAGCAGCACGGCGTGGGCCGCTACATCGAGATGGTGCAGCGCACCGTGCAGGGCGCCACCCGCGAGTACCTGGTCGTGGAGTACGCCCCCGCCAAGCGCGGCCAGCCCGGCGACCGGCTCTACATCCCCACCGACCAGCTGGAGCAGATCACCAAGTACGTCGGCGGCGAGGCCCCCACCCTGCACCGCCTGGGCGGCGCCGACTGGACCAAGACCAAGGCCCGGGCGAAGAAGGCGGTCAAGGAGATCGCCGCCGACCTGATCAAGCTGTACAGCGCGCGGATGGCGGCGCCGGGGCACGCCTTCGGCGCGGACACCCCCTGGCAGCGCGAGCTGGAGGACGCCTTCCCCTACGCGGAGACCCCGGACCAGCTCACCACCATCGCCGAGGTCAAGGAGGACATGGAGAAGACCGTCCCCATGGACCGCCTGATCTGCGGCGACGTCGGCTACGGCAAGACCGAGATCGCGGTCCGTGCCGCCTTCAAGGCCGTCCAGGACGGCAAGCAGGTGGCCGTACTCGTGCCGACGACCCTGCTGGTGCAGCAGCACTTCGGGACGTTCGGCGAGCGGTACGCCCAGTTCCCGGTGAACGTGCGGGCGCTGTCCCGCTTCCAGACCGACACCGAGTCGAAGGCGACCCTGGAGGGCCTGCGCGAGGGCTCCGTGGACATCGTCATCGGCACCCACCGCCTGTTCTCCTCCGAGACGAAGTTCAAGGACCTCGGCCTGGTCATCGTCGACGAGGAACAGCGTTTCGGCGTCGAGCACAAGGAGCAGCTGAAGAAGCTCCGCGCCAACGTCGACGTCCTGACCATGTCCGCCACCCCCATCCCGCGCACCCTGGAGATGGCGGTCACCGGCATCCGCGAGATGTCCACGATCACCACCCCGCCGGAGGAGCGCCACCCGGTGCTGACCTTCGTCGGCCCCTACGAGCACAAGCAGATCGGCGCCGCCATCCGCCGCGAGCTGCTGCGCGAGGGCCAGGTCTTCTACATCCACAACCGGGTCGAGTCCATCGACCGCGCGGCGGCCAAGCTGCGCGAGATCGTCCCCGAGGCGCGCATCGCCACCGCCCACGGCCAGATGTCGGAACAGGCCCTCGAACAGGTCGTCGTCGACTTCTGGGAGAAGAAGTTCGACGTGCTGGTCTCCACGACCATCGTCGAGTCCGGCATCGACATCTCCAACGCCAACACCCTCATCGTGGAGCGCGGCGACAACTTCGGTCTCAGCCAGCTCCACCAGCTGCGCGGCCGGGTCGGCCGAGGCCGCGAACGCGGCTACGCCTACTTCCTCTACCCGCCGGAGAAGCCGCTGACCGAGACCGCGCACGAGCGGCTCGCCACGATCGCCCAGCACACCGAGATGGGCGCGGGCATGTACGTGGCGATGAAGGACCTGGAGATCCGCGGCGCGGGCAACCTCCTCGGCGGTGAGCAGTCCGGCCACATCGCGGGCGTCGGCTTCGACCTGTACGTACGGATGGTCGGCGAGGCGGTCGCGGACTACCGGGCCTCCCTGGAGGGCGGTGTGGAGGAGGAGCCGCCGCTCGAGGTCAAGATCGAGCTGCCCGTCGACGCGCACGTCCCGCACGACTACGCCCCCGGCGAGCGGCTGCGGCTCCAGGCGTACCGGTCCATCGCCTCCGCCAACAGCGAGGAGGACATCAAGGCCGTACGCGAGGAACTCGTCGACCGGTACGGCAAGTTGCCGGAACCGGTGGAAAACCTGCTGCTGGTAGCGGGCCTGCGCATGCTCGCGCGGGCGTGCGCCGTCGGCGAGGTCGTGCTCCAAGGCAACAACATCCGGTTCGCGCCCGTGGAGCTGCGCGAGTCCCAGGAGCTGAGGCTCAAGCGGCTCTATCCCGGAAGCGTCATCAAGGCGGGTGCCCACCAGATCCTCGTGCCGCGCCCGAAGACCGCGAAGGTGGGCGGAAAGCCGCTGGTCGGGCGGGAACTGCTCGGCTGGGTGGGGGAGTTCCTGACGTCGATCCTGGGATCGTAGCCGCCCGCTGGAGGAAGCCTGGAAGCCGTCCACGAGGCAGGCCCGTGGACGGCTTCCGAGGTGTTCGAGGTGTGGGGCGCGCTACCGCGTCCTCCTACCGTTCCGGCCGGTCGCCGCCCCGTCCGCGCCCGAAGCCGAGCTTGCCCTCGGCCCGCTGCTGTGCGGCGTCGACCTGCTTCTCGTACTTGCCGCCGGTCCTCTGGTTGACCTGGCGTTCGGCGGCGTCGGACGCCTTTCTCGACTTGTCCTTGTCCTTGCCGGCCATGTTCTTCATCTTGTCGAGGATGCCCATGCAGAGCTCCTTCCGAGGCGTGACTCACTTCCGACGGTACGGCAGATTTGTCCGGCATGCCCAATAAAGCCCACTATGGTCTGGACCTCTCCGTCGCTACGGTGGTACGGCGAACAGCAAGGGGAGGACACGCATGAGGCGGCACAGCAGGATCCGTACCGGATGGGCCGCGGGCGCGGCTCTCGCACTGGCCCTGGTCACCGGGTGCGAGGAACTTCAGGACGACGGGGACCCGTCCTCGGGCAGCGGTGCCGAGGCACCGGCCGAGGGGCGGGCGGCAGGACAGGCCGTCAGCCCGCTGAGCAACCCGGACGGAACCGAACCCGGCCTCGGCCCGGTCAAGGGCGACACCGACGAGGCGACGGCCCGGAAGCTCATCGACGGCCTGAAGACCAAGGGACGCGGTCCCAGGACGGGGTACGACCGTGACGAGTTCGGCTACGCATGGATGGACTCGGCCGACGGCGTGCCACTCGCCCGCAACGGCTGCGACACGCGGAACGACCTGCTGAAACGCGACGGCCAGAAGCTGCGCTTCCGCTCCGGCTCCGACTGCGTGGTCGTCGCCATGACGCTGGACGACCCGTACACCGGCACGACCGTCGAGTGGCGCAAGCAGCAGGCGGGCGAGGTCCAGATCGACCACGTCGTGCCGCTGTCGTACAGCTGGCAGATGGGCTCCTCGCGGTGGTCGGAGAGCAAGCGCGAACAACTGGCGAACGACCCGCTCAACCTGATCCCCGTCCAGGGCCGCGCCAACTCCGCCAAAAGCGACTCCGGACCGGCCTCCTGGCTGCCGCCCGCCAAGCCGGTCCGGTGCGCGTACGCCGTCCGCTTCGCCCAGGTCGCCGCCAAGTACGAACTGGCGGTCACCGCACCGGACCGGCAGGCGATGCTGCGGCAGTGCGGCGGCTGACGGAAACCGGGCGTCCGCCGGCTCACCGCGCCTCTTCGCCCCGATCCGCTCGTCGAGGAGCGTGAACGACGGGGCAAAACCGCTTTCCGACCGCCGGCCCTCCTGCCTACCGTGGCCCCATGGAGTTGAAGGTATCGAGCCTCGCCGAACGCCCGGAGATGGTGGACCGGGTCCGGGAAATGGCCGACAGCTGGCCCGCGTTCGCCGTCGAGGACCTCTCGGGCAACGCCCACTACCCGCGCATCGCCGTCGAACTGCCGGAGTACGTGCAGTTCGCCGAGGACGAGCACGGCGAGGTCGTCGCGCACGGCCAGAGTGTGCCGTTCGCCCTGCACAGGGAGGGACGCGGCACGCTGCCCGCGCGTGGCTGGGGCGAGGTGCTCGTCTGGGCCTTCAGCGACCTGCGCCGCGAGGTCCGTCCCGACACCGTCAGCGCCATCTCCGTCTCCGTCGCCCCGCACGCCCAGGGGCTCGGCGTGTCCGGCCGGATGCTCGCCGCGATGCGCGACAACGCCCGCGCCCGCGGTTTCCGAGAGGTCGTCGCCCCCGTCCGCCCCAGCGCCAAGCACCTCGAACCACACACCCCCATCGAGGAGTACGTCCGCCGCCTGCGCCCCGACGGCCTGCCGCACGACCCCTGGCTGAGGGTCCACGCCCGCGCCGGTGCCACATTCGACTCGGTGGCCCCGGCCTCCATGACCGTCTCCGGCTCGCTGGACGAGTGGCGGCACTGGACGGGACTGCCCTTCGACACCGCCGGGGACATCGAGGTCCCCGGCGCCCTGGTGCCGGTGCGCTGCGAACCGGAGCGCGGGTACGCGGTGTACGTCGAGCCCAACGTGTGGATGCGGCACGCGCTCTGAGCCGCCCCGGCACGGGTGCCGGGGCGGCTCAGGCGGTCAGGCCGTCGTCCCGTCCAGGTCGAGGGTCTCCGGCGGGCCGTGCGGGCCGTCGTGCTCGACGCCTGGCGGGACTTCGGCCGTGCGGGCACCGTGACACCCGGTCGGTGACCTGGTGGTGATCGGTACGGCAACGGTTCGGTACAACCGGCGACCACTGTCGGTCCCGGCCTATACGCTCGGACTTCCACACCGAACGGCCCGTTCGTCCGTTCGGCATGCAGGCATCACCGGTCCAGGAGAGTCATGTACGGCAACAGCGCCGCCGGGCCGCCGCCCTCCCGCGGCGCGGCCACCGTCATCACCCTGCGCGTGCTGTTCGCCGCCGCCGGTTTCCTGACGTGCGGCCTGCTCGCCTGCGTCCCGTTGTTCCGGATCGCCGTGCTGCGCGGCCGCGGGCTCGACTGGGCCGTCGCCTGGCTGAGCCTGCCGGTGTCCATCGGCTGCCTCGCCGTGGTCGGTGAGCTGCCGGAGAGCGACCGTCGTACGGACGTCGCCATGGCCGCTCTCCTGCTGATCGGAGCGGCGGCCAGCGCGTACTTCCTCGTCGTCGACATACGCCTGCACGCCGCACCGCGGCAGTTCACCGGCTACGCGCCGCCGCGTCAGGCCTCCGCCGCGTACTACGGCCAGACGCACCCCGCGGGACCGTACGCGCCCACGCTCGTACCGCAGCCCCCGGCCGGCCACCCCGCGCACCCCGGCTTCCAAGCACCTCAAGCACCGGTCCCTCGAGCGCCCGCTCCTCAAGGACCGATCCCTCAGACGCCGGTGTCCCAGGCCCCGGTGTCCCAGGCGCCGATGTCCCGGACGCCCGTGCCGCAGACGCCCGTGCCTCAGGGACCCGCTCCCACGCCGCCGCCCCAGCACCCCGCCCCCGCCCGTATCGACCAGGTCCGCGCCGAGCTCGACGAGCTCAGCGCCTACCTGCGCAAGCACGACGGCAACGGCGACGGCCAGGGCGGACGGTGACCGTGGCGGCAGGGCGTGTCGTCGCCGACCGGTACGAGCTGTCGACGCTCATCGGGCAGGGCGGCATGGGCCAGGTCTGGACGGCGTACGACCGGCGGCTCGACCGGCGGGTCGCGGTGAAGCTGCTGCGCCCCGACAAGGTGGCCGGCCAGGAGGCCGACGAACTGCGCCGCCGCTTCGTGCGCGAGTGCCGGGTGACCGCACAGGTCGACCACCCCGGCCTCGTCACGGTGCACGACGCGGGCAGCGAGGGCGAGGAGCTGTTCCTCGTCATGCAGTACGTCGACGGCGCCGACCTCTCCGACCACCTCGCCGAGCACGACCCGTACCCCTGGCAGTGGGCGGTCGCCGTCGCCGCCCAGCTGTGCGCCGTCCTCAGCGCCGTGCACGCCGTGCCGATCGTCCACCGCGACCTCAAACCGCGCAACGTGATGGTGAAGCAGGACGGCACCGTCACCGTCCTCGACCTCGGCGTCGCCTCCGTCATGGACGCCGACACCACCCGCCTCACCCACACCGGCACCCCCATCGGCTCGCCCGCCTACATGGCACCCGAGCAGGCGATGGGCGGCGCGGTCGGCCCGTACACCGACCTCTACGCCCTCGGCGTCCTCCTGCACGAACTGCTCAGCGGCGACGTTCCGTTCGCCGGCTCCACGGCCCTCGGCGTCCTCCACCGGCACCTGTACGAGCCGCCGCTGCCCGTGCGCCGCATCCGGCCCGAGGTCCCCGAGGCGCTCGAAACCCTGGTTCTTCGCCTGCTCGCCAAGGACCCGCAGCACCGGCCCGCCTCCGCCCAGGAGGTCTACGAACACCTGGCGCTGCTGCTGCCCGCGCGCGGTATGCCCACCGGCGGGCCGCTCGACCCGACCCGCCCCTTCGTGCGCCCGCACGCCCCCTGGCCGGACCGCGCCCGCACCCCCGCACCCCAGCCGGCGCCGGTACCGCCGGTCGCCGAGGCCGAGAAGCCGGACGTCGCCCGCGCCGTCGACGACGTCAAACGCCTCCTCGGCGAGGGCCGCATCACCCAGGCCGTCGACATCCTCGGCGCGATCCTGCCCGCCGCCGCCGAACAGCACGGTGAACGCTCCCCGGTCGTCCGCACCCTGCGCAGGCAGTACGCGGCCACTCTGATGGACGACGGCCAGTACCGGCGCGCCCTGCCCGAGCTGCGCAACCTCGCCGACGAACGCGCCGCCGAGGCGGGCCAGGCCGATCCGCAGTCCCTGCGCCACCGCTACGACGCCGCCCAGTGCCTGGAACAGCTCGGCGAGCCGGCGGCGGCCCTCGCCGAGTACCGCGCGCTGCTGCCCTACTACGAGAACCAGTACGTCGCCGGCGACCCCGACCTCGCCCACGACGTCCGCCGCCGCATCGGCCACCTGCTTCTCGCCCTCGGCGACCGCGCCGCCGCCCACGAGACGCTGGCCCGGCTGCTGCACGACGTGGAGCGCGTCCACGGCCCCGGCCACCCGCTCGCGGCCGAGATCCGGCGCACCCTCCAGTGGCTCGGCCAGGTACGCGGCTGACGACACCTCCGCGGCCGGGGCGAGGCGGTGCCCGAAGTCCTGGTGAATCGTTGGTCGAATGGGTTGGCCAGAGCCCGGCCACTGCCTACCATCGATCATCGCAAGACTCTGTGCGCCCGCCCGTCGCCCGACCACCACCCCTGGTGGGGGGCGCTGCGCGCCGCACCTGTTGTTGCAATCTCCTCAGGAGGTTTTCTTGCACCGCCGCCGTCGCACCGCACTCCTCCTCACCGCGGCGATCGCCGCCGCGGCGCCCCTGCTCACCGCCTGCGGCAACGACGCGCATCAGGGCGCGGCGGCCGTCGTCGGCGACCAGCGGATCACCGTCGCCCAGCTGGAGAACCGCGTCGACGAGGTACGCGAGGCACAGCGGGCCGCCGTCCCGGACGACGCCCAGTACCAGCAGGTCCTCGCCCGTACCGGCGGCCTCACCCGCGACACCCTGCACAGCATGGTCCTCGACCAGGTCCTGCACCGCGCCGCCCAGGACGCGGGCGTGACCGTCACGCGCAAGGACGTCCAGCGGATGCGTGGCGGCCTCGAGGAGCAGGCCGGCGGCGCCCAGGAGCTGGAGACCGTCTGGCTGCAGCAGTACGGCGTCCCGTCCGAACGCCTCGACGACAACCTCCGCATCCAGTTGGAGGCCCAGAAGCTCGCCGAGACCCTCGGCACCGACACCAGCCGGCCCGAGTTCTGGCAGGCCCTGTCCGAGGCCTCCAAGAAGCTCGACGTCGACCTCAACCCGCGCTACGGCGCCTGGGACGTCCAGAAGAGCAGCCGTGTCGACACCGCGGTGCCGTGGGTTCGGGAGATCACGGCGGCGCAGACGCGGCAGACGGCGTAACGGTCCGGTGGGCGACCGGGCGGGCCGTGGTCACCCGCCCCCCTGTGGACAACGCTCCCGTGGACGACGGCCCTGTGGACAACTCATGGGGCTGTCGGCCGCGTGCGTTACGTTCGGGGGGTGAACGCAACCACCGCCTCCGACCCGGGCCGCGTCGTCCTCCTCACCACCAGCCACCGCGTCGCCCCCGGCCTGCTGTCCTGGCCCGCCTGGCAGGCCCTGCGCACCGCCGACCGGGTGCTGTGCGCCGACGCGGCGCACCCGCAGCTGCCGTACCTGCGCGAGGCGGGCATACGGGTCGAGGAGGCGGCGCCGACCGCCGAGGAGCTGGTCGCCGCCTGCGCCGGCGGTCACACGGTGGTGGTCGTGGCGACCGGTGAGGGCGACCCCGTCCTCACCGACGGACTGGCCCGCCTCGCCGGATCGGGCCGCGTCCGGATGCCGGACCTCGAGCTGCTCCCCGCCTCCTACGACCTGCCGGGCGCGCGCCTGCTCGACCTCGTCCAGGTCATGGACCGCATCCGCCTCGAATGCCCCTGGTCGTCCGAGCGCACCCACAAGGGCCTGGCCAAGTACGCCATCGAGGAGGCGTACGAACTCGTCGAGGCGATCGAGGACGGCGACCGTGACGAACTGCGCGAGGAACTGGGCGACGTACTCCTCCAGGTCGTCTTCCACGCCCGCATCGCCGAGGACGACCCCGACGCCCCGTTCTCCGTCGACGACGTGGCCGGCACCATCGTCACCAAGCTGATCCACCGCCATCCGCACGTCTTCGGCGACGAGACGGCCTCCACCCCCGAGGAGGTCAGGGAGCACTGGCTGCGCACCAAGGCGGCAGAGAAGCAGCGTACCTCGGTCACCGAGGGCGTCCCCCTCGGCCAGCCCGGCCTCGCCCTCGCCGCCAAGCTCGCCTCCCGCGTCCGGACCGCGGGCCTCCCGGTCCCCCTCCCTTCCGGCGAGGGCATCGGCTACGAGCTCCTCGCCCTGGCGGCACGCGCCGAGTCAGAGGGCACGGACCCGGAGGCGGCACTGAGAGCGGCGGCACGTGCGTACCGGGACGCGATCCGGGAGGCGGAGCACGCCGGGCACTGAGTCCGGCGCCGCCCGGGGCCCCGGCGGAAGGCACACCGGCGCCCGGGACACCTCCGGCCTCCCGGATACGGTCAAGGGGTGACCGACCACTCCACGCCCGACCGCCCCGCCCCCGAGCTGTTCACCTGGGAGTTCGCCAGCGACCCCTACCCCGCCTACGCCTGGCTGCGCGAGCACGCCCCCGTGCACCGCACCCGGCTGCCCAGCGGGGTGGAGGCCTGGCTGGTCACCCGGTACGCCGACGCCAAGCAGGCCCTCGCCGACCCGCGGCTGTCGAAGAACCCGGCGCATCACGACGAGCCCGCGCACGCCAAGGGCAAGACTGGCATTCCGGGGGAGCGGAAGGCCGAGCTCATGACCCATCTGCTGAACATCGACCCGCCGGACCACACCCGGCTGCGGCGGCTGGTCAGCAAGGCGTTCACGCCCCGCCGGGTCGCCGAGTTCGCGCCCCGGGTGCAGGAGCTCGCCGACGGCCTCATCGACCGGTTCGCCGCCACCGGCTCCGCCGACCTGATCCACGAGTTCGCCTTCCCGCTGCCCATCTACGCCATCTGCGACCTGCTCGGCGTACCCCGCGAGGACCAGGACGACTTCCGGGACTGGGCGGGCATGATGATCCGTCACGGCGGCGGACCGCGGGGCGGGGTCGCCCGGTCGGTGAAGAAGATGCGGGGCTACCTCGCCGACCTCATCCACCGCAAGCGCGCGGCGCTGCCGCCCGAGCCCGGCCCCGGTGAGGACCTCATCTCGGCGCTCATCCGCGCCTCCGACCACGGTGAACACCTCACCGAGAACGAGGCCGCGGCGATGGCCTTCATCCTGCTCTTCGCAGGATTCGAGACCACGGTCAATCTCATCGGCAACGGCACGTACGCCCTGCTCACCCACCCCGGGCAGCGAGCCCGCCTGCAGACGTCCCTCGCCGCGGGCGAGCACGCCCTGCTGGAGACGGGCGTCGAGGAACTCCTCCGCTACGACGGCCCGGTGGAGCTGGCCACCTGGCGCTTCGCCACCCGGCCGCTCACCATCGCCGGGCAGGAGATCGCGGCCGGCGACCCCGTCCTCGTCGTCCTCGCCGCCGCCGACCGGGACCCGGAGCGGTTCACGGACCCCGACACCCTGGACCTCTCCCGCCGGGACAGCCAGCACCTCGGGTACGGCCACGGCATCCACTACTGCCTCGGCGCCCCGCTCGCCCGGCTGGAGGGGCAGACCGCGCTCGGCACGCTCCTCACCCGCCTGCCGGACCTGCGCCTCGCAGCGGAGCCGGCCGAGCTGCGCTGGCGCGGCGGACTCATCATGCGCGGGCTGCGCACCCTGCCCGTCTCGTTCACTCCGGTCGAGTCGTCGTCGGGCGATGGTCCGTCGTCGTCGGGGTCGGGGTCGGGCGATGGTCCTTCGTGGGCGGGCAAGGGCCCGTCTCCGACGCAAAGGTGACACGCGCTCAACTCTGTGATCTTCACGTGATCTGCGCGGCATGAACTTGTGACAAGCGATCATCTGCCTATACGTTCACGAATCAGCGTGGCGCCCCGAGCATCACCCGTCGCGCGGTCCCCGTTGTCTCGTGAAAGGTCGTCGCATGCTCTCCGGGAACGGTCGTCACCGCCGCCCCCGCCAGGCTCCCGCCCTGGTCGTCGCCGCCGGAGTGACCGGCTCCGCCATCGCGATCCCACTCCTCGGTGCCACCGGCGCCCACGCGGCCGACGGGGCGAACTGGGACCGGGTCGCCGAGTGCGAGACCGGCGGCGCCTGGAGCCAGAACAGCGGCAACGGGTACTACGGCGGCCTGCAGCTGTCCCAGGACGCCTGGGAGCAGTACGGCGGCCTGGAGTACGCACCCAGTGCCGACCAGGCCAGCCGCTCCCAGCAGGTGAGAGTCGCCGAGAAGCTGCACGCGGACCAGGGCATCGCCGCCTGGCCGACCTGTGGTCTGCTCGCGGGCCTGGGCAACGACTCGGCGTCCGTCGGCGGTGGCACGGGTGCGGCGGGTGACGGCTCGTCGGAGGGATCGGACACCTCGGGGACGTCGGACACCCCCGGCCTGACCAGCTCGTCCGGCTCGACGGAGGCGTCCCAGCCGTCGGAGCCGTCCAAACCCACGTCCGAGGCATCCCCCTCCTCCCCTTCCTCCCCGGCCTCGCCCTCCCCTGACTCCTCGTCGGACCGTGGGGACGATACGACCAAGTCCGACACGTCCCCTGAAACCGACCCCAGGAAGAGCACCGGTCCGCGCGACACCGGCGCTTCGCCCACGACCTCTCCGGAGGTCGGCGAATCGGACAAGCCGGGGCAGAGCGAGGGCTCTTCGGCTCTCACCGACACGGACGAGTCCGGCGCGGGCCGGCATCGAGGCGGCAGTGCCGACGAGGGGGTGGCGGACGGCCGCACGGCCGAGTCGTCGGGGCGGCACGCCTCGCGCGGCGAGGGTGAGGCACGCCAGGCCGTGGACGGCTCCTACACCGTGCGCTCCGGCGACAGTCTCTGGGGCATCGCCGACTCCCTCGACGTGGACGGCGGGTGGCATGCGCTCTACGTCGGCAACAAGGAGGTCGTGGGGGCCGACCCGGACCACATCCTGCCCGGTCAGACGCTCACGCTCACGGGCGAAACGGGTGAAAAGTAGAGGGAGTTCACGTCACGGTTAGAGACTCTATGTCCGTTTTGGATCTCGTGAGAGATAGGTCTCAGAAGCCGTGATCGTCTTTGAAAAACCGCGGAGCGCGTGTCTACGGTCATGACCGCTCGCCATCGCGGGCCCCGGCTGCCGCAACGCCGAATCCTGCCAGCGGCCGTCCGGGAACAGTCGTCGCGTCAAGCGCCGAAGGCAGGAGCGGGGGACCCAAGGTAAGTGCCGCGCCGGGCAGTTGAACCGGAGTGGCTAGGGGTGGAGCCGAGTTCCGCGAGGAACCCGGCCGGGCAACTCAACCGGCCCGAACCCGACAGCTCACCTCGCAGGCGTCGGTGAGGGGATCAACCATGCTGTTTTCCGGCAAGGGCAAGCACCGTCGCCCGTCCAAGGCCACCCGCGTCATCGCCGTCGCCGGCGTCACCGGTGCCGCCGTCGCCGCCCCGCTGATGGCGGCCGGCAACGCCTCCGCCGCCACCGCCTCCGAGTGGGACACCGTCGCCCAGTGCGAGTCCGGCGGCAACTGGTCCATCAACACCGGCAACGGTTACTACGGCGGTCTGCAGTTCTCCGCCTCCACCTGGGCCGGCTACGGCGGCACGCAGTACGCCGCCACCGCCGACCAGGCCAGCAAGGCGCAGCAGATCGAGATCGCCGAGAAGGTGCTCGCGGGCCAGGGCAAGGGTGCCTGGCCGGTCTGCGGTACCGGCCTGTCGAACGCCGCGTACACCGGCGGCGGCTCCGGCGAGAGCGAGAGCCAGGGCAGCGGTTCCGCGCAGGGCTCCGGCAGCTCCGAGAGCTCGCAGAGCCAGAGCGGCGGCTCCACCGCCGACCGCTCCACCGAGCAGAAGGCCTCCCGCTCCGACGAGCGCCCGGCCGCCAAGAAGGAGACCGTCACCACCCCGACCGGCAAGAAGGTCGAGAAGGGCGACGGCGAGTACGAGGTCGTCGAGGGCGACACCCTCAGCTCGATCGCCGAGGAGCACGACGTCAAGGGCGGCTGGGCGAAGCTGTTCAAGCTGAACGACGACATCGTCGACGACGCCGACCTGATCTACCCGGGCCAGCAGCTGCACCTGAAGTAAGCGGCGGCCCCCTTGCTCCCGCCCCGGTGCGTGTTCCCCCGTACGCACCGGGGCGGGTTTTTCACGCCCCGAATCCGGACCGGTTTCCGGAAACGTCTTTGTTCCGTTCGGAAACAATTTACTCTCGGTTCTGTCCAGCGGGTGGGCGATCGGCTGGCCGATCGCCCGGAGCCGGTTAGGCTCGGTCCCGCAGAGCCGCTGCGGTCCTGTGGACCCGCGCGTCACACCGAAGCGTCACATTGAAGAAGGAGATGCTCGTGCCGTCCATCGACGTCGTCGTAGCCCGGGAAATCCTGGACTCCCGAGGCAACCCCACGGTCGAGGTCGAGGTCGGCCTCGACGACGGCAGCACGGGTCGTGCCGCCGTTCCGTCCGGCGCCTCAACGGGCGCCTTCGAGGCCATCGAGCTCCGTGACGGCGACCCGGGCCGCTACCTCGGCAAGGGCGTCGAGAAGGCCGTTCTCGCCGTCATCGAGCAGATCGGCCCGGAGCTCGTCGGCTACGACGCCACCGAGCAGCGCCTGATCGACCAGGCCATGTTCGACCTGGACGCCACCGACAACAAGGGCTCGCTGGGCGCCAACGCCATCCTCGGCGTCTCGCTCGCCGTCGCCCACGCCGCCTCCGAGGCCAGCGACCTGCCGCTCTTCCGCTACCTGGGCGGCCCCAACGCGCACCTTCTGCCGGTGCCGATGATGAACATCCTGAACGGCGGCTCGCACGCCGACTCCAACGTGGACATCCAGGAGTTCATGATCGCCCCGATCGGCGCGGAGTCCTTCTCCGAGGCCCTGCGCTGGGGCGCCGAGGTCTACCACACCCTGAAGAAGGTCCTGAAGAGCAAGGGCCTGGCCACCGGTCTCGGCGACGAGGGCGGCTTCGCGCCGAACCTCGGCTCCAACCGCGAGGCCCTCGACCTCATCCTCGAGGCGATCAAGGAGGCCGGCTACACCCCCGGCGAGCAGATCGCCCTCGCGCTCGACGTGGCCGCGTCCGAGTTCTACAAGGACGGCTCCTACGCCTTCGAGGGCAAGCAGCGCACGGCCGCCGAGATGACCGAGTACTACGCCGAGCTGGTCGAGGCGTACCCGCTGGTCTCCATCGAGGACCCGCTGTTCGAGGACGACTGGGACGGCTGGAACACCATCACCGCCAAGCTCGGTGACAAGGTCCAGCTCGTCGGCGACGACCTGTTCGTCACCAACCCGGAGCGCCTGGCCCGCGGCATCGAGGAGAACTCGGCCAACGCCCTGCTGGTCAAGGTCAACCAGATCGGTTCGCTGACCGAGACCCTGGACGCCGTGGAGCTGGCCCAGCGCAACGGCTTCAAGTGCATGATGTCCCACCGCTCCGGCGAGACCGAGGACGTCACCATCGCCGACCTGGCGGTCGCCACCAACTGCGGCCAGATCAAGACCGGCGCCCCGGCCCGCTCCGAGCGCGTCGCCAAGTACAACCAGCTGCTGCGCATCGAGGAGATCCTCGACGACGCCGCGGTGTACGCCGGCCGCAGCGCCTTCCCGCGCTTCAAGGGCTGACCCGCAACCCTGTAGGCAGCGTCGTACGTACGTCCCCGTACTCGGTCCCGTACCGTGTGCGGGGACGTACGCACGTGTGGAGGGGAGGCGGGGACAGACATGGCGGTGAAGGACCGGGACCGTTTCTCCACCGCGACCAGGATCCGGATCATCGGGGAACAGACCGCGGCCCGGGTCTACCGCTCGCAGACCAAGCGCCAGGCCCGTCGCTCCCGGCTGACCGGCCGGGCCGCGCTGCTCGCGATGGTGCTCTGCTCGCTCGTCGTGGCGCTCGCCTACCCGATACGGCAGTACGTCGCCCAGCGCGCCGAGATCGCCGATCTCCGGCGGGAGCAGCAGGAGACCCGGGACCGGGTCGAGGACCTGCGCGACCTCAAGGCACGCTGGCAGGACGACGCCTACGCCGAGCAGCAGATCCGGCTGCGGCTGCACTATGTGATGCCGGGTGAGACCGGGTTCGTCGTCATCGACCCGGACACGGCCAAGAAGGCCCGCGCCGAGGCCGGTGCCGCGGACCGCCCCTGGTACCGGAACGTCTGGGACGGGGTCGACAAGGCCGACACCGCCGCCCGCCGGCAGTGAACCGACAGCGCCGGCAGTGACTCAACAGGAAGACCAGCAGAAGACAGTCATGCAGACTCCCCCGCCGACCACCCCGCGCACCGAGCCCACCGACGCGGACGTCGAGGCCTTCAAGCAGCAGCTCGGACGCCCCCCGCGCGGCCTGCGCGCCATCGCGCACCGCTGCCCCTGCGGGCAGCCGGACGTCGTGGAGACGGCACCGCGGCTGCCCGACGGAACGCCCTTCCCGACGCTGTACTACCTGACGTGCCCGAAGGCGGCCTCCGCCATCGGCACGCTGGAGGCGAACGGCGTGATGAAGGAGATGACCGAGCGCCTCGCCACCGACCCGGAACTGGCCGACGCCTACCGCGCCGCGCACGAGGACTACATCCGGCGCCGTGACGAGATCGAGGAGCTGACCGGCTTCCCGAGCGCGGGCGGCATGCCCGACCGGGTCAAGTGCCTGCACGTGCTGGTCGCCCACTCCCTGGCGGCGGGTCCCGGCGTCAACCCGCTGGGCGACGAGGCGATCGCGATGCTGCCCCAGTGGTGGCGCAAGGGGCCGTGCGTGACGCTCGGCGAGATCTGTGGGGAGGACGCCAAGTGACCCGTGTCGCCGCCATCGACTGCGGTACGAACTCGATCCGGCTCCTGGTCGCCGACGCCGACCCGGCGACCGGTGAACTGACCGACCTCGACCGCCGCATGACCATCGTGCGGCTCGGCCAGGGCGTCGACCGCACCGGGCGGCTGGCGCCCGAGGCGCTGGAGCGGACCTTCGCCGCCTGCCGCGAGTATGCCGGGGTCGTCAAGGAGCACGGCGCACAGCGGCTGCGTTTCGTGGCGACCTCCGCCTCCCGGGACGCGGAGAACCGGGACGACTTCGTGCGCGGGGTGATGGACATCCTCGGCGTGGAACCGGAGGTCATCTCGGGCGACCAGGAGGCGGAGTTCTCCTTCACCGGCGCCACCAAGGAGCTGACGGGCCGCGAGGACCTCGGCAAGCCCTACCTGGTCGTCGACATCGGCGGCGGCTCGACCGAGTTCGTCGTCGGCGACGACCACGTGCGCGCCGCCCGCTCCGTGGACGTCGGCTGCGTGCGGATGACCGAGCGGCACCTGGTGCACGACGGCGCCGTGTCCGACCCGCCCACCGAGGCGCAGGTCGCGGCGATGCGGGCCGACATCGAGGCGGCCCTGGACCTCGCCGAGGAGACGGTGCCGCTGCGCGAGGCGCACACGCTGGTCGGGCTGGCCGGCTCGGTGACCACGGTCTCCGCGATCGCGCAGGAGCTGCCCGAGTACGACTCGGCCGCCATCCACCACTCCCGGGTCTCCCGCGAGCGGGTCCGGGAGATCACCGACTGGCTGCTGCGCTCCACGCACGCCGAGCGGGCGGCCGTGCCCTCCATGCACCCCGGGCGCGTCGACGTCATCGGGGCGGGCGCGCTGGTACTGCTGGCGATCATGGAGCGCACGGGCGCGGAGGAGGTCGTGGTGAGCGAGCACGACATCCTCGACGGCATCGCCTGGTCGGTGGCCTAGCCGACGAGGTGCGGGTGCTCGGGCGGCCGGCCCGGCGGTGACGAACGCGGGAAGGCCGGGGCGGCTGTCCGTGAGGGTGAACCCCGGCGCGGCGGCGTCAGCTGAGCGTCTGCCCGCTGGTCAGCGAGGCGGGCTTCTGCGCCTGCGGCCGCTTCGAGGAGATCCCCACCACCCGCGCGTCGCCCTCACCGCGCCCCGCCCCAGCCGCGGGTATCGCCGTCCCCGTCCCCGTCCCCGGGTGGCGGGGGCGGGGTCGTCGCGGGCTGGGTGACGGCGATCAGGGCCAGGTCGTCGGGGAGGACTCCGCCGGCGTGCCGGTGCACGAGTTCGGCCAGTGTGTCCACCACGGCCGGCGGACCCTGGTGCCAGCACGCCCGCAGCCCGTCCTCCGGAGAGAAGAAGACGCCGTTCGCGTCACGGGCCTCCAGCAGGCCGTCCGTGCACAGCAGCAGCAGGTCGCCGGGGACGAAGGGGCGCGTCTCGTACTCCCACGGCCCCGGGTCCAGGTCGCCGAGGCCGAGCGGCAGCCCCGGATCGGCCGGCTCCCACTGCCGCACGCCCTCCCCGGTGGCCAGGAAGGCGGGACAGTGGCCCCGGCTCACCAGGCGCACCTCACCGCCGCCCGGCGGGATCTCGGCGACGGCCGCGGTGATGAACTGCTCGCCCGGTGAACCGGCCCCGCCGCGCACGGCCCCCAGGTCGCGGATGTTCCGGGCGACCGCCTCGTCGAGGTGCCGGGCGAGCAGCGGCAGGGGCTCGGTGTGGTGCGCCGCCTCCCGGAAGCTGCCGACCAGAGCCGCCACGGCCGGGATCGCGTCGGGCCCCTTGCCGCGGACGTCACCGATGAGCAGACGCACTCCGTACGGGGTCAGCTCGGCGGCGTAGAGGTCGCCGCCCACGGCCGCCGCGTGCGAGGCGGCCTCGTAGCGCACCGCGATCCAGGTGCGTCCCAGCCAGGCCCGCACCGGCGGCAGCACCGCGCGCTGCGCGTACTCCGCGGTCCGCCGGACCCCCAGGAGCCGCCGGTACAGGGACAGGCGCAGGAGGCTCAGCGGTACCGACGCCCAGACCAGGACGAGCAGGGCGAAGAAGTCGACCACCGCGTGGCCGCTGTCGGACTCCAGATGCGTGGCCAGCAGGAGCAGCAGGCCGACGGCACTGTTGAGCACCGCCATCAGCACCACCAGGGGCAGTGCGTAGACGCAGGCGGCCGTCATCGTGCTGAGTGCCAGCAGCACGTCACCGCTCACGGCGCCCGGAGTGGGCAGGTCGACGGCGAGGGCCAGTCCCGTCAACGCCGGCGGTGTCCACTGCGCCCAGGGCGGCAGCGGCGGGCTGGCGTCCGGTTCCGGAACGTAGGACTGCAGCCCCGTGGTGCGGCGGTGCGGGCTCATGCCACCTCTCTCCGAGCGCAGTCGGTGCGGTCCGACCAACGTAGTGAGCGCGGCGCGCGGTGGCGCGCAGACGAGTCCGCGCCGTCGGTGGGAAGAACCGCGGCGGGGTGTCGGGTGAGCGAGCCGGGAAGCGTTTGAGCGGTCCGTGGGGAGCGGAGAAACGCCTGGCGGGACCACCTTGCGAGAAACTTCGTGAAGTTCTTCACAAGGAATTGGACCTCGACGGGCGACGGACGGTCGCCCGTTGACCCTTTTGAGGGCTCAACTGCCGTTTGAACACGTTCAGGAGGGTGGTGGAGGAGGGGGCGGGACGGGCCCGGCCGGATGCCGGCGGAGAGGGGGCGGAGGCCCGGACGGGCAGCTCAGGTGGCATTGACAACGTGGTGCACCGTGCTCCGGTTCCGCGCGTCGGTCATGATCTCCGTCACGTGGGCGGAGGAGTGTAACACGACCCCCGTCGGAGCTTGTGAAGGGGCGCACGATCCACCCCCCTCGGGCGGGTGGATACTCGATGGCATGAGCACCACGGAGCGTCCCAGGATCCTCGTAGTAGGCGGTGGGTACGTAGGCCTGTACGCAGCTCGACGCATCCAGAAGAAGATGCGTTACGGCGAGGCGACCGTCACCGTCGTCGACCCGCGGTCGTACATGACCTACCAGCCCTTCCTCCCCGAAGCCGCCGCCGGCAACATCTCCCCGCGGCACGTCGTCGTCCCCCTGCGGCGCGTGCTTCCGAAGGCGGAGGTCCTCACCGGCCGGGTCACCACCATCGACCAGGACCGCAAGGTCGCCACGATCGCCCCGCTGGTCGGCGAGGCGTACGAGCTGCCCTTCGACTACCTGGTCATCGCCATGGGCGCGGTCTCCCGCACCTTCCCGATCCCCGGCCTCGCCGAGCAGGGCATCGGCATGAAGGGCATCGAGGAGTCCATCGGCCTGCGCAACCACGTCCTGGAGCAGCTCGACAAGGCCGACTCCACCACCGACGAGGAGATCCGCCGCAAGGCGCTCACCTTCGTCTTCATCGGCGGCGGTTTCGCCGGCGCGGAGACCATCGGTGAGGTCGAGGACATGGCCCGCGACGCGGCCAAGTACTACCGGAACGTCTCCCGCGAGGACATGCGCTTCGTCCTCGTCGACGCCGCCGACAAGATCCTTCCCGAGGTCGGCCCCAAGCTCGGCCAGTACGGCAAGGAGCACCTGGAGAGCCGGGGCGTCGAGATCTACCTGTCCACCTCCATGGACTCCTGCGTCGACGGCCACGTGGTGCTGAAGAACGGCCTCGAGGTCGACTCCAACACCATCGTGTGGACGGCGGGCGTCAAGCCGAACCCGGCGCTGTCCCGCTTCGGCCTCCCGCTCGGCCCCCGCGGTCACGTCGACTGCGCGCCCACCCTCCAGGTGCAGGGCACCGACTACATCTGGGCCGCGGGCGACAACGCCCAGGTGCCCGACCTCGTCGGCCGCAAGGCGGGCAACGAGAACGCCTGGTGCCCGCCGAACGCCCAGCACGCGCTGCGCCAGGCCAAGGTCCTCGGCGACAACGTCGTCTCCGGCATGCGGGGCTTCCCGCAGAAGGAGTACAGCCACGCCAACAAGGGCGCGGTGGCGGGCCTCGGCCTGCACAAGGGCGTGGCGATGATCGTCATGGGCAAGATGAAGATCAAGCTCAAGGGACGTCTCGCCTGGTACATGCACCGCGGATACCACGGCCTCGCGATGCCGACCTGGAACCGGAAGATCCGCGTCTTCGCGGACTGGACGCTCGGCATGTTCCTCAAGCGCGAGGTCGTCTCCCTCGGCGCGATGGAGACCCCGCGCGAGGAGTTCTACGAGGCCGCCAAGCCGGCGCCGAAGGCCGCCGCGCCGAAGGCCGCCGACAAGGGCGAGCCGGCCGCGAAGTCGGAGAAGACCGAGGAGAAGGCCAAGGCCTCCTGACCGCCTGACCTCCGGCCGTCCGTACCGCAGCATCAGCAGCACCAGCAGCATCAGTAGTACCAGCAGCACCCCGTAGCAGTACCCGTAGGACCCTCGCAGGGGCCGCCCGCCATCCGTGGTGCGGGCGGCCCCTTCGCGCTGCGCCGACCGGGCGAAAAATCCCATGGCGTGTACAGGTATTTTGCTCAGCCGTAACGCGTGCCGGGGACTGGACGGCGGGCCCCCAGGTGTTTACGTGGTGTCGGACATTCCGGGATCGCTCGTCACGGAGGTACGCCATGGCTGACGCCGCGCTGCGGCTGCAGAACCTCTTCGAACAGTTGCTGGGAACACCAATCCCGGTGCGCATCCGTGCCTGGGACGGTTCGCAGGCGGGCCCGCCGGGCGCGCCGGCCCTCGTCGTCCGCAACCGCAGGGCCCTGCGCCGCCTGCTGTTCAAGCCGGGCGAACTCGGCCTGGCCCGCGCCTGGGTGGCCGGCGACCTCGACATCGACGGAGACATCTACACCGCCCTCGGTCTGCTCGCCGGTCTCCTCTGGGAGCGCGACGACGACGCCCGCGGCCTCGCCGAGGCGCTGCGCGACCCGGAGTTCAGGGCCGCCGTACGCGGTCTGGTCAGGCTCGCCGGGCCGCCGCTGCCGCCGGCCCCGCCGCCGGAGGAGGCCCGCCGGGCCCGCGGCCACCTGCACACCAAGCGCAGCGACAGACGGGCCATCAGCCACCACTACGACGTCGGCAACGACTTCTACGAACTCGTCCTCGGCCCGTCCATGGTGTACTCATGCGCCTACTGGAAGGCCCCCGAGACCGAGGGCGGCACCCTGGAGGACGCCCAGCGCGACAAGCTCGAACTGGTCAGCCGCAAGCTCGGCCTGAGCCCCGGTCAGCGCCTCCTCGACGTCGGCTGCGGCTGGGGCTCCATGGCGATCCACGCGGCCCGCGAGCACGGTGTGCGCGTCGTCGGCGTCACGCTGTCCCAGGAGCAGGCCGCGTTCGCCCGCAAGCGGGTCGCCGACGAGGGGCTCACCGACCGGGTGGAGATCCGCGTCCAGGACTACCGGGACGTCGCCGACGGGCCGTACGACGCCATCTCGTCCATCGGCATGGCCGAGCACGTCGGCGCCGAGCGCTACCTGGAGTACGCCGTCGACCTGTTCGAGCTCCTGGCGCCCGGCGGGCGGCTGCTGAACCACCAGATCGCCCGTCGGCCCCAGCGGGACGAGTCCGCCTACCACGTGGACGAGTTCATCGACGCGTACGTCTTCCCCGACGGTGAACTGGCCCCGGTCGGCAGCACCGTCACCCAGCTGGAACGCGCCGGGTTCGAGGTGCGCGACGTGGAGTCGATCCGCGAGCACTACGCGCTCACCCTGCGCCGCTGGGTGGCCAACCTGGAGTCCGGCTGGGCGGCGGCCACCCGGCTCGTCAGCCCCGGCCGCGCCCGCGTCTGGCAGCTCTACATGGTCGCCTCCGCGCTCGCCTTCGAGCGCAACCGCATCGGTGTCAACCAGGTCCTCGCCGTGAAGACCCCCGAGCCGGGCGGCTCCGGGATGCCGCTGCGCGCCCGCACCTGGAACTGAGCCCACGCCCGCCGCACGCACGAGGAGGGCCCCGCTCCCACCCGGGAACGGGGCCCTCCTCGTGCGTACCGGCTACTCCGCCTTGATGGCCTGGAGCATGTTCAGGCGTGCAGCCCGGCGGGCCGGCCACAGCGCCGCCAGGACGCCGACGAGGGCGGCCAGCAGCAGGAAGACACCTATCCGTACCCAGGGCAGGACCAGTTCGTACGTCGGAAGCGTCGTGCCCATCAGCTGACCGGCGGCCCAGCCGAAGAACACGCCGAGGCCGACGCCGAGCACACCGCCGAAGAGGGAGATCACCAGGGACTCCAGGCGGACCATTCGCTTGATGCCCTTGCGGTCCAGGCCGATCGCCCGCAGCATGCCGATCTCCTGGGAGCGTTCGAAGACGGACATGGCCAGGGTGTTGATGACACCGAGGACGGCCACGATCACCGCCATGGCCAGCAGGCCGTAGAGCATGTTCAGCATCAGCGTGAACATCTTCGCGATCTCGTTGGAGACGTCCTTCTTGTCCTGGACCTTGATCGCCGGGTTGGTGTCGAGCGCCTTCACCAGGCTGTCCTTCGCGGCCGACGACGCCCCGTCGGACATCTTCACCATCACCTGCATGTCGACCGGGTCCGACTGGTGCGGGGCGACGCCCGCGAGGTCGACCATGATGCCGCGCATCATGTCGTTGCCCTCGTAGACCCCGGCGATCCTCAGCTGCTGCTTCTCGCCGTCCTCGTAGGCGACGGTGAAGGCGGAGCCGGCCTTCCAGCCGTGGTCCTTCGCGGTGTCGGTGTCCACGACGACGTCGGTTCCGCCGACCTCGAAGGCGCCCTGTTCGACCTTCAGGTCGGTCAGCTCGCCGATCGTGGAGCCGTCGACGCCGGTGAGGTACTCGGTCTGCCCGCCGATGCGGGACTCCGCGTTGCGCAGGGGGCTGATGGCGGTGATCCCGTCGGCCTTGCGCAGCTTCTCGGCGACATCGGGGCTGAGGGGGTTGCCGTTGGCCATGGAGACCACGTAGTCGGCCTCGATCGACGCCGCCGCCATCTTGTCGATCGCCTTCTGCAGGCTGCCCGCCATCACCGTCATGCCGGTGATCAGGGTGAGGCCGATCATCAGCGCGGAGGCGGTGGCGGCGGTGCGGCGCGGGTTGCGCACCGAGTTCTGCCGGGCGAGCTTGCCCGACACGCCGAACACGCGCAGCACCGGCGCCGCGGCGGCGATCAGCGGACGGGAGAGCAGCGGCGTCAGGATGAACACGCCGATGATCAGCAGCACCGCGCCCATGCCCATCGGGGCCTGCCCGTCGGAGCCCTCCATCGTCGTCGCCGCGAGGACGACCGCGATGCCGGCGGCCGAGACCAGCGCACCCAGTGTGTTGCGCAGCACCAGCGACTTCGTCGTGGCCTTGGCGTGCACGCTGCTCATCGCCGCGACCGGCGGGATCTTCGCCGCCCGGCGGCCGGGCAGCCACGCCGCCAGCATGGTGACCAGGACACCGACCGCGAGGGCCGTGGCGATCGTGCCGGGGGAGACGACCAGCGGTCCGTCGGGCACGACCGCGCCCAGCGTGCCCATCAGGGAGCGCATCCCGGCGCCGATGCCGATGCCCGCGAGCAGGCCGGTCACCGCGGCGACGACGCCGACCACGAACGCCTCGATCAGCACCGACCGCGTGACCTGCCGACGGGAGGCGCCGACCGCCCGCATCAGCGCCAGCTCCTTGGTGCGCTGGGCGACCAGCATCGTGAAGGTGTTGGCGATGATGAACGTGCCGACGAACAGCGCGATGCCGGCGAAGACCAGCAGCCCCTGCTTCATGCCGCTCATCGACGAGGCGATCGTCTCCGCCTGGTCGTCGGCCAGCTTCTTGCCGGTGGTGGTCTCGACGAGGTCCTTCGGCAGCGCCTCGTCGAGCTGCGCCTTCAGCGCGGCCTGCGTGACACCTGCCTTCGCCTCGACGGCGATCTCGTCGTACGTGCCCGCCTTGCCGAAGAGCTTCTGCGCGGTCGCCGTGTCGAACAGGGTGAGGGTTCCGCCGGCCGCGACGTTGCCGTCGTCGGTGGTGAAGACACCGGTGACCTTCGGAGTGAGCACCGGGCCGTCGACGGACATCCGTACGGTGTCGCCGACGCCGTAGCCGGTGCGCTCGGCGGTCCTGGAGTCGATGAGGATCTCGCCCGTGCCCTTCGGGGCGCGCCCGTCGACCAGCGGGTACCGGGGGTCCTTCTCGCCCCAGTAGTTGCCGCCCTGCGTGCTCCAGCCGTCGCCGATCAGGTCGCCGTCCTTGTCGGCGACGGCGGTGAAGCCGGTCACCACGCCGATGGCGGAGGCCGCCCCGGGCACCTTCGCGCTGTCGTCGAGGAGGGCCTCGGTCAGTTCGGGGACCTCGCCGACCTTGTCGCCCTCGGCGTCCTGGTACTCGGTCGTCACGGCGACGTCGACCTGGTCGAAGCCCTTGGCGGAGCTGTTCTGCAGGGCGTCGGTGATGGTGTTGGTGAAAACCAGGGTGCCCGACACGAACGCCACGCCGAGCATCACGGCGAGAACGGTCATCAACAGCCTGGCCTTGTGCGCGAGAACGTTGCGCAAGGCGGTACGGAACATGGGTCTTCTCTGTCGGAGGTTCGAGGAGGTGCGAGGCGGTGCGAGGCGGTGCGAGGAGGTACGAAAGGGCGTACGCGTCAGGGGCGGGGCCGGGCCGGCGGACGACGCGTCAGCTGGTGCGGCCCTTGGCGTCGAACTGCTTCATGCGGTCCAGCACCGAGTCGGCCGTCGGCCCGTACACCTCGTCGACGATGCGTCCGTCCGCGAGGAAGACCACCCGGTCCGCGTAGGCGGCGGCCACCGGGTCGTGGGTCACCATCACCACGGTCTGCCCCAGCTCCCGCACCGAGTTGCGCAGGAAGCCCAGCACCTCGGCGCCCGAGCGGGAGTCCAGGTTTCCGGTCGGCTCGTCACCGAAGATGATCTCCGGGCGGGAGGCCAGTGCCCGGGCCACGGCCACGCGCTGCTGCTGGCCGCCGGAGAGCTGGGAGGGACGGTGGCCGAGCCGGTCGGACAGCCCGATCATCCCGATCACGGAGTCCAGCCACTGCTTGTCCGGCTTGCGGCCCGCGATGTCCATCGGGAGGGTGATGTTCTCCAGCGCGGTCAGCGTCGGCAGCAGGTTGAACGCCTGGAAGATGAACCCGATCTTGTCCCGGCGCAGCTTGGTCAGCTGCTTGTCCTTCAGCGAGCCCAGTTCGGTGTCGCCGATGCGCACCGAGCCGGAGGAGAAGGTGTCCAGCCCGGCGACGCAGTGCATCAGCGTGGACTTGCCGGAGCCGGAGGGCCCCATGATCGCGGTGAACTCGGCCTGCCGGAAGTCGACGGAGACCCGGTCCAGGGCGACCACCTGGGTCTCGCCCTGGCCGTAGATCTTGGAAAGCTCCGTGGCGCGTGCGGCCACGGTGGTGGACCGGTCGGCTGGGGGTCCCCCCGGCCGGAGGCTGGGGGAGGATGCGGTGGTCACGGGAAGGGCGCTCCTGTCGGTACGACGTGTACTCGGGGACGTTCTCCATCCTTCCGGCCGCGAGGCGCCGTGTAGTCAGCCGCTGTTCCGGTTCCGAGGGGGGACTTCGGTCGGACGCTCCGGCCCGGTGTACTACCTGAGGATGACGGGAGGCCCTGACGGGTGCCTGACCAGCCCGCCGCGGCAGGGGGCGCGGGAACGGGGCGGGCGTCCTGGTAGGGACGGTGAAATTCCGTCATTCCGCATGCGTGGCCGACCGCCGCACGCAAGGCTGTTGGCGAGTGGGGATGGCCTGAACGCGTAGCTGATGCCCCCTCAGGCGCCAATAAAATAAGACAACATCGGTCCGCCCGCCCGCTGCCCGCGGGGTGCGTCCCGATAGGCTCAAGACGATCGTCGCGGAGCCCATGGCCTGCCCGGATGGTGGAATGCAGACACGGCGAGCTTAAACCTCGCTGCCCCTTCGCGGGCGTGCCGGTTCAAGTCCGGCTCCGGGCACTGCTCCTAACAGGGCCCTGACCAGCGGAAACAACGGAACACTGTTCACTCGTCATGGTGGTGCGGGAACATCGCGGGGACATTCCGCGTAGCATCCGGCCATGGCGAGCGTAGTTGCGCGTAAAAACAGGGACGGGGACGTCACCAGCTGCCAAGTGAAGTAGCGCATTGGGGCCGACTGGCAGATCGAGCGTTTCGACGAGGAAGAACCCGCGAAGTTCTTCACGTAAGCCGTCGACGAGGCCGGGCAGCGATGGCCGGCGGGCTGGGTCAAGGGCAAGGGGTTCATCGACCCGCAGGTCGAACAGCCCGATGACTCCCGCTACCGCTTCCGGGAGTACGCGCTGGCGTACATCGAGCTGAAGACGGGCATCGAGAAGCACTACCGCAACGCTGGACCATCCGGGCGCGGGGGCCCGTGTCGAGACGTGGTCGGCGGGCTGGTGGAGGCGTCAGCGCACGAACGGCTTGAAGGGCGTACGGGACGGGCTGCCGCAGCGGCGCAGGTCTGGTCGGGGTCGGCGCTCTACATGCCCGACGGGTCGCTGATGAGCACGGGTTCTGGCCCGGAGGACGTCGCGGCGCGGTGGGTGGGGGAGCGGGAGCAGGGGTTCACCGCCGAGCAGGTGGTCTCGCGCGACCGGGTATGACGAAGGGGGCCCCGCGCCGGGCCCCCTTTTCTTTCGTCGTCCTATGCCGTGCCGGTCGGGCAGCGGCCGGTCGGTCCTGGGCACTGCTCGGGCCTGCCGTGTCCGTTGCCCGGCTTGTCGGTCGGGCTGTCGTCGTCCTGGTCCTGTTCGTTGCCCTTGTCGGGGCGGTTCGTGTTCTCCGGAGTCTCGGACCGGGTGGCGGCAGGGACGACGTCCGGCTTCGGAGTTCCCTGGCCGCCCTGCGAGGGCGTATCGGAGCCGCTCGGCTCTGCGGGGCGCGATAAGTGCTCGTCGGCGGCTGGTGAGCCGCTGGGCGATGCTGTGGGCGGTTGGCTGCGAACGGGGACGTAGTGACCGTCGGTGCTGGCGTGGCCGTGCTGGACGTCTGCCGACTGGTTGGCGTCGCCACGGCTGCCCCGTCGAGGACGGGGGCGGGCGCGTCGGGGCATTGATCGCCGGCCGTGACGTGTCCGGCCGCACCGGCTCGGAGCAGGGCGCCAGGAACGGCTGCCCCCCGTCGTGCGAAGAACTTGCTGCGGCGGCACGGATCATCCACGTCGACGCGGTGGCGATCACGAACGCGTTGCTGTGCTGCCTGTCCGGCATGGGGGCGCCGGCGCGGGCTGAAGTACGTGCTTGCGCGGCCTCCAGGGCGTCATCGCTTGCGACCGTCCCGCGGTCCGGTTCGTTCTCGACGGCACACCGCCGCACGTGATCCGGCCTCGCCGCGCGAAGGCGCTCCGCTTCCCGTACCGGGGCCGGGCCGTCTTCGCGCAGGTCGTCCATCACCCGAGTACGCGGGCGAACACCTTCCTGGCCCGCGCGCTCAGGCGGGTCCGCTGAAGAAGCGGCGGACGGTCACCTCGTGGCGAGTACATCACGGACAGCTTCAAGGAACTCCCGCCGCATCACGTCCAGGTGGCGCGTGTGGTCCCGGCACCTGTCGCGCGCTGTGTAGTGCTCGCCCAGCGCGTGGCACTTGGCGGTGTAGGAATCGAAGCTGTGAAAGAAGGACAGGCGCTCATGTGTTTCTTCCACATGCTCCAGCGCCATCCTGATATGGACGTCGAGTGCGTCGGCCGGCACAGCGCTGACGTCGTAGTGAGCAATGACCATCAGCCCGAGACACGCGTGATAGAAGTCCGTGACGCTGGAATCCGGGTTCTCTTCCACGAGCCGCTTCAAGTCGGCCCATGCTTCGTAGAGCTCGGCGATTCGCGCGTGCTCCACTGTCGCCTCCCGGAGGGCAGTTGAGAGGTCCTCGGCGCGCTGGCCGATCTGTTCCGGCCCTTCCAGTTGGGTGATCACTACGTTGTGCGCGAGGTCGTCGAGTGCGGCTTCAAGTTCCGCGGCGCGTGCGTCTCGCTGGGCGGGAGGAATCTTGTTGTTGGTCGTGTCATAGGAGAGTTGCTCGGCCAGTCTGAGCGCTCGGCTGCACGAGAGCAGGAACGCCGAGTAGGTCTCTCGCCGCACGCCGCGCAGCCATTGCGAATGTGATTCCGCGCTGGTCGCTTTCACGGCGTCGAGCGCAGCGCGGTAAGCGGCTTCCGCCTGGGAGATACCGGCGCGGCTGGCCGCCTCAGCCGCACGTTGTGCGCCGCTCCGTTGCCACTGGCCGACGATCAGTGCGACGAGCACGGCTGCGGCGGCGACGAGCGCGCTGATTCCTTCCCATCCCACCCATCCCATGAACTGATCATCGCGTAACCGCGTTCGTCAGGTGCGCGGTTTGGCCGGGCTCGTCGGAAATCTTGATGAGGTCGGCGACTGCTGCCGCGGATCAGTACGCCCGTGTCCGGAGCCGGAACCGCTTCCGAAGCATGACTGGACTACGGTCCGTCTTCAAAGATCATCCAGGTGGTAGGTCATGGTGTCGTGGTACGTCGTCATGAACTCACCGACCAGGAGCGGTAGTTACTCAGCTCCACTGATCCCCCGGGCCGCGATGGGACTGCCTCGCGTGGAGGACCGGCAGGTTATCAACGGGATGGTCTACAAGATCCGCACCGGGATCTCTTGGCGTGACCTGCCGGAACGCTACGGGGCGTGGAAGACCGTGTACACGCGCTTTCGCCGTTACGCCCTCGGCGGGTGTTCACGCAAGCCTTGCAGCGCATCCGAGCCCACGCCGACGCGGCCGGCGACATCGACTGGCTGGTTCAGATCGACTCCACCATCGTCCGCGCCCACCAGCACGCCGCCCGCCACCGGCCGAAAGGGGGCTGCACTGGCCGGACGAACCGGACGATCACGCCCTCGGCCGATCGGGAGGCGGGCTGACCACAAAATCCACCTCATTTGCGACGGCAAGGGCCGCCCACTCGCGATCCTGGTGACGCCCGGCCAACGCCACGACAGCGTCTGCGCACGACTGCTGCCGGAACGTATCCGTGTTCCCCGCACAGGCCCGGGTCGGTCTCGGTGCAGGCCCGACCAGGTCGCGTAGATAGGCGACCTCGTGCATCGTTGGCGTCCGCTCCGAGGTTTGAACTGCTGCGATCAGCCGGTCGAGGTCCGCTTCGGTGATGCGCTGATTCTTGTTGACGGTGCGGGAGAGGGTGCTGGGGTCCATGTGCATTCGGCCTGCGAGCCGCTTGCGGTGTACGCCGTGGAGGAACTCGTACAGGCCCATTTTGAAGGCGTACATGGCGTCCGTGCCCGGGAAGGCACCCTGCAGGACGACCGGAGGCATCATGACCAGCGCGCACCCATCCCGCCGGAGCTCGATCCGCGATTGTCGGCTTCCGCGTCGCCTCGGCCGGGCCGCATTGTTCGAACTGGTCCGCGGCGCAGCCTACGGCTGCGGTACCGCACTGACTGCGCTGGTCACGTGGTGGATCCGGAACCCCGGCTGAAACACAGTTCGAGGGGGCCGGCCCGGGGCACGCGGATGCGGACCACGACCGCCTCGAACATTGGAGCGCCACCGGCCGGGTGCTGGAGGACGGAGACTTCATGTCCGGGGCGCCGGAGGACCGTCACCCCGACGTCCTCGTCCTGGACCGGGTCGGCGGCGGGGCGCCCGCACCGCGGCGGGAGGTCACCCGGCGCCTGGCAGATCTCCCGCACCACTGCGTGGTCCTTGTCCACGACGTGACCGCGAACGCGGACTTCCTCGCGAAGACCATCGGCTGCCTGTAACCGGAGCATGACGCAGGGTCCGGTCCAGGAGGAGAGTGCCCCGTCAGGAGATGCCGGGCCCCTTGTGCCCGGACATACCGGAGGCGTCGGCGGTCGCCAGGGGCGGTGAGGACCCAGGCGACAGCAGTGCGCTGCGACTCGTCGTCCATTGATCATCTGCGGCTGTCGCACCGCCGCAGAAACCGGAATGACACGGGACGCCGGTTGACTCGCCCTGTATAGGGGGACCCGGTTTTTTGCGCATCGTGCTGCCTCCCGGCAGCTACGCCTCAGAACCAGAGGGGGGCCTAGACGTCGCTACAGGCGGGAACGGAGAGCGATAATGGCTACAGGAAACAGCGTCCCCTGGGTGCACTTCAGATGTCGAGGCAGCGGCCAGGGCAACAAGCGATTCCTGGACGGTCACATCGGGACCGGTCGGATCAGTCTGGTCGATCAGACCGGCTTCCTGGGAACTCGGTGGGACCTGCACCCAGGTGGTGGCGAAGGTGTCCTCCGCGTCCGTTGCGTGGGCCCGGGGCAAGGCGGGTTCTCGCTGGGTTGGCTGGACGGCAATACGGTTACCGGAGCCGTCTCCCTCGTCAAGGCGAACGAGGCGCCGAGCGGAACCAGATGGCTGATCACACGCAGCCATGACGGGCTTCTCGTCCTCACCTGCAACGGTTCCCAGGCGGGGAGCTTTGTGGGCGGGCGCCTTGACGGAAACACGGAGACCGGCCAGGTGCGACTGGTGACCGATGAGGGGCTCTCCGGCACCAAGTGGGGCCTGGAGATCCCCATCCCCGGGACAGTGGGCTGACCGACGAATGTTTTCGGCTTGCCCAGAACTGCGTCGGCAGGTTGTAGCCGTCGCAGACGGGCGAAGCGGCCCGGCCCTCCGTCGTCGAACGGAGGGCTTCGGCGGGTGGGTTACGCGCTGCGGAGCTACGCGGGTGTTCCCGTGGGAACATCGGGGCGCGCCCAAGCGTGCTGAGACGTGCCGAGACGGGGCCGAGACGGTGACTGTTTCGGCTGGTCAGGGGAAAGCCGCAGGTCAGGCGTGCGGACGGGGGCGGTCCAAGTCCGGCTCCGGGCACCACCGCCGTGCGGCGTCTGGACAGGAGTGCGGCCGGCTCAGCGGGTGGCCGGCTCGGCGGAGGTCCTGCCGACGAGGACGAACTCGTTGTACGGGAAGACCTTGCCGGTGGAGCGGGGGAAGGGGAAGGAATAGGTGCGGGCGACCGTCACTCCCGCCTTCTCCGCGGTGCGGCGCAGCTGGTCGAAGTCGACGAAGCGTACGTGCGTGGCGTCGGTCTTGTAGCCCGCCTCCTGCGGCGTGATGAGCACGACCGACCCGCCGGGCTTCACCAGGGGCAGGTACTGGTCCAGGATGGTCATGCCGAGCTCCTCGTCGAGGTGCTCCAGGACGTGCGCGCACAGCAGGCTGTCGAAGGAGCCGGTCCCGCAGTCGGGGGCCTCGGCCAGCTCGTCGGGGGTGTACGCGGTCAGCCCGCGTTCACGGCAGGTGGCGACCGAGTGCGCGTTGTGGTCGACTCCCACGCTGCCCGGTTCGCAGTTCAGCAGGTTCCGGCCGATGCCGCAGCCCACGTCGAGGACCCGGCCGAGTCCGAGGCGGCGCAGGTTCCACCGGTAGGGGGCCTGCGTCGGCAGCAGCCGCTTGATGCCGGACTTCTCCAGGCGCGTGAGCCGCTGGGTGTAGTCGGAGGACTCCGTGCCTGCCGTGTGCGCATTGCCCTGGATGTCGGACATCGATGACCGCCGTTCTCTCGCCTCGCGGGTGAGTGGACCTCGGGAGCGGCGGGAACGGGCCGGTGGAATCCGGCGCATGCCGGTGCTTCGAGCACAGCGCCGCCCCCCGCCGCGCCAAGTGATCAGGATCACAAGGTTATGGCACGGGCCGGGACCAGTACAGCGATCGAGCCGAAGATCGCGCCCGTGTCCGGCCGACTGCCCCGAATGGTGCGGTCGCCGGGTGATGGAGCCGTCCGGCGTCCGTGCGGGGGTCCGTCGTCGGTGGAGCGCCGGCGACGGAAGCGGGCGCCCCTCGACCCGTTGACAGGGGCGCGTGGGAGGCCGAAACTCTGCGCAGCAAGAGTGAAAGAAATTTCACCACGCGAACAGCGGTGCGACGGTAGGAGATGCCCACCGCCCGCCGTGACGGCAACGACGCCAAACGAAGGGAACGACCGATGCGCACCACCGTCGGCATCATCGGGGCCGGCCCCGCCGGACTCCTTCTCGCCCGGCTGCTCCACAACGCCGGGATCGACTCGGTCGTCCTGGAGTGCCGCGACCGTGCCTACGTCGAACGGCGGCAGCGCGCCGGAATCCTGGAGCAGGGCACCGTGGACGTCCTGCGCGCGGTCGGGGCCGGGGAGCGGATGGACCGCGAGGGGCTGCGCCACGACGGGATCGAACTGCGGTTCGCCAAGCAGCGCCACCGCGTCGACTTCCCCGCACTCACGGGCGGCAGGTCCGTCATGGTCTACGCCCAGACCGAGGTCTGCAAGGACCTCATCGCCCTCCAGGCCAAGGACGGCGGCCCGCTGCTGTTCGAGGCCGAGGCGCTGGCCGTGGAGGGCGCCGAGACCGACCACCCGCGCGTCCGCTTCCGGCACGAGGGTGTCGAGGACGTCCTGGAGTGCGACTACGTCGTCGGCTGCGACGGCTTCTGGGGCGTGGCCCGCCAGGCCTTCCCGGCGGAACCGAGCCGCACCTTCGAACGGACGTACCCCTTCGGCTGGCTCGGCATCCTCGCCGATGTCGCCCCCTCGCACGACGAGCTGGTCTACGCCCGCCACGACCGCGGCTTCGCCCTGCTCTCCATGCGCTCCCCGTCCGTTTCCCGCCTCTACCTCCAGGTGCCCGCGGACACCGACGCCGAGAGCTGGAGCGACGAGGAGATCTGGACCGAGCTGGAGCGCCGCTTCGAGACCGACGACGACTGGGTCCTGAACCGGGGGCCGATCACCCAGAAGTCGGTCACCCCCATGCGCTCCTACGTCCACGAGCCCATGCGGCACGGCCGTCTCTTCCTGGCCGGCGACGCCGCGCACATCGTGCCGCCCACCGGCGCCAAGGGCCTCAACCTCGCCGTCGGGGACGTCGTCACCTTCGCCCGGGCGCTGGCCCACCGCACGCGGACCGGCTCCGACGAACTCCTCGACACCTACTCCGCGACCTGCCTGCGCCGCGTCTGGCAGGCCGAGCGCTTCTCGTACGACATGACGACCCTCCTGCACCGTGCCCCCGACGCCACGCCCTTCGAGGAGCGGCTCCAGCTGGCCCGCCTGGAGCGGATCGCCTCCTCCCGCGCCGCCGAGACCGACCTCGCCGAGGCCTACACCGGGTTCCCGATCGGGTGAGCGGCGCACGGCCGGGTGCCGCCCCCACCCGTGAGGGGAATCACTGATCCGCGTAGCGTGTTGACCCGCAGGGGCAGGGAAAGATCCTCCCCAGGCAGTAGGGTCATTCCTTTGCCGTTCCATTACTCTTGAGCCAAGGCTGCGCAGTGTGGCCATGGAGGAGTGAAATGAGGAGCAGAAACCCGGTCTTCTCGCGACGGGGGTTCAGCCGCGACAACGGCTACGCGGGCTTCAACACCGCGCCGCAGGCCGGGGGTCCCGCTGTCGCCACCCAGGGCAACCCGTACGCCCAGCCCACGGGCGCCAACCCGTACGCGCAGAACCCGTACGCCCAGCAGGACCTGCAGCAGGGCGCGCCGCCGCAGGCGCCGGCCGGCGCCGGCCGGATGACGATGGACGACGTCGTCATCCGCACGGCGAGCACGCTCGGCACGCTGATCGTGACGGCCGCGCTCGCGTGGGCGCTGCTGCCCGTGGACGACGCCAACATCGGCCGGTCCTACGGCATCGGTATCGGTGCCGCGCTGATCGGCATGGTCCTGGCGCTCGTCCAGTCCTTCAAGCGCAAGGCCTCGCCCGCGCTGATCCTTCTCTACGCGGCGTTCGAGGGTGTCTTCCTCGGTGTCGTCTCCAGCGTCGTCGACAACCGCATCGCCGACGGCGCGGCCATGCAGGCCGTGATCGGCACGATGGCGGTCTTCGCCGGTGTGCTGATCGCCTACAAGGCCGGCTGGATCCGCGTCAACCGCCGCTTCTACGGCTTCGTGATGGCGGCCGCGCTCGGCTTCGTCTTCCTGATGATGGTGAACCTGCTGTTCGCCGTCTTCGGCGGCGGTGACGGCCTCGGCTTCCGCAGCGGCGCGCTCGGTGTCGTCTTCGGCATCGTCGGCATCATCCTCGGCGCCTGCTTCCTGGCCATGGACTTCAAGCAGGTCGAGGACGGCCTCGCGTACGGCGCCCCGCGCGAGGAGGCCTGGCTCGCCGCCTTCGGTCTCACGCTGACGCTGGTGTGGCTGTACCTGGAGTTCCTGCGGCTGATCGCGATCCTGAACAGCAACGACTAGTCGCGACCGGTCACGAGAAGGGCCCCGGGCTTCCCGCCCGGGGCCCTTCGTCGTCGTCGCGGAGGGGCGCGCCCCTAGAGCAGCTTGCGCGCGGCCCTTCTCAGGTCGTACTCGTGGATGATCGCCTTCGCGTGGCCGTACGCGAGGTCGTGTTCGTGACGGAGCCAGCTGACCTTCTCCTCGAAGCGGAAGAGGGAGGGGCCGTCCTCGACGGTGCGCAGCCAGTCGGAGATCTCACGACCGGTGCAGTGGGGGATGCGGGCGAGCATGTTGCGATGGGTCTCCTCGGAGAAGACTTGGGACATCGGCGCCTCCGGGCGAAAAGGGATGTAAGCCGGTCCTTCAGGTCACCGTGCCTGAGCGTTCGCCCGTTGGCAACAGTCCCGGAGGGGCGCGTACGCTCACGCCGTGGTTGATACGACGCCCTTGACCCGTGCCGTGGACGACTTCGCCGACCGGTTGCGAGCCGCCCCGCAGAGCAGGCTGCAACGCGGGGCCGCCGCCGAGGCGCTGGAGCTGGCCAGGGAGCTGGCCCGGCGCGCCCAGCTCGCGGAGGAACCGGGGGCCGCGCCGCGCGAGATGCCGGACGCGGGGATGTTCGCCGCCGCCGACCAGATCGCCGTCGCCGCGCACGACCTGGCCCTCGTACTGACGGACGAGGGCCAGGTGGAGGAGGCGGTGGGACTGGTGGAGGAAGCCCGCAAGCGGGCCGGGGTCTGAGCTCCGGCAGCCTCCGCGCGCGCCGGGCGACCGGCAGCCTCCGCGTGTGTCGGAGGGCAGGCCGGGAAGCCGCGGGGGACTACAGGGACGCGATGACGCGGTCCGCCAGGATGTACACGTTCTCCTCGCCGCAGGCGAAGGTCAGCGTGTAGGCGCCGGAGATCCCCGAGCCGCCGAGCAGGTACGGCGTCCGGCCCGCGCCCAGCGCGGCGGCCAGGCGTTCCGCGGTCTCGCGGTGCCCCGGGGTCATGCACAGCGTGGTGCCGTCGGCGAAGACGTACACGTCGAGCGTGCCCAGCGGGCCCGGACGGACGTCCGCCAGCGCGACGCTCGACTCGGCCAGCCCCTCGAGGGCGGCGACGGTGCGCTCGTGGTCGCCCACGGCCGGTGACGGGTTCGGTACGAAGTCCGGGTGCGAGGGGTGCCGGCGGCGGGCGGCGGCCAGCTCGGCGGACTCCCTGGAGCCGGCGTCCTTCGGGGTCGGTTCATCGGTGTCCGCGCCCGGCTCGGCCACGGACTCCAGGCCCACGAAGTCGGTCTGCCGGGGCAGGAACAGCTCGCTGTCGGACAGCCCGAGCAGCAGAGGGGCGTCGGAGGCGTCCCGGGAGTCCTGGGCGGCCCAGAAGGCCCGCGCCTCGGCGAGCTCCCGCTCGCGCTCCTCGGCGAGCGCCTCCGCGACGGCGGCGCGTATCTCATCGGCGTCGGCGGCGGCACGGGCGGCGGGCACGCGGCCCCGCGCGGCGGCGGCGCGGCTCTCGGTCAGCTCGGTGCGCAACGCCGCGACCTGGCGGCGCAGCACGAGCACGGCGCGCAGGACTGCGACGCCCACGGCGCCGGTGGCGGCCGTGGTGAGCAGCAGGGCGATCGGCATGGCGCTCACTGACGTACTCCCGGTTCAAAGTCGACCCCCGACTTCCTACATCAGCTTGAAGGGAGGACTAACCGTCTGTCAGTGCGTAACGTCACGAAGCGGACAGGGCTTTGGGCCCGGACGGTGGGGGTGGGGCTGGTCTGACCTGCGTAAATCAAGGGGTCGGGAGAGGTAGGTCACATCCTGGGGGAGATTGGGTCACAAAACGGCCCAGAACCCTGGGGCGTACCGGGTTCCGGGCCGTGTTGTCACGGTGGGTCCTGCGAGCGCTACCGACAGTCCCTCGGACGGTCGCCCGGCGGGGGCGGTCAGCTCAGGCGCTCGATGACCATGGCCATGCCCTGGCCGCCGCCGACGCACATGGTCTCCAGGCCGAACTGCTTGTCGTGCCACTGGAGGGAGTTGATCAGCGTCCCGGTGATGCGGGCGCCGGTCATGCCGAAGGGGTGGCCGACGGCGATGGCGCCGCCGTTGACGTTCAGCTTCTCCAGCGGGATGCCCAGGTCGCGGTAGGAGGGGATGACCTGCGCGGCGAACGCCTCGTTGATCTCGACCAGGTCGATGTCGTCGATGGTCAGCCCGGCGCGGGACAGGGCCTGCTTGCTCGCCTCGACCGGACCCAGGCCCATGATCTCGGGGGAGAGACCGGAGACGCCGGTGGAGACGATGCGGGCGAGCGGGGTCAGGCCCAGCTCGCGGGCCTTGGTGTCGCTCATGATCACGAGGGCGGCGGCGCCGTCGTTGAGCGGGCAGCAGTTGCCGGCGGTGACCAGTCCGTCGGGGCGGAAGACGGGCTTGAGGCCCTGGACGCCCTCCAGGGTGACGCCGGCGCGGGGGCCGTCGTCCTTGGCGACGACCGTGCCGTCGGGCAGCGTGACCGGGGTGATCTCGCGGTCCCAGAAGCCGTTCTTGATGGCTTCCTCGGCGAGGTTCTGCGAGCGGACGCCGAACTCGTCCATGTCCTGCCGGGTGATGCCCTTGGCGCGGGCGAGGTTCTCGGCGGTCTGGCCCATCGCGATGTACGGGTCGGGGACGAGGCCGTCCTCGCGCGGGTCGTGCCAGGTGGTGCCCTCCTGCTGGGCGACCTCGGCGGTGCGGGCCTCGGCCTCGGCGAACAGCGGGTTGCGGGTGTCCGGCAGGCTGTCGGAGTTGCCCTTGGCGAACCGGGAGACCATCTCGACGCCGGCCGAGATGAAGACGTCGCCCTCGCCGGCCTTGATCGCGTGCAGGGCCATGCGGGAGGTCTGCAGGGACGAGGAGCAGTACCGGGTGACGGTGCAGCCGGGCAGGTGGTCCATGCCCATCTCGACGGCGACGATCCGGCCGAGGTTGTTGCCCTGCTCGCCGCCGGGCAGGCCGCAGCCGAGCATCAGGTCGTCGATGTCCCTGGGGTCCAGCTCGGGGACCTTGGCGAGGGCGGCCTGGATGATCGTGGCGGCCAGGTCGTCGGGGCGCAGGTCCTTGAGGGAGCCCTTGAAGGCGCGGCCGATGGGGGAGCGGGTGGCTGAGACGATCACGGCTTCGGGCATCACGGCTCCAGTGGCGAGAGGTTGGGCGGCTGCTGGGGAAGTTACCCGGACGTATGGCCTGGGTCACGGGTACGGGCGTGTGACATGGACCGCAACTTTCTAAGCGCTTGCTTTTGTCTCCGGCGGTCGGGCGGCCCACGCGCGGGAGCTACGTGCGAACGCTCAGGTGCGCGTTCCCGGGGGCCGCGCCCCCAGGAACCCGCTTCGGCCTGAACGGCCTCGTCCTCAAACGCCGGACGGGCTGGTGGGTTCCGCCTCCGCCACCCGGCGCCGCCGCCGGCGCTTGAGCAGCGCCCACGGCCCTCGCGGCCCCGTGGGCATCGCCGCCGCGACCTCCGTGCCGGCCTCGGCCGCGGCCTCGGCCGCCGCCCGGGCCACCGGCAGGAAGCCCTCGCGGCGCAGCGCGTCGGGACGCTCCTCGTCGGCCGGCCACAGGCCGAGCGCGGCGCACACCGACGGCAGTACCGCCATCGCGGCCGTGGCGTACCCCTCGGCGGAGGGGTGGTAGTTGTCCGGCCCGAACAGCTCCCGCGGGTTCTGCGCGAACTCCGGGCCCAGCAGGTCGCCCAGCGACACCGTGCGCCCGCCCTGCTCCACGGCGCCGATCGTCTGCGCCGCCGCCAGCTGCCGCGAGGCCCGCCGGGCCACCCAGCGCAGCGGCTGCCGCACCCGCTCGATGGTGCCCAGGTCCGGGCAGGTGCCGACGACCACCTCCGCGCCGGCCGTACGCAGCCGCCGTACCGCCCCCGCCAGGTACCGGACCGAGCGGGTCGGCGGCATCCGGTGCGTGACGTCGTTCGCCCCGATCATGATCACGCAGATGTCGGGCACCGGGCCGGGGTCCGCGAGTACCAGCGCCACCTGCCGGTCCAGGTCGTCCGAACACGCCCCCGGCGCCGCGACCGATCCCAGCGCCACCGGCCGCTCCGCCACCGCCGCGAGCCCCGACGCGAGCAGCGCACCCGGCGTCTGCCCGGCCCGGTGTACGCCCTGCCCGGCGGCCGTGGAGTCGCCCAGCATCATCAGCCGCAGGGGCGGCTCACCCACTGTCGGCAGGGTGTCGCCGTACAACCCCTCCGCGTTCGGCACCCGGCCGGGTGTACCGACGCCCACCCGGCGCCTGGCCAGCTGCACCTCCGCCAGCAGCAGACCGACCGCCGCCGCACCGGCCAGTCCGATGCCGCCGCCGCCGTAAGCCGCGCCGGCCGCGATCCGCCGGGCCACCCTCGCCCTCGACATACTCGTCATACGTCGCCGCCACCTCCTCCAACCCGTACACCCACTGCTTGCCCCGTACGGACGGTCGCCCAATCTCAACGGGGAGTGAACGACCGTCACGGGGCACGGGCGGGCCAGGCAGGCCATAGGCTGGCCGGACCGATAACGACCACCTTTTGCGGCATCCGGAGACCACGGTGCATTTCCACGACTCGATGATCAGCCTCGTCGGCAACACCCCGCTGGTGCGGCTCAACAGCGTGACCGACGGCATCAGGGCGACCGTCCTGGCCAAGGTGGAGTACTTCAACCCGGGCGGCTCGGTGAAGGACCGCATCGCCCTGCGCATGATCGAGGCCGCCGAGGAGAGCGGCGCCCTGCGGCCGGGCGGCACGATCGTCGAGCCGACCAGCGGCAACACGGGCGTGGGCCTCGCCATCGTGGCCCAGCAAAAGGGCTACAAGTGCATCTTCGTCTGCCCCGACAAGGTCTCCACCGACAAGATCAACGTGCTGCGCGCGTACGGCGCCGAGGTGGTCGTGTGCCCGACGGCGGTCGACCCCGAGCACCCGGACTCCTACTACAACGTCTCCGACCGGCTGGTCCGGGAGACGCCGGGCGCCTGGAAGCCGGACCAGTACTCCAACCCGCACAACCCGCTCTCCCACTACCACTCGACCGGACCCGAGCTGTGGGAGCAGACGGCGGGGAAGATCACCCACTTCGTCGCCGGTGTCGGCACCGGCGGCACCATCTCCGGCACCGGCCGGTACCTGAAGGAGATCAGCGACGGCGCGGTCAAGGTGATCGGCGCCGACCCCGAGGGCTCGGTGTACTCCGGCGGTTCGGGACGGCCCTACCTCGTCGAGGGGGTCGGTGAGGACTTCTGGCCGACCGCCTACGACCGGAACGTCGCGGACGAGATCGTCGCCGTCTCCGACAAGGACTCCTTCCAGATGACCCGCCGCCTCGCCAAGGAAGAGGGGCTGCTGGTGGGCGGCTCCTGCGGCATGGCCGTCGTCGCGGCGCTGCGCGTCGCCGAGCGGCTCGGCGAGGACGACGTGGTCGTCGTACTCCTCCCGGACAGCGGGCGCGGCTACCTCAGCAAGATCTTCAACGACGAGTGGATGGCCGACTACGGCTTCCTGGAGGACGCCGGCCCCAGCGCGCGCGTCGCCGAGGTCCTCCACCACAAGGAGGGCGGCTCCATCCCCTCCCTCGTCCACATGCACCCGGACGAGACGGTCGGCCAGGCCATCGAGGTGCTGCGCGAGTACGGCGTCTCGCAGATGCCGATCGTCAAGCCCGGCGCCGGTCACCCGGACGTGATGGCCGCCGAGGTCGTCGGCTCGGTCGTGGAACGCGAGCTGCTGGACGCCCTGTTCGCCAAGCGCGCCTCCCTGGAGGACCCGCTGGAGAAGCACATGTCGGCTCCGCTGCCGCAGGTCGGCTCCGGCGAACCGGTCGCGGACCTGATGTCGGTGCTCGGCACCGCGGACGCGGCGATCGTGCTGGTCGAGGGGAAGCCGACCGGTGTGGTGAGCCGTCAGGACCTGCTGTCCTTCCTCGCCAGGAGCGGGAAGTAGCGGGAAGCGGCGGGAAGCCGAGGGAAGCCGAGGGAAGCCGCGGCAGGTCGCGGCAGGTCGCGGCTGGTCACGGGAAGCCGCGGTGAACGCCGGGTGAACCCGCGGCAGGGTGCCCGGGTCCGAGGCGCCCGATGATCTTCGAGGACTTCGCGGAAGTGGTACGTGCGCGTCACGTTCGCGCAGCACACGCTTAACACGGGCCCGGCACAGTAGGGGATGTCGGCAGGGCGACGGGGGCACCTCCCAGGCGTTGAGCACTGGGGAAGGCTCCCCGCCCCGGCCGGCACCGAACGGCGTCGAGGACCTTCCGGAGCGGCTCCCGGACCTCCACGGACGCCACGGACGCGCCGCCTCGGCCGTGAGGCCCGGCACCACGCGCGTCCCCCGCGGGGACCGCCGTCGTCCCGCCCCTCAGCGATGGGGGTGCGGCGGTCCCCGCGCAGTCTTCTCTCAGCCGGCGTGCCTCGACGCCCAGCTTCCCAGCAGCGCCAGCCGCTCCGCGGTCTCCGAGCCCGGTTCCGGCGTGTAGACCAGGAGGATCTGGTCCGGGTCGGCCGGCAGCGTCAGCGTCTCGTACGGAAGCGTCAGCAGGCCCGCCACCGGGTGGTGGACGCGTTTCACTCCGAAGGCGCAGTCCCGGACCTGGTGGTCGGCCCACATGCGGCGGAAGTCCTCGCTGCGCACGGAGAGCTCCCCGACCAGCGCGGACAGCCGCCGGTCCGACCGGTGGCGGCCCGCCACCATCCGCAGGTGGGCCACGCTCTGCGCGGCGATCGCCGCCCACTCCGGGTACAGGTTGCTGCGCGTCATCCGCGCCTTCGCCGGCGACCTGGTGGCCGCCGCCGAGGACGGCCGTACGGCGGACGTCGTCGACGTCTCGTCGGTGGCCGCGCACGCCCCCTATCAGGACTACGCCGTCTACGGCGTCACCAAGGCCGCGGTCACCTACCTGTCGCAGGCGTTGCGTACGGAGTTCGGGCCGCGGGACGTCCGCATGACCAACGTCGAGCCCGGGATGACCGAGACCGAACTGCGCACCCACGTCGCCGATCCGGAACTGCGGGAGCAGCTGGACGGCATGTTCGAGGCGATCGGCGGCCTGTCGGCCGAGGAGGTCGCCGACGTGGTGGCCTACGTGGCGAGCCGGCCGCGGCGCGTCAACCTGCGGCAGATCGTCGTCCTGCCGACCCGGCAGCCCGCGTAGTCCGGCAGCCCGCCCGGCCGCCTGCCGCCCCGGCCTCAGTCCTCCCAGGCGTCGTCCTTGTCGGTGCGGCGGCGCCGTCGGAAGAGACCGGGGCTGGTCCGGGCGACCTGGACCACGTTCACCCCGACGATGCCGGCCCAGGCGACCAGCAGCCCGGGGAGGTTCGCGACGCCGCCGCCGATCGCGGACAGCGGGATCGCGAGGACCAGCGAGACGATGCCGAAGCCGAAGCGCTCACCGAAGGAGTCCGTGGGCTTCGGCGACCGGCTGTCCCGGGCCGCCGCCATCTGCTGCTCGGCGACCTGCCGGCGCACCCGGCGCTCGATCGTGCCGTCGATGCGCTGGTCGACCTTCTCCAGGAACGAGTCGACCAGCGCGGACTCGTACTCCTCACCGAGCTCCCTGCGGGTCTGCAGGGTGGCGTCGAGTTCCTTCTTGAGGTCGGTGTCCCGCCCGTCCATTCCCGTCATGCCTTCCACGGTAGGCAGCCGGGGCGTCGGCGGCACTGGGGCTAACCCCCGTTTCCGGCGGGGGACCACCAGTGGGGCGCCGGGTGCGCCACCGTCCGCGCCGCTGGCCGGGCGTCGTGTGCCGCCGCCCCGCTGTATAACGGTATGCAGAAATCGGGGACGGTGAATAGCAGCGAGGGGGAGCACACATCATGAGCGGGAGCACCGGGACCGACAGTCCGGCAGGGCGGCTGCAGACGCTCTTCGAGGGGCACCGGCTGACGCCGACCCAGCGGCGCATCGCACACAGCATGGTGCGGCGCGCCGCCGACGTGCCCTTCCTGTCCAGCGTGGAGCTGGCCGAGCTGGCCGGGGTCAGCCAGCCGTCCGTGACCCGCTTCGCCGTCGCCCTCGGCTTCGACGGCTACCCGGCGCTGCGCCGGCATCTGCGCGAGGTCGCCCCCGCGGAACAGGTGGCGGACACCGGCTCCTTCAACGAGTACCAGCAGGCCGTGGAGGCCGAGATCGAGAACCTGCGCCACCTGGCGGAGGCGCTGGCCGACCCGGGGCCGGTGCGGGAGGCGGGCCGGACCCTCGCCGCCGGCCGGCCCCTGCTGGTCCTCGGGCTGCGGGCGGCGGCGGCCCAGGCGCACGGCTTCGCCTACTTCGCCGCCAAGGTCCACCCGGACGTCCGGCTCCTGGGCGAGGGCGGCACGATGCTCCACGACCGCATCGACGCCGCCGTCCGGGCCGGGGCGACGGCCCTGCTCTGCTTCGCCCTGCCCAGGCATCCGCGCGAGGTCGTCGACGCGCTCACCCACGCCAAGGAGGCGGGGCTCACGGTGGTGACCGTCGCCGACTCCGCCTTCGCGCCGGTCGCCAAGGTCTCCGACCTGCTGCTGCCCGCCGCCGTCGGCACCGGCCTCGCCTTCGACACGGCCTGCGCGCCGATGCTGCTCGGCCGGGTGCTGCTGGAGGCCATGTGCGACGACCTGCCGGACGCCCAGGCCCGGCTGGAGGAATTCGACACGAAGGCGGCGGCGCGGGGGCTCTTCGTGGACTGACGCGGCGCCCCGGCTCCGGCGGGCTCCTTCTCAGACTCGTCTCACCTTCTCCCGTTAACGTGCCTGGCCGCACAACCGTCGGACGCATCGCGGGAACAGAACGGAACAGGAGGCCGGACGTGGCGCGCGGAGGACAGGGGCTGGCTCGGGTCGCCGTCGTCGTACGGGCGGGGGCGGCGCCACTGTGGTGGCTGGGCGTACTCGCGGCGGGCATCGGGGCGCTGGTGCCGGGACTGACCGGACGCCGGATCGGCGTCCTGGCCGGTGTCGCGCTGTTCATCGTCGCGACGGCCGTCGTCGCGTCCGTGCGCCGAAAGCGGTACGCCGCCCTGGCCGGCCCGGCCGTCCGCGCGGGCAAGCACGACGTGCTCCAGGACCGCGCGGTGACCGTACGCAACTGGCGTCGGGGACACCGCTGGTGGCTGCTCCTCGCCTTCCTCGCCGCCCTGGGCAGCGCCTTCGCCGTCCCGGCCGCCGCCGGACTGCTGATGGCCGGCTGCGGCGCCGGCCTGTGGCTGAAGTCCGCCTGGATCGGCCGCCGCGAACAGGCCGACGACGCCCTCCTGTGGGTCCGCGTCGACTGGCTCGCCCGCAACGCCGGCCGCCCGGCGGGCACGGCCGTCCGCGCCTACCGGAGCACCGGCATCGCGGCGGGCGACGCGGCCCCGGGCGGCGCACGGCGCAAGAAGGCGGCGTTGGTCTGATCACCCGGTCGTGACGACCGGAGCGCGAGCGCCCGTCAGGAGCGCGGGGCCGTGCCGGCGTGCGGCCCCGCCACGTGAGCCGTGCCGGCGTGCGGTCCCGCCGGGTGGGCCGCGAGGGGCTGGCCGCACGGGACCGGCCGCGAGGGGCTGGCCGCAAGGGACCGGCCGCGAAGGACCGGCCGCACGGGACCGGCCGCGAAGGACCGGCGGTGGTGGGACCGGTCGTGGGGGCAGGCCGGGACTACCGAGCCCGCCACGGCGCCGACGTCAGCGCGTCGGCGTGCCCCCCGCCCGCCTCGGCCACGATCTCCTCGACCGTCTGAGGCTCCCGCACGGTCGCGAAGGAGACACCCCCGGCACCGTCCGCCGCGAACCCGTAGACCCCGGGCCGTGCGAGCGAGTTGTACGCGTAGTGGTGCGCGAAGTAGTACGCCCCCGTGTCCAGTGCCGCCGCATGGTCCCCCTGCTCCAGCAACGGCAGCGCGCGCCCCACGGCCAGCAGGTCCCCCGCGAAGCACGCCGGTCCCGCCACGTCCTGCACCACGTCCGCGCCCCCCTTCGGCAGCCCCTTGCCGTCGTACGCGGCGATCCGCAGCGGCCACGCCCCCGGCGCGTACACCGTCCGCGTCGCGACCTGCACGCCCGCGTGCGTCACCGCGACCGGCCGTCCCCCGGCGCTCTTCGCGTACTCCACGCGCGCCACCACCGTGCCGTGCTTGGCCAGCAGCGACCGCCCGAACTCGGTGACCAGCCCGTACCGCCCGTCGAACATTCCCGGCACCGCCTCGCGCAGCACGCGCGCGTACTCGGCGTACGTCGGTGTCGTCTCGTCCGACGCGAAGTTCACCGGCAGCCCGCCGCCGATGTCGAGCGTGTCGACCTGTCGGCGCCCGGCCCGCTCGTTGATCTCCTCGGCGAGCGCGTACGTCGCGGCCACGCCCTCGGCCATCAGGGAGAGCGGGATGCCCTGTGACCCGGTGTGCGCGTGCAGCCGGGTCAGCCACGGCCGGTCCAGGTACGCCCGCACCACCCACTCGCGCGCCCCCTCGTCGCGCAGCGCCACCCCGAACTTCGAGGTCGCCGTGGCCGTCGACAGCGCCTCGATGGAGCCCCCGCCGACCTGGGGGTTGACCCGGATACCGAGCGGGGAACGGCTCGCCCCCTCGGTCATCAGACCGTCGAGGCGGGTCAGCTCCTGCGGGTTGTCCGCGTTGACGGCGATGCCCAGCGCCAGCGCCTCCCGCAGCTCGCCCGGCGTCTTGGCGGGCGAGTCCAGCACCGTCCGCTCCGGCGGCACTCCCGCCGCCCGGGCCAGCGCCAGCTCACCCGGGCTCGCGACCTCCGCGCCGATGCCCTCCGCGTGCAGCAGCCGCAGGACCGGGACCAACGGGGTCGCCTTGACCGCGAAGGCGTGCAGCACGGGCGTCCCGGGCGCCGTCACCGCCTCGAACGCGGCCCGCAGGGCCGCCGCCGACTCCCGTATCCCGGCGACGTCCAGCAGCCCGACGATCGGAGCGCCGGGTCCGAGCAGCCCCTGGTCCACGGCCGCCCGTACCGCCCGGTCCCGCCGCGCCGCCCGCTCCGCGTCGGTGCCGCCCAGGTCACCGTTGGTCCCCGTCCCCGTCCCCGTGTCCGTGCCGTCGCTCACGCGGTCCTCCGTGTTTTCGTCCTCGTCGCCTGCTGGCCCGTCTCGATGCCTGCCCCGCACATCCAGCCAAACACCCGCGACGCGTGCGCGACGCGACACGGACGTATTGACTAGTTCTATTCACGAAGTGAGGATATGAATAACAGCAGTAACAATCCGCCGGGAGCGAGCCACCAGGAGGCCAACCATGTCCGGACCCCGCCCTGTCCGAGCGCCACGCGGTACGCAGCCGAGCGCCCTGGGCTGGCAGCAGGAGGCCGCCCTGCGGATGCTGCAGAACAACCTCGACCCCGAGGTCGCCGAGCACCCCGACAAACTCGTGGTCTACGGCGGCACCGGCAAGGCGGCCCGCGACTGGCGCTCCTTCGACGCGATGGTCCGCACGCTGCGGACCCTCAAGCAGGACGAGACGATGCTCGTCCAGTCGGGCCGCCCGGTCGGCGTCATGCAGACCCATGAGTGGGCCCCGCGGGTCCTCATCGCCAACTCCAACCTCGTCGGCGACTGGGCGAACTGGGAGGAGTTCCGCCGCCTGGAGGCCCTCGGCCTGACCATGTACGGGCAGATGACGGCCGGCTCCTGGATCTACATCGGCACCCAGGGCATCCTCCAGGGCACCTACGAGACCTTCGCCGCCGTCGCCGCGAAGAAGTTCGGCGGCACGCTGGCCGGGACCATCACCCTCACCGCCGGCCTCGGCGGCATGGGCGGCGCCCAGCCCCTCGCCGTGACGATGAACGACGGCGTCGCCATCTGCGTCGACTGCGACCCGCGCGCCATCGACCGCCGCATCGAGCACCGCTACCTCGACGTGAAGGCCGACTCCCTCGACCACGCCCTCCAGCTCGCCACCGAGGCCCGCGACCGGCGCAGGCCGCTGTCCATCGGCGTCCTCGGCAACGCCGCCGAGCTGGTCCCGCAGCTGCTCGCGATGGGCGCGCCCATCGACATCGTCACAGACCAGACCTCGGCCCACGACCCCCTGGCCTACCTGCCCACCCGGATCGCCTTCGAGGACATGGCCGACGCCGCAGCCAAGGACCCGGCCGGCTTCACCACCCGCGCCCGCGAGTCCATGGCCCGGCACGTCGAGGCCATGGTCGGCTTCCAGGACGCCGGCGCCGAGGTCTTCGACTACGGCAACTCCATCCGCGGCGAGGCCCGGCTCGCCGGATACGACCGGGCCTTCGCCTTCCCCGGCTTCGTGCCCGCCTACATCCGCCCGCTCTTCTGCGAGGGCAAGGGCCCCTTCCGCTGGGCCGCCCTGTCCGGCGACCCCGCCGACATCGCCAAGACCGACAAGGCGATCCTCGACCTCTTCCCCGAGAACGAGTCCCTGGCCCGCTGGATCAGGATGGCGGGTGAGCGCGTCCACTTCCAGGGTCTGCCCGCCCGCATCTGCTGGCTCGGCTACGGCGAGCGCGACAAGGCCGGTGAGCGGTTCAACGACATGGTGGCGAGCGGCGAGCTGGCGGCGCCGGTCGTCATCGGCCGAGACCACCTCGACTGCGGCTCCGTCGCCTCCCCGTACCGCGAGACCGAGGCCATGCTCGACGGCTCCGACGCCATCGCCGACTGGCCGCTGCTCAACGCCATGGTCAACGTCGCCTCCGGTGCCTCCTGGGTCTCCCTCCACCACGGCGGCGGCGTCGGCATGGGCCGCTCCCTCCACGCCGGGCAGGTCACGGTCGCCGACGGCACCGCGCTGGCCGGCGAGAAGATCCGCCGGGTGCTCACCAACGACCCCGGCATGGGCGTCATCCGCCACGTCGACGCCGGGTACGACATCGCGGAGTCGGTGGCGGCCGAACGGGACGTGCGGGTGCCGATGCGCGAGGGTGACGAGACGCGCGAGGGTGACGAGACGCGCGAGGGTGACGACGCGTGAGCTTCCACAGCATGTGGGCGGAGCTGCTGCCGGTCGGCCGCAGCTCCGCCTCCGGCGGCTACCGCCGCTACGCCTGGACCGGCGCCGACGCCGACTGCCGGACCTGGTTCCGGGAGCAGGCCGAGGCACGAGGCCTCGCCCACGAGACCGACCGCAACGGCAACCAGTGGGCCTGGCTCGGCGACCCCGCCGCCGGGGACGCCGTCGTCACCGGCTCCCACCTGGACTCCGTGCCCGACGGCGGCGCCTTCGACGGGCCACTCGGCGTCGTCTCCGCCTTCGCGGCCCTCGACGAACTGCGCCGCAGGGGAGCGCGCCCCACCAGGCCCCTCGGCATCGTCAACTTCGGCGACGAGGAGGGCGCCCGCTTCGGCCTCGCCTGCGTCGGCTCCCGGCTCACCGCGGGGGCGCTCACCGCCGAGCAGGCCCACCGCCTGACCGACGGTGACGGCGTCACGCTCCCGCAGGCCATGGAGGCCGCCGGATACGACCCGGACGGCATCGGCCCCGACCCCGAGCGGCTCGCCCGCATCGGCGCCTTCGTCGAACTCCACGTCGAACAGGGCCGCGCCCTGGACCTGTCCGGCGACCGGATCGGCATCGCGTCCGCCATCTGGCCGCACGGACGCTGGCGGTTCGACTTCCGGGGCGAGGCCAACCACGCCGGCACCACCCGGCTCGCCGACCGGCACGACCCCATGCCGTCCTACGCCGAGACCGTGCTCGCCGCCCGCCGCGAGGCCGAACTCGCCGGTGCCGTCGCCACCTTCGGCAAGATCACCGTCGAACCCAACGGCGTCAACGCCGTCCCCTCCCTCGTGCGCGGCTGGCTCGACTCCCGCGCCGCCGACCAGGGGAGCCTGGACACCGTGGTCGGCGCGGTGGAGAAGGCCGCCCGCGAGTACGCCGCCGCCCACGGCGTCGACCTCGACGTCGTACGTGAGTCGTTCACCCCCGTCGTCGAGTTCGACCACGCCCTGCGCGACGAACTCGCGCGGATCCTCGGCAGCGACACGGACCTCAAGGTGCCCGTCCTCGGCACCGGTGCCGGACACGACGCCGGGATCCTCTCCGACCGCATCCCGACCGCCATGCTGTTCGTACGCAACCCCACCGGCGTCTCGCACTCCCCGGCCGAGTACGCCGCCGAGGACGACTGCGTGGCCGGGGTGAGCGCACTCGCCGACGTACTGGAAGGGCTGGCCTGCACGTGACCTCCACCGAGCGGACCCGGACGTACTGGCTGGAGCACGCCTGGCTCGGCACCCACGTCGAGCCGGGCGTCACCGTCACGGTGTCCGCCAGCGGCTCCACCACGGGCCGCGACGGCCGCATCACCGCCGTCCACCAGGGAACCCCCGGCCCGCCGCCCGGCGCCGAGCCCCTGCGCGGACTGACCCTCCCCGGCCTCGCCAACGCGCACAGCCACGCCTTCCACCGTGCCCTGCGCGGCACCGTCCAGGTCGGCTCCGGCACCTTCTGGACCTGGCGCGAGGCCATGTACTCCGTCGCCGACCGGCTGACCCCCGAGACCTACCACGACCTGGCCCGCGCGGTGTACGCCGAGATGGCCCTCGCCGGCATCACCACCGTCGGCGAGTTCCACTACGTCCACCACGCACCCGGCGGCACCCCCTACGCCGACGCCAACGCGATGGGCGAGGCCCTCATCGAGGCCGCCGCCGAAGCCGGCATCCGCATCACCCTCCTCGACACCTGCTACCTGTCCTCCGGCTTCGGACAGCCCCCCGACACCCACCAGCGCCGCTTCTGTGACGGCACGGCGGACGCCTGGGCGGAACGCTGTTCAGTTCTCAAGGAACGCGATCACGCACGGATCGGGGCGGCGATCCACTCCGTACGGGCCGTGCCCGCCGGCCAGTTGGCGACCGTGGCGCGCTGGGCCGAGGAACGGCGGGCCCCGCTGCATGTGCACCTGTCCGAGCAGACCGCCGAGAACGACGCCTGCCACGCCGCCCACGGCCGCACCCCCACCCGGCTCCTCGCCGACCACGGCGTGCTCGGACCCCGCACCACCGGCGTCCACAACACCCACCTCACCGACGAGGACATCGCCCTGCTCGGCGGCAGCCGCACCGGCACCTGCATGTGCCCGACCACCGAACGCGACCTCGCCGACGGCATCGGCCCCGCCGCCGCCCTCCAGCGCGCCGGCTCCCCACTCTCCCTCGGCTCCGACAGCCACGCCGTCGTCGACCTGCTGGAAGAGGCGCGCGCCATGGAGCTGAACGAACGCCTGCGCACCCGCACCCGCGGCCACTGGACCGCCGCCGCCCTGCTGCGCGCCGCCACTGCCGACGGCCACGCCGCCCTCGGCTGGGATGACGTCGGGACCATCGAGGCCGGCTCCCGCGCCGACCTCACCACCCTCGCCCTCGACTCGGTCAGGACAGCGGGGCCGCTGCCCAGGCTCGGCGCCGAGACCGCCGTATTCGCCGCGACGGCCGCGGACGTACGGCACACGATCGTGGGCGGACGGCATGTCGTACGCGACGGGGCGCACACCCTCGTCCCCGATGTGCCCGAGGCCCTCGCGCGGGCCGTGGAAGCCCTGCGCGCATAGCGACGAACGCCCGCCCCCGCCCCCGCCCCCACGAGGACGTCACGGAACCCATGAGCAGCAGCACCGTCATCACCAACATCGCCACGCTCGTCACCAACGACCCCTCCCTCGGCGACCACTCCCCGCTCGGTCTGGTCCGGGACGCGGCCGTCGTCATCGACGGCGACCGTGTCGTGTGGACCGGTGAATCAAGCAAAGCACCCGCCACTGACAACCGGGTCGACGCCGGTGGCCGGGCGGTCCTCCCCGGCTTCGTCGACTCCCACTCCCACCTCCTCTTCGCGGGCGACCGCACCGAGGAGTTCAACGCCCGCATGTCCGGCCGCCCCTACAGCGCCGGCGGCATCCGCACCACCGTCGCCGCCACCCGGGCCGCGAGCGACGCGGAACTGGAGGCCGGGCTCATCCGTTACCTCGAAGAGGCCCTGCGCCAGGGCACCACCACCTTCGAGACCAAGTCCGGCTATGGTCTGACCACCGCCGACGAGTCCCGCGCCCTGCGCGTCGCCGCCCGCCACACCGACGAGGTCACCTTCCTCGGCGCCCACATCGTCGCCCCCGAACTCGCCGACGACCCGGCCGCCTACGTCGCCCTGGTCACCGGCGAGATGCTCGACGCCTGCGCCCCGCACGCCCGCTGGATCGACGTGTTCTGCGAGAAGGGCGCCTTCGACGGCGACCAGGCCCGCGCGATCCTCACCGCCGGCAAGGCCAAGGGCCTGCACCCCCGCATCCACGCCAACCAGCTCTCCTACGGCCCCGGTGTCCGACTGGCCGTGGAACTCGACGCCGCCAGCGCCGACCACTGCACGCACCTCACCGACGCCGACGTCGACGCCCTCGCGAACAGCCGCACGGTCGCCACCCTGCTCCCCGGTGCCGAGTTCTCCACCCGTGCCCAGTGGCCGGACGCCCGGCGCCTGATCGACGCCGGCGTGACGGTCGCGCTGTCCACCGACTGCAACCCGGGCTCGTCGTTCACGTCCTCCGTGCCCTTCTGTGTCGCGCTCGCCGTACGGGACATGGGGATGACGCCGGACGAGGCGGTCTGGTCGGCCACCGCGGGCGGCGCGGCGGCCCTGCGCCGCGACGACATCGGCCGCCTGGCCCCGGGCGCGTACGCCGACCTGACCCTCCTGGACGCCCCGAGCCACGTACACCTGGCCTACCGGCCCGGTGTCCCGCTGGTCGCCGGGGTGTGGCGGCGGGGCGTACGTAAAGTGTGATCACACGGAGCGCCGGCAGGACGGAAACGGGGACGGGGCGGGGACGGATGGCGAAGCGCTGGTGGGTGCCGTTCCTGGTGAACCTGCTGCTGGGCGTTCCGGCCGTGGTGCCGATCTGGCTGGTCTGGTACCTGGTGGCGAACTGGCCGCTGGCGGAGCTGGGGTGGACCACGCGCGAGCCGACGGAGAACGACGGCATGGCGCTCTGGCTCGTGATCGTCGTCCCCGTGGTCCTGGCGTTCGGCCTGGTCTGGCGGCTGGCCAACGCGCCCCTGCGGCACCGGACGGCCCTCGCCCCGCGCTCGTTCTGGCTGCTGTGCGCCCTGGTTCCGTTCCTGCCGACGGCCGTACTGATCGCCATGTGAGCGGTACGGCACCACCCGAAGGGGGGCGGCCCGATCTCGGACCGCCCCCCTGGAGGGCAAGCGCCACCCGGTGAGGACTACTCCTCGACCGTGAGTCCCTTGCGCAGCCGTACGAGGGTCCGCGACAGCAGGCGCGAGACGTGCATCTGGGAGATGCCGAGTTCCTCGCCGATCTCCGACTGGGTCATGCCCGCGACGAAGCGGAGCGAGAGGATCTTCCGGTCACGGGACGGCAGTTCGGCGATCAACGGCTTCAACGACTCGACGTACTCGATGCCCTCGAGCCCGTGGTCCTCGTAGCCGATGCGGTCGGCCAGCGCGCCTTCGGCGTCGTCCTCCTCCGGCTGGGCGTCCAGCGAGGAGGCGGTGTAGGCGTTGGACGCGGCCATGCCCTCGACGACCTCGTCCTTGGACAGCCCGAGGTGCTCGGCCAGTTCGCCCACCGTGGGGGCGCGGTCGAGGCGCTGGGCCAGCTCGTCGCCGGCCTTGGCCAGATCGAGCCGCAGCTCCTGGAGGCGGCGCGGGACGCGCACGGACCACGAGGTGTCGCGGAAGAAGCGCTTGATCTCGCCGATGATCGTCGGCATCGCGAACGTGGGGAACTCCACGCCGCGGGACATCTCGAACCGGTCGATCGCCTTGATCAGGCCGATCGTGCCGACCTGGATGATGTCCTCCATCGGCTCGCTGCGCGAGCGGAAGCGGGAGGCGGCGAACTTGACCAGGGCGAGGTTGAGCTCGACGAGCGTGTTGCGTACGTACGCGTACTCATGGGTGCCTTCCTCCAGCGACTCCAGCCGCTCGAAGAGGGTCTTGGACAGCACCCGGGCGTCCGCCGGAGCGACCTCGTCGTAAGCGGGGATGTCCGGAAGCCCGGTGAGTGTGCCGTCGTGGTCGACGGCCGCGTCAGGGCGCTCGATGGGATCCAGATGTTCCGGAGGGAGTGTCGACGTCGCTTCTTGGGTACGCGATCCGTCGAGCCGGGGTGACATGATGTCCTCCATCGTTCTCGGCATGCGGCTGCCGAAGCCAATTACGTGCACTGCGGTGTGCGGCGCCTCCAAAGCCGGCCGTGTCGGTTTACGTGTCCTACTAGCCCTACCGGGTTTACCGAGCCCACCGCAAGTGTGTTCTGTGCGAGTATGTCCGTTTATGTGCGGTTGTCGGGTGTCGGAGTGCGGCGGGAAGGCGTAGTGTTCGAGGGCGTCAGCAAGCAGTCACGACCTCGGGAGAGAGAAACGGCATGGACCGCGGGACGGTCGGCAGTGCCCAGTCGGGCCGGCTGCTGGTGGAGGTGCGGGAAGAGGGCCCCAGTGCCGTCGTGACACCGGCGGGTGAGTTGGATCACCACACCGCCGATCTGTTGCGTGAGCCACTGGAGGACTGTCTCACCAAGGGATTCAACCGGCTGGTCGTCGACTGTTCGCGTCTGGAGTTCTGTGACTCCACAGGACTCAACGTCCTGCTCGGCGCGCGGTTGAAGACGGAGGCCGCGGGGGGCGGTGTGCACCTGGTGGCCATGCAGCCCGTAGTGGCCCGCGTGTTCGAGATCACGGGGGCCGAAGCTGTCTTCACCCTCCACGACACGCTTGAGGCCGCCCTGTCCGACGCGTCCGGCTGAGCCGATCCTTGTCCGGCCGACGAGGGATCTCCTGCGCTCCCTGGGGCACGCGTTTTCGCCCCGCCCTGTGTTTCGTGCCGAATACAGGGGTGTTCGGACGGCCCGGTCGGGCAGGAGACCCCCTGAACCGACTGTGTAAGACGTTGAAACGTGAACTGGTGAATCGGTGAGGTGAAGCGCTGATGAGCACCACCCGGCCCTGCTCGCCGGGCGACCGCGGTCCGGAGCCCAGCGGCGCTTCCGGGGCGTCCGAGGGGGGCGCGCTCGGTACCGGGGAGCCCGAGGAGGGCGTGCCCGCGGGGCAGGCCGCCGTGATCGGGCAGTCCGTGCCCTCGGCTCCGTCCGCGTCCGCGGACGCGGCTCCGTCCGGGTCCGTGGACGCGGGTGGCGGAGGGCGGCAGGACCGCAGGCTGAGATTCGACGGCCAGAGCGGGGTGGTACCGCTCGCCCGTGACTTCACCCGCCAGGCGCTGTACGCCTGGGGCTGGCTGCCCTCCGCCACCGCGGACCAGCGTGCCGCCGCCGAGGACGTACTGCTCGTGGTCTCCGAGCTGGTCACCAACGCCTGCCTGCACGCCGAGGGGCCGGACGAGCTGTGGATCACCTGTGAGAAGAAGGTGATCCGGCTGGAGGTCTCCGACCGCGGTACGGGGCAGCCCGCGCCGCGCACCCCGCACCGGGCCGGGCGCCCCGGCGGACACGGCATGTTCATCGTGCAGCGGCTGTGCCTGGACTGGGGCGTGGTGCGCACGCCGGGGGTCGCGGGCAAGCGGGTCTGGGCCGAGCTGGGGGCGCCGGCGTAGGCGTGTGCCTGCGGTGGCCTGCGGCGCTCTCGCGGGCCCTTTCCCGCCCACCGTCTCGGTCGGCCCAGGGGTGGGCGCCCCAGGAGCTCCGCCCCGGGCCCCGGGCTCTGCCCCGACCCCTTACTCCTGGGCCCCGCCCAGGACCTCCTTGGCGGGGAGTGCGTCCCCCGGCACCCCTTGCTCCCGGGGCTTCGCCTCATCACCCAGCCGGGGCTGCATCCCCCGCACCCCATGCTCCTGGGGCTTCGCCTCATCACCCAGCGGGGACTTCGTCCCGCACCCTTGCGAGCCCGCCTCCCGGATCCGGGTGAGGCTCCTCTCCGTACGCCCCGCGGGCGCCACTCCCGGCCGAGGGCACTTCGGGCACCTCCGCGTACGGCGACTCGGACACCCCCGAAAACGCCCGGAGGGCCACCGCATCCACCGGGATGCGATGACCCTCCGCGGGCAGGAACCGCCAGGCCGGGCAGGCCTCACCTCAGCGGACGTCGCCCATGAGCTCCTTGACGCGCTTGCGGTACATCCACACCGCGACACCGGCGAACACGGCGAGCGCGGCCTCCGCGGCCACGATGCCCGTCTTGTTCAGGTTGACGCCGGCGATGGAGAGCAGGCCGGTCGTGGCGTCACCGGCGGTGACGGCCAGGAACCAGACGCCCATCATCTGCGAGGCGTACTTCACGGGCGCCATCTTCGTGGTGACCGACAGGCCGACCGGGGAGAGCATCAGCTCACCGCAGGTCTGGACGAAGTAGATCGCCACCAGCCACAGCGCGGCCGCCTTGTGGCCGCCGTCCGCGATGGCCAGCGGGGCCAGGAAGAGGAAGAAGGACGCGCCGACCAGGACCAGACCGAAGGAGAACTTGACGATCGTGCTCGGTTCCTTGCCGCGCCGGGCGAGCGCCAGCCACACCGTGGCGAAGACCGGGGCCAGCGCCATGATGATGACCGGGTTGACCGACTGGAACCAGGAGACCGGGAACTCCCAGCCGAAGACACTGGTGTCGGTGGAGGAGTCCGCGAAGATCGCCAGGGTCGAACCGCCCTGGTCGTAGATCATCCAGAAGACGGCCGCGGCGACGAAGAACCAGATGTACGCGGACATCTTCGACTGCTCGGCGCGGTCCAGGTCCTTGTCGCGCTTGATGCGGGTCAGCACCAGAACCGGGATGATCACGCCGAGCAGGGTCAGCGGGACCAGGATCCAGTTCAGGGTGTAGGTGCCGGAGAAGCCGACGATCGCGTAGAAGACGACGGCGAGGGCGGCCCAGAACGCGGCCTTGCGCAGGGTGGAGGTCTTCTCCGCCGCCGACAGGGGCTTCGGGACCACGCTGGAGTGCGGCGCCAGGTGGCGGCTGCCGAGCAGGAACTGGACGACGCCCAGACCCATGCCGACCGCGGCGAGCGCGAAGCCCAGGTGCCAGTTGACGTTCTCACCGATGGTGCCGATGATCAGCGGCGCGGCGAAGGCACCGAGGTTGATGCCCATGTAGAAGACGGTGAAGCCACCGTCCCGGCGCGGATCGTCGGGGCCGCTGTAGAGCTGGCCGACCATCGTGGAGATGTTGGCCTTCAGCAGACCCGAGCCGATGGCGACCAGACCGAGGCCCGCGAAGAACGTGCCGGAGGACGGCAGCGCCAGCGTGAGGTGGCCGAGCATGATCACGCCACCGGCGACGGCGACGGTCTTGCGGGGTCCCCAGACGCGGTCGCCGAACCAGCCGCCCGGCATCGTGAGCAGGTACACCAGCGAGAGGTACACCGAGTAGATCGCGGTCGCGGTGCCGGCGTTCATGCCGAGACCGCCGGGGGCCACCAGGTACAGCGGGAGCAGAGCCCTCATGCCGTAGTAGGAGAAACGCTCCCACATCTCGGTCATGAAGAGAGTGGCCAGTCCGCGGGGGTGGCCGAAGAAGGTCTTCTCGGATCCGGGGGTGCCCGGAGAGACCGAGTCCTTCGTCAGGCTGGACGCCATGGTCGATCCTTGCTGGTCGGGACGCGCTCATGAGGCGATGCGCGCCCGGTGGGGGAGGCGGCCGGCACCGGCGGCTCTTCACCCGTCCACCCCACGCCTGAGGGATTCCGCTCCGGATCACGAAGCGGTGGACGGCGGCCACCGGGATCCACGCCTCCGCGCGCGTCACTGCACGCGTTGAGGCCCGGCCACAGGTCATTCCTTTCAAGGCCGGCCGTGGGGGCCGGCCCGCACACAAAAGAGACCCTCAGCGTCGAACTGTCGCCAAAGGGTCCCCTGGGTGCTACAGGCGCTGATTCACCATACGGCAGGACACCGCCCGGTATGGAAGGACTTGAGACGCGGATCACAGGTGAGACTGGAACCGCGAACGATCTTTCGAAGGTCTGTCACAGGATGTCACCTCACAGCCGCAGGTTCGCACGCGGGGTCGACGGGGCGGGTCGCGCGGCGGATGCCCGGCTTGTCCGTAGGTGATCCGCGGGTGTTCCGCGGCTGGGAGGCCCTCGGGCCGATCACACCCCGGGCGCTGCTCCGAGCGGACTACCATCAGCTCATGACCCGTGTACTGCTCGCCGAGGACGACGCGTCCATCTCGGAGCCGCTGGCCCGCGCACTGCGCCGGGAAGGGTACGAGGTCGAGGTGCGTGAGGACGGTCCCACCGCCCTCGACGCCGGCCTGCAGGGCGGCATCGACCTGGTCGTGCTGGACCTGGGCCTGCCGGGCATGGACGGGCTGGAGGTCGCCCGCCGGCTGCGGTCCGAGGGCCACGCCGTGCCGATCCTGATCCTGACCGCGCGTGCCGACGAGGTGGACACCGTCGTCGGTCTGGACGCGGGTGCCGACGACTACGTCACCAAGCCCTTCCGTCTCGCCGAGCTGCTCGCCCGGGTCCGCGCCCTGCTGCGGCGGGGCGCCGTCGAGCCCCCGCAGCCGCCCGCCACGCACGGCGTGCGCATCGACGTCGAGTCGCACCGGGCCTGGATGGGCGAGGAGGAGCTCCAGCTCACCGCCAAGGAGTTCGACCTGCTGCGGGTGCTGGTGCGCGACGCCGGGCGGGTCGTCACCCGCGACCAGCTGATGCGCGAGGTCTGGGACACCACCTGGTGGTCGTCGACCAAGACCCTCGACATGCACATCTCCTGGCTGCGCAAGAAGCTGGGGGACGACGCGGCGAACCCCCGCTACATCGCCACCGTGCGCGGCGTGGGATTCCGTTTCGAGAAGAATTGAGCCACCGAGAAGAGCTGAGCCAGCGAGAAGCTCTCAGGGCCTGCCCGGGTAAGAGGACATGCGCCGTCGCCTGATCCAGTCCACGCTCGCCGTGGTGCTCGTCGTGATCGCCGTGTTCGGCGTCTCTCTCGTGATCGTCGAGACCCGGACGATCAGCAGCACCGCCCAGGAACGGGTCGACCTGGAGGCGGTGCGGCTGGCCAGCATCGTGGACAGCCGGCTGCTCGGCACCGGATCGGTCGACGCCAAGTTCCTGCGACAGCAGATCCGGGACGCCCGGTATGCCGAGATCCGGATCCCCGGCAAGCCGGTCATCGAGGTCGGCACCCGGCCGACCGGTGAGGTCATCCGGGGCACGGCCACCGGCGAGGAGGGCGAGACGGTGCTCGTCGAGGAGCCGAGCTCCTCGGTGACCCGTGAGGTCGGCCGGACCCTGCTGATCATCGGCCTGGTGGCGCTGCTCGCGGTGGTCGCCGCGGTGCTGCTGGCGATCCGGCAGGCCAACCGCCTCGCCTCCCCGCTCACCGACCTCGCCGAGACCGCCGAACGCCTGGGCTCCGGCGACCCGCGCCCCCGCCACAAGCGGTACGGCGTCCCCGAGCTGGACCGTGTCGCGGACGTGCTGGACTCCTCCGCCGAGCGCATCGCCCGGATGCTCACCGCCGAGCGCCGCCTGGCCGCCGACGCCTCCCACCAGCTGCGTACGCCGCTGACCGCGCTGTCCATGCGGCTGGAGGAGATCACCCTCACCGACGAACCGGAGACGGTAAAGGAGGAGGCGACGATCGCGCTGTCGCAGGTGGAGCGGCTGACGGACGTCGTGGACCGGCTGCTGACGAACTCCCGCGACCCGCGCAGCGGCTCCGCCGTCACCTTCGAGCTGGACGACGTCATCCAGCAGCAGATCGACGAGTGGCGCCCCGCCTACCGCAGCGAGGGGCGGGCGATCGTCAGTTCCGGCAAACGGCACCTGACGGCCGTGGGCACCCCGGGCGCCGTGGCACAGGTGCTGGCCGCCCTGATCGAGAACTCCCTGATGCACGGCGGCGGCACGGTGGCGCTGCGGACCCGGGTGACCGGCAACCAGGCGGTGGTCGAGGTCACCGACGAGGGGGTCGGCGTCCCGGGCGACCTGGGGGCGCGGATCTTCGAGCGGGCGATCAGCGGGCGGAACTCCACGGGCATCGGACTGGCCGTCGCCCGCGACCTCGCCGAGGCCGACGGCGGACGGCTGGAGCTCCTCCAGGGCCGCCCCCCGGTGTTCGGCCTGTTCCTGTCGCGCACGCCGCCGCCGAAGAAGTCGTCCGGTGACTCGGGGGGCACGGTGCGCTAGGGCTAGGGCTAGGGCTAGGGCAGGCCCTGGGCCGCGCGGTCAGCGCTGTGTCGCGGGGGCGTCGTCCGGGGTGCGTACCGCGGTCGGCTGCTCGTGCTCCAGGAAGGTCTCCGCCCGTGTCACCGGCTCACGGGCCGGCAGGGCGCGGAAGACCCAGGAGCGGTACGACCAGAAGCGGAAGAGCGTGCCGATGCCGATCCCGAGGAACTTGAAGATGTTGCTCTGCAGCGGGCTGTCCCAGCCGAAGCCGTACGTCGCCGTGTAGAGCACGCCGTTCTCGATCACCAGCCCGACCGCGCTGAACAGCAGGAACAGCGACATCTCACGGGTCCGGCGGCTCTTGTCGCGGTCCCGGTACGTGAAGTAGCGGAAACCCAGGTAGTTGAAGACGATCGCGACGACGGTCGCGAGGATGCTGGCCCGCACCACGTGGAGGTCGGTCACGTGCCGTATCAGGTTGAAGGCGAGGAGGTTGACGAGAACCCCGGCGCCGCCCACCGCGCCGAACTTCACGACCTCCCGGACCAGCCGGTCGATCCGCTCCCGCAGCGCGCCGCGGGTCGCCGGGGGCGTCGGGGGAGCCGTATGAGCACCCGAGGAACCATGTTCCATGGTCGTGCAGGCCCCCGTCCATCGGTTGGCGTCAATCCGTTCATGCTAACCACCCGGACGCGCGATCTTCCTGCGGACGGACGCCGGGTGACGGGAAAGGCGGCTCCGGACCCCGGGGAAACGGCCGGTAAACAGGTGGGCCCCGTGCGGCCGATACGCTAGGGGTGTGACGTTCCCGGTAGTCGGCATGGTCGGCGGTGGCCAGCTCGCTCGTATGACACACGAGTCGGGCATCCCGCTGGGCATCAGGTTCAAGCTCCTCAGTGACACCCCTCAGGACTCTGCGGCGCAGGTCGTGAACGAAGTCGTCGTCGGCGACTATCGCGACCTGGACACGCTGCGCGAGTTCGCGCGCGGCTGTGACGTGATCACCTTCGATCACGAGCACGTGCCGACCGAGCACCTCAGGGCCCTGGAGGCGGACGGCATCCCCGTCCGCCCCGGCCCCGACGCGCTCGTGCACGCCCAGGACAAGGGCGTGATGCGCGCGAAACTCGACGCGATCGGCGTGCCCTGCCCGCGTCACCGGATCGTGCGCGATCCGGCCGACGTGGCCGCCTTCGCCGCGGAGGGCGACGGATTTCCCGTCGTCCTCAAGACGGTCCGCGGCGGGTACGACGGCAAGGGCGTGTGGGTGGTGGGCTCCGTCGAGGAGGCCGCCGAGCCCTTCCGCGCCTCGGTGCCCGTGCTGGCGGAGGAGAAGGTCGACTTCGTCCGCGAGCTGGCCGCCAACGTGGTCCGCTCCCCGCACGGCCAGGCGGTGGCGTACCCCGTCGTCGAGTCGCAGCAGGTCAAGGGCGTCTGCGACACGGTGATCGCGCCCGCCCCCGACCTCGACGGGACCCTGGCGCTGCGGGCCGAGGAGATGGCGCTCAGCATCGCCAAGGAACTGGACGTCGTCGGCCACCTCGCCGTCGAGCTGTTCCAGACCCGCGACGGCCGCATCCTCGTCAACGAACTGGCGATGCGCCCGCACAACTCCGGCCACTGGACGATGGACGGCGCGATCACCTCGCAGTTCGCCAACCACGTCCGCGCCGTCCTCGACCTCCCCCTCGGTGACCCGCGCCCGCGCGCCGAGTGGACGGTCATGGTCAACGTCCTCGGCGGCGACTATCCGGACATGTACTCCGCGTACCTGCACTGCATGGCCCGCGACCCCCAGCTGAAGATCCACATGTACGGCAAGGACGTGAAGCCCGGCCGCAAGGTCGGCCACGTCAACACCTACGGCGACGACCTGGACGACGTGCTGGAGCGCGCCCGTCACGCTGCCGGCTACCTGAGAGGGACGATCACCGAATGAGCCCGGTAAGCCCGGCCGTGGGCATCGTCATGGGGTCGGACTCCGACTGGCCCGTCATGGAGGCCGCCGCCAAGGCGCTCGACGAGTTCGAGATCGCCTACGAGGTCGACGTCGTCTCCGCGCACCGCATGCCGCACGAGATGATCGCGTACGGCGAGCAGGCCGCCGGCCGCGGCCTGAAGGCGATCATCGCCGGCGCCGGGGGCGCCGCCCACCTGCCCGGCATGCTCGCCTCCGTCACCCCGCTGCCCGTCATCGGTGTACCGGTGCCGCTGAAGTACCTCGACGGCATGGACAGCCTCCTGTCCATCGTGCAGATGCCGGCCGGGGTGCCCGTCGCCACCGTCTCCGTCGGCGGCGCCCGCAACGCCGGGCTGCTGGCCGCGCGGATGCTCGCCGCCCACGACGAGGAGCTGCTGGGCCGCATGCGCGAGTTCCAGCAGGACCTCAACGACCAGGCCACCGAGAAGGGCAAGCGCCTGCGCACCAAGGTCGAGGGGTCGGCGGCCTTCGGATTCGGGAAGTAGACGTCCATGACTTCATCGGACTCATCTGCTTCACCGGACTCACCGGACTCACCGGACTCGCCGGACTCATCGGCTTCACCGGCCGCACTGGACCGGGCCCGGGAGCTGCTGCGCGAGTTCCCCGTCGTCGACGGCCACAACGACCTGCCCTGGGCGCTGCGCGAGCAGGTCCGCTACGACCTCGACGCCCGTGACATCGCCGCCGACCAGTCCGCCCACCTGCACACCGACCTCGCCCGGCTGCGGGCCGGCGGCGTCGGCGCGCAGTACTGGTCGGTGTACGTCCGCTCGGACCTGCCCGGCGCGCTCACCGCGACGCTGGAGCAGATCGACTGCGTACGGCAGCTCATCGACCGCCACCCGGGCGAGCTGCGGGCCGCGCTGACCGCCGCCGACATGGAGGCCGCGCGCGCCGAGGGCAGGATCGCGTCGCTGATGGGCGCGGAGGGCGGGCACTCCATCGACAACTCCCTCGCGGCGCTCCGCGGGCTGTACGCGCTCGGCGTGCGCTACATGACCCTCACCCACAACGACAACGTGGCGTGGGCGGACTCCGCGACCGACGAGCCGGGCGTCGGCGGCCTGTCGGCGTTCGGCCGCGAGGTCGTGCGGGAGATGAACCGCGAGGGCATGCTCGTCGACCTCTCGCACGTCGCCGCGACGACCATGCGGGACGCGCTGGACACCTCCACCGCGCCGGTGATCTTCTCGCACTCCTCCGCACGGGCCGTCTGCGACCACCCGCGCAACATCCCGGACGACGTGCTGGAGCGGCTGCCGGCCAACGGCGGCATGGCGATGGTGACGTTCGTGCCGAAGTTCGTGCTCCAGGCGGCCGTGGACTGGACGGCCGCCGCCGACGACAACATGCGCGCGCACGGCTTCCACCACCTCGACAGCAGCCCCGAGGCGATGAAGGTCCACGCCGCCTTCGAGCAGCGCGTCCCGCGCCCGGTCGCCACGGTGTCCACGGTCGCCGACCACCTCGACCACATGCGCGAGGTCGCGGGCGTCGACCACCTCGGTGTCGGCGGCGACTACGACGGCACGCCCTTCACCCCCGACGGCCTCGGCGACGTCGCCGGCTACCCGAACCTCATCGCCGAACTCCTCGAGCGCGGCTGGTCCCGGGCCGACCTGGCCAAGCTCACCTGGAAGAACGCGGTCCGGGTGCTGGGCGCCGCCGAGGACGTGGCCCGGGGGCTTCAGGCGACGCGGGGACCGTCCAACGCGACGCCGGCGGAGCTGGACGGCTGAGCCGTCCCCTTCCACGGGAGCCGTGAGGGCGGGGCAGTCGGTGTATCCGGTCGCCCCGCCCACGTAACCTCTCGCCGCCGAACGCGCCCGCATCGACCGGGCCATCGCCGACCTGCTCCGCTCCCGGGACACCCTGGACGAGGTGATCGACGCGGCCCGGGGCCGACCTCCCCCGAACGCCCCACCCACCAGGAACGGGTTTCCGCTCCGTGCGACGGTGACCGTAACGCACGACGACCGTACGGAGCCCGCCATGGCAGACCTCCAGGACGACCTGCACACCCGCACCGATGCCGGCGGACTCGACGACCTGCCCGTGCCGCCTGCCGCGGAGGCCTACCCGCCGGAGGCCTACGCGCTCGTGTCCGACCCCGACGACGAACCGCTGACCCGTGCCCTCGCCGTACTGGCCGCCCACCCCGTCGCCGACGGCTACAGCGGCCTGCCCCGGAGGCTCAAGCACCTGCCCTGGTACGACCTGGAGGCCGGCGAGAGCATCGTCGACACCGACCTGCCGCGGCTGCGCGAGGGCCGGGTGGGCGCGCTGTTCTGGTCGCTGCACCTGCCCGAGGCCATCGACGGCGACCGGGCGGTGGGCGCGACCCTGGAGCAGTTGGACCTGGTCCGGATGGTCGTGCGGACCCACCCGGAGGGGCTCCGTCTGGCGTACGACGCGGGACAGACCATCGACGCGCGCAACTGCGGCCGGGTCGCCGTGCTGCCCGGCCCCGCCGGCGCCGCCGCGATCGGCGACTGCCTCGGCATCCTGCGTTCGCTGCACGCCCTCGGTCTGCGCGTGCTGACGCTGACCGGGGCGACCTGGGCGAGCGAGGCGGGGCTGACCCGGTTCGGCGAGGAGGTCGTCCGCGAGATGAACCGGCTCGGCGTCGTCGCCGACCTCTCCGGCGCCTGTGCCGAGACCGTCCGCCGTACCTTCGCCGTCTCCAAGGCGCCGGTGCTGTGCACCCGCTCCGCCGCCCGCGCCCTGCGCCCGCACCCCGCCAACCTCCCCGACGACCTGCTCGTCGAGCTGGGCGACGCCGGAGGCCTGTGCATGGTGCCGCTGACCGCCGAGCAGACCGGCCCGACCGTCCGGGACGTCGCCGACCACCTCGACCACGTCCGCACGGTGGCCGGTCCGCAGAGCGTCGGCCTGTCCGGCACCTACGACGCCGGCACCGCCCACCCGCTGGAACTCGGCGACGCCTCGTGCTACCCCCGGCTCATCGCCGAGCTGCTGCGACGCGGCTGGGACGAATCGGACGTGGCCCTGCTGACCTGGGGCAACGTCCAGCGCGTACTGCGGGGGGCGGCCTTCACCGCGCGGGCGGCGGCGCTGCGCCGGGAGCCGTCGACGGCGACGATCGCCGAGCTCGACGGCTAGCCGTCACGCGTGCGAGCCCGACGGCCGGCCGTCACGCGTGTTCGATCCGGCACAGGCAGAACGGATGCCCCGCCGGATCGGCGTACACCATGAAGTCCTTCTTCTCCCGGTCCTCCAGGTCCAGCGGCCGGGCACCCAGCGCGAGCACCTTCTCGTGCGCCGCGTCCATCTCCTCCCACGTCGCCCCGCCGTCGAAGTCGAGGTGGAACTGCTGGGCGTCGCGGTCGGAACGCGGCCACTGCGGCGGGGTGAGCCCCGGCACCCGCTGGAAGGACAGCCGCGGCCCTCCGGGCACCTGGAGCACCACCCAGTCGGGGTCCTGCTCCTCGGGCGTGCCGCCGCCGACCCGCGCGTAGAAGCGGGCCAGCTCGCGGGGCTCGGGACAGTCGACGACGACGGAACGGAAACGTGCCACGGGTGCCATGGGGGGAACCTCCCGGTGTTGGCGGTCCGGTCCCTGCTCAGCAGGCGCAGAGGCAGAACGGGTGCCCGGCCGGGTCGGCGTAAACCCGGAAGGTCCGGGCCCGGTCCTCCGCGTCCAGCGGCCTGGCGCCCAGCTCCAGCACGGCCTTCTCCGCCGCGTCCAGGTCCTTCACGTCGAGGTCGAGGTGGAACTGCTGCGCGCCGTCGGGTCCGGGCCACTTCGGAGGTACGTGGCCGGGGGAGCCCTGGAAGGCCAGCGTCCGCCCGCCGGGCAGCTTCAGTTCGACCCACTCGTACTGGTCGTCGCTCTTGTCCTCGACGGTGCCGCCGAGCACGTCGGCGTAGAAGCGGGCCAGTGCGTGGGGGTCGGGACAGTCCAGGACGACGACGCCCAGTTCGGCGACAGCCATGACTTCCTCCTCGAGTTCTACGGTCCTCGGTTACCAGTGGAGTACGGGTAACCGGTAACGGTTACTGCATGCTGCCCCACTGGCGGTAACGTCGCAAGCATGAGTGAGAGATCGCCCGCGCCGGGAGGACTGGAGCTGGTCCGGTCCCTGGTGAACACGCTGGACATCGAAACGGGCGCCGACTCGCTGGACACACCGGAGGGCCGGGCACGGTTCGGCCTGACGGAGGACGACGTCCCCAAAGCCCGCGAGTTGCGCGAGTCGCTGCGCGCGACCCTGCTCGCCCACGCCGGCCATCCGCCGCACCGCACGGTGACCCCGCTCTGCGAGCTGCTCGCCGGGGCCCCGCTGGTGGTGATCGTCGACGCGGCCGACGGCTCCGCCGCCCTCGCCCCGGCCGGGGACGACTCCCTGCCCGCCCGCGTCGCCGCCGCCGTCGCCGAGGCACTGGTCGCGGGCACCTGGACCCGGCTGAAGGCGTGCGAGGCCGCCGACTGCCACTGGGCCTACTACGACCGCAGCCCGGCCGGACGCGGGCGCTGGTGCTCGATGCGGGTGTGCGGGGCCCGCGCCAAGATGCGCCGGTACCGCGCCAAGGGAGCGTGATCGACACGGAGTTCACCGGCCGGGGCGCCGCCCCGTGGTGCAGAATGCAACGGACGCCGGTTCGGCCGACTGAGCCTCGGCCGAACCGGCGTCACCGTTCGTCGGGAACGGGCTACGCGGTCGGCCGGCCCATCGCCCGGTACGTCCAGCCGGCCTTCCGCCAGACCTGGGCGTCCAGGGCGTTGCGCCCGTCGAGGATCACCCGGGCCGCCACGGCCTCGCCCAGCGCCTCCGGGTCCAGCTCGCGGAACTCCCGCCACTCCGTCAGGTGCAGGACGACGTCGGCACCCCGCACCGCCTCCAGCGCGGAGTCGGCGTAGCCGAGCGTCGGGAACAGCCGCCGGGCGTTCTCCATGCCCTTGGGGTCGTACACCGTCACCTGGGCGCCCTGCAGGTGGACCTGCCCGGCGACGTTCAGCGCGGGCGAGTCCCGTACGTCGTCCGAGTCGGGCTTGAAACTGGCGCCGAGCACCGCGACCCGCTTGCCGAGGAAGGGACCGCCGCCCAGCGCCTGCCGGGTCAGCTCCACCATCTGGCCGCGCTGGCGCATGTTGATCGAGTCGATCTCGCGCAGGAACGTCAGCGCCTGGTCGGCGCCCAGCTCACCGGCGCGCGCCATGAACGCCCGGATGTCCTTCGGCAGACAGCCGCCGCCGAACCCGATCCCGGCCCGCAGGAACTTCTTCCCGATCCGGTCGTCGTACCCGATCGCCTCCGCCAGCTTGGCGACGTCGCCGTCCGCGGCCTCGCACACCTCCGCCATCGCGTTGATGAAGGAGATCTTGGTGGCGAGGAAGGAGTTCGCGGAGGTCTTCACCAGCTCCGCCGTGGGGAAGTCGGTGACGACGAACGGCGTACCCTCCCCGACCGGCGTCGCGTACACCTCGCGCAGCAGCTTCTCGGCCCGCTCGCTGCGCACCCCGACCACGATCCGGTCGGGATGCAGCGTGTCCTTGACGGCGAAGCCCTCGCGCAGGAACTCCGGGTTCCAGGCCAGCTCGGCGTCGGCGCCGGCCGGCGCGTGTTCGGCGAGGTAGCGGGCCAGCCGGTCGGCGGAGCCCACGGGCACGGTCGACTTGCCGACGACGAGCGCGGGGCCGGACAGGTGCGGCGCCAGCGAGGCCAGCGCGGAGTCGACGTACGACATGTCACAGGCGTACTCGCCGTGCTTCTGCGGCGTGTTCACGCACAGGAAGTGCACGTCGCCGAAGGCGGCGGCCTCGGCGAAGTCGGTGGTGAAGCGCAGCCGCCCGCTGGACCCCTCGATCCCGGCGACGTGCCCCCGGAGCAGTTCCTCCAGCCCCGGCTCGTACATCGGGACCTGGCCCCGCTGGAGCATCTCGATCTTCTCGGGCACCACGTCCAGGCCCAGTACCTCGAAACCGAGCTCTGCCATGGCCGCCGCATGGGTCGCGCCGAGATAACCGGTACCGATCACGGTGATCTTGAGGGCCATGGGTGCTCCAGAGGTGTACGGCAGGCGTGCGCGCCCGAGCATATCCGGGGCATGGGAAAGCGCCTCGACGGGCAGGTTTCCCGCTGTCGTCAAGCTCACCTATCCACCACCGTGGAGGGAGCATAAAATTCGGAGTTACTTAACGGTAGTTAGCGTCAGCACCACTGCGTTTTGGAGCGTGAGAGACCTTGGCCGGATCGGCTGACTTCGACCTGTACCGCCCGTTGGAGGAGCACGACATGCTCCGGGACGCCGTCCGCTCCCTGGCCGAGGCGAAGATCGCGCCGCACGCCGCCGCGGTGGACGAGGAGGCCCGCTTCCCGCGGGAGGCCCTCGACGCGCTGACCGCGAACGACCTGCACGCGGTGCACGTCCCCGAGGAGTACGGCGGCGCGGGCGCCGACGCCCTCGCCACGGTGATCGTCATCGAGGAGGTGGCCCGCGTCTGCGCCAGCTCCTCCCTCATCCCGGCCGTGAACAAGCTCGGCTCCCTGCCGGTGATCCTCTCCGGCTCCGAGGCGCTGAAGAAGAAGTACATGACCCCGCTCGCCAAGGGCGACGGCATGTTCTCCTACTGCCTCTCCGAGCCCGACGCGGGCTCCGACGCGGCCGGCATGAAGACCAGGGCGGTCCGCGACGGCGACCACTGGATCCTGAACGGCGTCAAGCGCTGGATCACCAACGCGGGCGAGTCGGAGTACTACACGGTGATGGCCGTCACCGACCCCACCAAGCGCTCCAAGGGCATCTCCGCCTTCGTCGTCGAGAAGTCCGACGAGGGAGTCTCCTTCGGCGCCCCGGAGAAGAAGCTCGGCATCAAGGGCTCCCCGACACGCGAGGTCTACCTCGACAACGTCCGCGTCCCCGCCGACCGCATGATCGGCGAGGAGGGCACCGGCTTCGCCACGGCGATGAAGACGCTGGACCACACCCGCATCACCATCGCCGCCCAGGCCCTCGGCATCGCCCAGGGCGCCCTCGACTACGCCAAGGGCTACGTCAAGGAGCGCAAGCAGTTCGGCAAGCCCATCGCCGACTTCCAGGGCATCCAGTTCATGCTCGCCGACATGGCCATGAAGATCGAGGCGGCCCGCCAGCTGACGTACGCCGCCGCCGCGAAGTCGGAGCGCGGTGACGCGGACCTCACCTTCCAGGGCGCGGCGGCGAAGTGCTTCGCCTCGGACGTGGCCATGGAGGTCACCACGGACGCGGTCCAGCTCCTCGGCGGCTACGGCTACACCCGTGACTACCCGGTGGAGCGCATGATGCGCGACGCGAAGATCACGCAGATCTATGAGGGCACGAACCAGGTCCAGCGCATCGTCATGGCGCGCAACCTGCCGTAACGGCAGCCGGCTCGTCGAGACCGAGGGGCGCCCGGCGCCGGGCTACGGCCGGCACCCTCCCCGACGGCTCCGCCCGCCGGCACCCGGCATGGCCTGGGGGACGGCGGGCGGGGCGGTCCCCGGGCGCGCTCGACGGCGACTACGCCGTCCGCCGCGACGGTGGCGTCGGCTACCTCCATATCGCCCTGCGGGACTGGGGGTACACCGAGGCCAAGACGGGCGCGGGCGGCCCGTCCGACGACCTCTGCGTGCCGGACCCCGGGGCGAGGACCCCCGCGTCGACTGCGTACGCGAGGGGCTGCCCGGTGGGCGGGTGCTGACGATCTGGCGGCACCCGGCCGGGCAGGCGGCCGGCACACCGTCCTGGGGCGAGGCGGTCAGTCCTCGTACCCCTCCGCCACCCGGCGCTCGCGCAGCTCCATGATCGCGCGGCGGCGGGCCAGGCGGTGGGTGCGGCGGATCTGGGCCTCCTGGTAGCGGCGCTTGTCCTTCCCGGTCTCCGGGAGGACCGGCGGGACCGTGCGCGGCCTGCCGTCCGCGTCGACCGCGGCGAAGACCAGGTACGCCGAGCCGACCTGGGTGGCCGGCGTGGACTCGTTCCAGCGTTCGGCAAGGACCCGGACGCCGACCTCCATGGAGCTGCGGCCGGTCCAGTTGACCTGGGCCTTCACATGGACGAGGTCGCCTACGCGGACCGGTTCGAGGAACGCCATCTCGTCCATGGACGCGGTGACGGCGGGGCCGCCGGAGTGCCGTCCGGCCACGGCGCCCGCCGCGTCGTCGACGAGCTTCATGATCACTCCGCCGTGCACCGTGCCCAGAAGGTTGGTGTCGCTGTGGGTCATGATGTGGCTGAGGGTGGTGCGGGAGGCCGAGGTCGGCTTGCCCGGGATCTCCGGAGTCGCCGACTGCGAGGTCGAGGCCTGTTCTGCCTGGTCTGTCATGGCCTCCACCTTATGCCGGGACGACATCCGAGTAATTTGTGTCAGCTTCGCAACAGCACTGACCTATTTTCCGACGACCCTTGTATGGTCCGTGGCGCGGACCTGCACACTGGTGCGCATGACTGATTGGCCCGAGGCATCGACCGGTGACAACCGCGGCGGCCGGTACGGACGCGGCAGCGCGAGCGCGCGGCCCGAGAGCGCCCGCGTGATGCGGCAGGTCCGCCGCGGCCAGGCGCCGCCGCCCGGCCCGGGCCCGTCGGCACCGCCGTACGGCGCCGGCATCCCGCAGCAGCCGTCGTACGTCGACGGCCAGGGCCACGGCGGGCAGGACGGGTACGACAGCGGCTACAACACCGGCCAGGTCTACGGCACCCCCGGCGGCCGAGGCCCCGGCGCCGGCCCCGGCGGGCGCGGCCCGGGCCGGCCCGCGCCCGACTGGCGCCGCCGGATCAAGTGGACCGCGGTCACGGTGGTGACCGCGCTGGTCGTGACCACCGTCGGCACCTACTTCTGGGCCGACTCCAAGCTCAACCGCGAGGTCGACCTGTCCAAGGTCATCGAGCGGCCCGGAGCCGGCGAGGGCACGAACTACCTGATCGTCGGCTCCGACAGCCGCGAGGGCATGACCGCCGAGCAGAAGAAGGACCTGCACACCGGTTCCGCCGAGGGCAAGCGCACCGACTCGATGATGATCCTGCACACCGGGGACAACGGGTCGACGCTGATCTCGCTGCCCCGTGACTCGGACGTGGAGATCCCGAGCTTCGTCGGCTCCGAGTCCGGCAAGAAGTACGAGGGCACGGGCCGGCGCGTGAAGCTGAACGCCGCGTACGCGGAGGACGGCCCCGAGCTCCTGGTGCGCACCGTCGAGCACAACACCGGGCTGCGCCTGGACCACTACGTGGAGATCGGCTTCGCCGGCTTCGCGAACATCGTGGACGCGGTCGGCGGCGTCGAGATGGACATCCCGCAGGACATCAAGGACCCCAAGTCCGGCGCGGACCTCAAGAAGGGCAAGCAGACCCTGAACGGCGAGGACGCCCTGGCCTTCGTCCGCACCCGGTACGCGCTGGCCGGCTCCGACCTGGACCGGACGAAGAACCAGCAGAAGTTCCTGTCGGCGCTGGCGAGCCAGGTGGCCACCCCGTCGACGGTCCTCAACCCGTTCAAGCTGTACCCGACCATGGGTGCGGGCCTGGACTCCCTCATCGTCGACAAGGACATGGGCCTGTTCGACCTGGCGAGCATGTTCTGGGCGATGAAGAGCGTCAGCGGCGGCGACGGCACGTCGATGAACATGCCGGTGTCCGGCAGCGTCGGCGGAAACCTCAAGTGGGACGACGCCAAGGTGAAGCAGCTGGTGGAGCAGCTGAAGAACGACGAGAAGGTCACCGTCTCCGGCAACTGAGACCCCGCGGCGGGTCACTGCTTCCCGCAGGCCACCTCGTCGCCGCGCACCACCGTGCCCGACTCCTGCGGCGGGTCCGCCGGCTTCACCTCCACGACCTCCTCGAAGCCGGCGCCCGCGATCACCCGCAGCGTCGGGCCCTGCCCCTTGACCGGCCGGAGCTCGCTGCCGGGCAGCGCGGCGGCCAGCGACCTCGCCGAGAGGTCCCAGCGGGGGTCGAAGGCGATGACGGTCCGCTCGACCGCGCGGTCGACGGCGTTCCTGGGGGCGCGGGTGGTGTGGAACCCGGTCGCGGCCAGCGCGTCGTCCACCCGCTTGCCGAGTCCCGGAGTGCGCGTGCCGTTCTCCACCTGGACCTGGACATGCTTCGGGTCCACCGGCACCCGTACCGGCGCCGGACCCGCGGGCTTCGGCCCGGGCACGGCCAGGCGCCTGTCATCGCGCAGCGCGTCGAAGATCCGCTCGGACTCCACGGGGTCCCACTTCAGGGTCGAGCCGACGCCCTTGACGTCGTGGCCCATCTGCCCGATCGGCACGGTGGTGAACTCGGACGACGACGGCGAGAAGTTCCGCATCGCCCGCCCGAGTGCCAGCAGCTCGTCGGTGCCGAAGCCCTTGTCCGCGCGCACCGAGCCGAGCACGGCCTGGGTGACGTCGCGGAACCTGAGCGGGTTCAGCAGCAGCCCCGAGGAGGTCGCCCGGTCGATCAGGGCGGCCAGGAAGCGCTGCTGGCGCTTCATCCGGCTCAGGTCCGAGGTCCCGTCGAGGTGGCGTGCGCGGACGTACTGAAGCGCCTGCCCGCCCATCAGCCTGTGGGTGCCGGCCGGCAGGTCGAGCCCGGTGTAGCTGTCCTTGAGCGGCTGGGGGGTGCAGATCCGCACCCCGCCGAGGACGTCCACCGTCTTCATGAAGCTGGTGAAGTCGACCTCCAGGTAGTGGTCGATCTTCACGCGGGTCATGTTCTCGACGGTGCGGACGGTCAGCTGAGGGCCGCCCTCGGCGTAGGCCGCGTTCAGCTTGAGGGGGTGCCCCTCGTGGTGCTCGCCGGTGGTGCGGTCGGTGTGGTCGGGCGTCTCGGCGTACGAGTCGCGCGGCAGGCTGACCACGCTGGCGCGCTCCCGGTCCTCCGAGATGTGCACGATCATGATCGTGTCGGTGCAGTGGCAGGGGGCGCCGCCGAGACGGTACTCCTGCCGCTGCGCCTCGCTGATCCGGTCGCGGCCGTCGGTGCCGACCAGCAGGATGTTCATGCCGTCACCGGCCCGGGGCCGGTTCTTCATGTCCTTGAAGGCGTCGACCCGCGAGATGTCCGCGTCCAGGCTGGAGAGCACCGCGTGCCCGATCCCCGCGGAGGCGAGCACCACCACCGACAGCGCCGTCACCGCCCGCATGGCCCAGCGCGGCCGCCTGCGCCGTACGGGCCCGGGCGGTCGGGGGGACGGTCGGGGGCCGCCGTGCTGCGGCGGGGGGCCGCCCGGGGGGGACGAGGCCGGGACCCGGGGGGAGCGGGGCGGTGTGGGCAAGTGGCACCTCCGCGGGGACGGGCCGTGCGGCCTGGCGTGCGATCCGTGAGCACCGTAGGCCCATACGATCTGCTGCCCGGGGCTGTGACCCCCGCGGCGCGCGCCCGTGTCCCCCGTTCGCGGTAACGTGAGCACCGATGAACGCCAAGTCCGACGTGCGGCCGCCCGCCGTTTCCGTGATCATGCCCGTCCTCAACGAGGAACGGCATCTGCGCGGCTCCGTCCGCGCCATCCTCGCCCAGGAGTACGCCGGCGAGATGGAGGTCGTGATCGCCCTCGGTCCCTCCGCGGACCGTACGGACGAGATCGCCGCCGAGCTCGTCGCCGAGGATCCGCGCGTACACACCGTGCCGAATCCCACCGGCCGTACGCCCGCCGCGCTGAACGCCGCGATCAAGGCCTCCCGTCATCCGGTCGTCGTCCGCGTCGACGGCCACGGCATGCTCTCGCCGAACTACATCGCCACGGCCGTACGGCTCCTCGAGGAGACCGGCGCGCAGAACGTCGGCGGCATCATGCACGCCGAGGGCGAGAACGCCTGGGAGGACGCCGTCGCCGCCGCGATGACGTCGAAGATCGGTGTCGGCAACGCCGCCTTCCACACGGGCGGCGAGGCCGGCCCCGCCGAGACCGTCTTCCTGGGTGTCTTCCGGCGCGAGGCGCTGGAGCGGCAGGGCGGCTACAACGAGGAGTTCATCCGCGCCCAGGACTGGGAGCTGAACTTCCGCATCCGTGAGGCCGGCGGCCTGATCTGGTTCTCGCCGGAGCTGAAGGTGTCCTACCGGCCGAGGCCGTCCGTGCGGGCGCTGGCCAAGCAGTACAAGGACTACGGCCGCTGGCGGCACGTCGTCGCCCGCTACCACTCCGGCTCCATCAACCTGCGCTACCTCGCCCCGCCGACGGCCGTGTGCGCCATCGCGGCCGGTGTCGTGGTGGGCGCGGCGCTGACCCCGTGGGGCTTCGTGATCCCCGGCGGGTACCTGGCCGCGATCGCCGCCGGTTCGGTCCCGGCCGGCAAGGGGCTGGGGCTGAAGGCGCGGGCGCAGATCCCGGTGGCGCTGGCGACCATGCACATGTCGTGGGGCTGGGGCTTCCTGACCAGCCCGCGGTCGCTGGCCAAGCGGGTCATCGCCTCGCGGCGCCCGGCCGTGCAGCCCGACACGGACGCCGCCGCCGGAACCCGGTGACGGACGCCGCCGGAACCCGGTGACGGACGCCGCCGGAACCCGGTGACGCCGCTCAGGACCAGGTGAACGCCGGGTTCACGTGCATGCAGGCGCTCTCGTCCGCGCCGTTGAGGGCCTCGGCCGACTCCGGGGTCCTGTCGTCCGTCGTGGGCGCCCTGTACGCCGTACCCTCGCGCCAGTCGGCGCCGACGACGAGCGTGACACCCGAGACGTCGGTCGACCGCCGCACCGAACTCGCCGGAATCCCCAGGGACTCGGCTACGCGCCGTGCGTCGCCCTCCAGGTCGGCGCTCGGGTAGCGGACGACCGTGAGGTCCTCGCTGGGCAGCACCGAGGGGTCGGCGACCGCCTTGGCGAAGCCCTGCTCCACCAGCAGTCCGGTGACCGTGTTCGCGCGTCCGCGGGCCGCGCCGAGGCGGTCGGTGCGGGTGCCGTTGCGGACCTGGACCGCGATCTCCTCGTCGGCGGCCGCCGGGTCGCCCGGGACCTTCGTCTCCTCGTCGGCCGTCCTCTTCTTCGCGTCCTTGCCGTCCAGCGCGATGTCCTGACGCACCAGCCGGAACAACTGCTCCGCCTCCTCGGTCGGTTCCACGCGGGCGCCCACGTACCGGTTGGGCATCGTGGTCATGGTGATGCGCTGCGGTTTCACCTTGCGCAGCTCGTCGCTGAGGTCGTACAGCTTCTTGACGGTGTCGAGGCCCGGGTCGACCGTGAGCGCCGCGGTGGCCTCCTCGGCCAGCCTGCGCAGCTTGTTGGGGCTACTGAGGGTCGCGTTCTCGCGCAGCGTCCGGACCATCGAGTTCAGGTACATGTGCTGGGCCTTGGCCCGCGCCAGGTCGCTGCCGTCGTCGAAGCCGTAGCGGGTGCGCAGCCACTGCAGGGCCTGCTCACCCTTGATGGGATGCGTACCCTCCGCCAGTTTCAGACCGGAGCCGTGGCCCTGGCTGTCGCGCGAGTGGATGTTGGCGTCCACGCAGACCGGGACGCCGCCGACGGCGTCGGCCATCGACACCACGCCCGCGAAGTCGACCATGACGAAGTGGTCGATGTGGATGCCGGTCAGTTCCTGCCAGGTGGCCACCGTGCAGCCGGGGCCGCCGTGTCCGAGGCTCTGGTTGGTCATCGTCCGGCCCTCGCTCGCAGGGTAGACCTCGCCGTCGTCGGGGTCGGTGCACTTGGGGATCTTCACGAGGGTGTCGCGGGGCATGCTGACGACCGACATGTTGCTGCGGTCGGCGGACAGGTGCACCAGCATCTGCACGTCCGCCAGCGGCGTGGAGCCGAACGTCTCACGGGCGCCGCCGAGTTGCTGGTTCTCCTCGTTGTCCCGGGCGTCCGAGCCGATGACGAGGATGTTCAGCGGGGTCTGCCCGGCCGCGTTCGGTGTCGGCGCGGCGACCTTGTTGTCGCCCAGGTTCAGGGCGTCCTTCTTGATGTTGTCGTTGAGGTGCTCGTAGTAGAGGTACCCGGCGCCGGCCGTACCGGCCAGGAGCACGGCGAGTGCCACCGCGGTCCAGCGCAGCACCCGGCGTCCCCTGCGGGGCGGGCGTCTGCCCGCTTCGGCACCGCTGTCGCCGTCCTCGGCGCCCTCGGAGCCGCCGACCTCCCTCTCCGCACGCTCGGGGGCGTCCGATGCGCCCTCCCGCGTGTCCTCCCCCTGCACACTGTTCCGCGTCATGTCCGCGTCCCTCCCCACCCCCGCGCCACGGCGCGGGCCTGTCGCCGGCCTGTGAGACGTACGACAGGCCCGTCAGGTCAACTGGCGCACTGCTTCTGGTCGGCCGTGGACTTCGGCAGGTCCGGCGTCGCGATCGATTTTGCGTTGAGTTTGACTCCGGCGCCCTTGAAGTCCTTGCCGAGGGTGAGGGTCATGGTGGGCAGGCCCTGGGCGTTGGTGACGCTCTCGCCGGGTTTCATGGCGGCGCCGGACAGGCCGAGGATCTCGGCGAGGGCGCGGGCCTGGGCGGCCTGGTCGGGGGCGTACTCCAGGGTGGTCTTCGCGACTTCCGCGGGGGCGTTGCCGGCGTTCTCGGACTTGGAGACGCCGGCCTCGGTCTGGAGGTACTGAAGCTCCAGCTGGGCGCTGCCGGAGGGGGCGCCGCCGTTGAGGACGCGGACGCGGACCTCGGAGGGGTCGGACTTCTCGCCCTCGAGGCGGGCGGCGACGGCCGCGGCCTCCTTCTTCTCCTGCTCCTTCTCCTTCTGCTCGACCTCGGTGAAGGAGATGTCGTTCCTGATCATGTCGAAGACCTGGGGCGCCTCCGACGGCGCGGGGACGACCGTCGCCTTGACCTTCTCGGCGGGATTGTCGATCACCGGCACCGTGAGGAACGTGATGTTCTTCGTCGGCACCTTCTTCAGCTCCAGGGCGATGTCCTTGAGCGTGCCCACGTTGCCGATCGGTTTGTCCACGGTCAGGGCCTTGGTCGCGGCCTCGGCCAGCTTCACCAGCTTGGTGGGGCTGGTGAGGGTGTCGCTGGAGGACATCTTCCGCATGAGCGAGCCCAGGAACTGCTGCTGCACCTTGATGCGGTCCAGGTCGCCCTCGTTGCCGAAGGCGTGCCGGGTACGGACGAAGGCGAGGGCCTGCTCGCCCTCGACCATGGACTCGCCGGCGGGCAGCTTGAGTTTGGACTTCTTGTCGTCGACGGCCTTCTCCACGCAGACCTCGACCCCGTCGACGGCGGTGGTCAGCGTCTTGACCGCGTTGAAGTCGGCCATCATGAAGTGGTTCGGCTGGATGCCGGTCGCCTCCTTCACCGTGCGCATGGTGCAGCCCGCGTCCCGGCCGCTCTCGCCGAGGCTCCTGTTGAAGCGGACGCCCTGCGTCCCGGGGACGACCGCCTTCGTGCCGTCCTCCTGCGTGGTCTCGCAGTCGGGGATGTCGACGATCAGGTCGCGGGGGATGCTGAGCGCGGTGGCGTTGGAGCGGTCCTTGGCCACGTGCAGCAGGATCGTGGTGTCGGCGTGGCCGGCGCTGCCCGTGTCGCCGTAGCCCTCGTTGCCCGCGCCGGTGCGCTTGTCGGTGCCGATGATGAGGATGTTGAAGGCCTCGTCCTTCTTGAAGCTGCTGCTGCCGGCGGTGCCGACGTCCGTCGTCGTCACGTTGCCCTCGAGGTGCTTGAGGTAGACGTAGCCGCCGACACCGGCCACCAGGACGATGAACGCGGTGCTGCCGCCGGCCCACAGCAGGGCCTTCTTGCCCTTCGACTTCTTCTTCTCCGGCCGGCGTCCGCGCCGCCCCGGCACCGGCTCCTCGGGCGTGGGACGGCGCCGTCGCTGGGGCGGGACCTCCCTGCCTGGCGCGGCCGTGCCACGACGTGCCCGGCCGGCGGTGCCGCCGTCGGCGGCGGAGGCGCCCTTGGCGCCGGTGGCACGAGGGGCGCCGGTGGCACGAGGGGCGGCCCTGCGGGGGCCCGGGACAGGCGACTCCGGTGCGGAAGGGGACAGTCGCAGTTCGTATTCGCCGGTACGCGGATTCAGTACCCACTGGTCTGCGGGATCGACGTTGTCTGCCCGCCCACGTCCTTGCGCGTCCACGGTCTCCCAATCCTCCGGCGGGGGCCACGCGGCACCTTCCCCGGAAGGCGCACGGTAAAGGGTCATCAAGTGCACGACGCCAGGGCGGACCTCGCGGCGGGGGCACTGGAGCGCTCACACTATCGGCCCAGTTCAGCGTCGAACGACACCGGTGACAAATTCGACGCCCCTACAACAGGGCAATCCCTCCTATTTTCATGAGCTCCTACCATCGGTAGGGCTCGTACACGTCCATGCACTTACCGGTGTCCGAGCCGTTGAGGGCGTCGCTGTTGTCGGGCAGGTCTCCGGCCTCGGGCGTCTTCTGCTTCGGGTACGAGGTGCCCGAGCGCCAGTCCGCTCCCACGACGAGCGTGATCCCGGACACGTCCGTCGACTTCCGCACCGAACCCGCCGGAATTCCCAGCACCTCGGCGACGCGCCGGGCGTCACCCGCCAGCTCGTCGCTCGGATAACGGACCACGGTCCTCTCCTCGGAGAGCGCGGCAGAGGAGTCTTTCCTCGCCTGGCCGAAGCCCTTCTCCACCAGCGCCTGGGCGAGCGCACTCGCACGGCCGCCGACCGGACCGAGGGTGGCGGAGCGGGTGGCGTTCCGGACGAGGACGGCGATCTCGGAGTCGGCGGCGGGGGAGTCCCCGGGAGGCTGCCGGCCGGAGTCCTTTCCCGCCTCCTTCCCCGTCTCCTCTCCGGTGGCGGGGTCCTTGGCGCCCTTGCCGTCCTTGTTGTCGTAGGGCACGTCGTCGCGGAGCATCGCCCACATCCGCTCCGCGTCGGCGCCGTCCAGGAGCAGGTGGTTCTCGTTCCGGTCGTCCTGGACGGTGGGTACCGTCGTCATGGTGATGCGGTCCGTCGGTACCGTCTTGAGCTGCATGCCGAGGTCGTAGAGCTTCTTGACCGTGCCGATCTCCTCGGAGACCCTCAGGGACTTCGTGGCCGCATCGGCCAGGTTCATCAGCCTGCCCGTGTCGGTGAAGACGTTCTGCCCCTTCAGGGTGCGGATCATCGAGTTCATGTACATGTGCTGCGCCCGGGCCCGCAGCACGTCGCTGCCCCAGGCGTGCCGGGTGCGCAGCCACTGGAGGGCCTGCTCGCCCTGGACCTTGTGCGACCCCTTCGTCATGTGCAGGCCGGAGCCGCCCTCCCTGCCGGGCTTCGGACGATCGTCGACGTTCTGGTTGACGCAGACCTCGACCCCGCCGATGGCGTCCGCCATCGAGACCACGCCCGCGAAGTCGATCGTCATCCAGTGGTCGATGTAGACCCCGGTGAGGTTCTCCCAGGTGGCGAGGGTGCAACCGGCGCCGCCGCGGCCCAGGGACGCGTTGATGATCGTGTTGGTCGCCGGGAACTTCTCGCCGGTCTTCGGGTCCGTGCACGCGGGGATGTCGACGCGGGTGTCGCGGGGGACACTCACCACGGCGGCGCTCTTGCGGTCGGCGGACAGGTGGATCAGCATCTGCACGTCACCCAGCGGCGGGTTGTCGCGGGTGTCCTTGCCGCCGCCCAGTGCCACGTTGGCGTCGGAGGCACGGCTGTCGGAGCCGATCAGCAGGATGTTCAGGGGCGTCTGTCCGGCCGCGTTCGGCTCGGTCCTGTGCGCCTTGGAGTCGCCGCTGCTGCGCTCGCCCTTCTCGATGTTGCCGTTCAGGTGCTCGTAGTAGAGGTATCCGGCGCCGGCCGTGCCGAGTATCAGAACCGCGAGAACCGTCGCGGACCACCGCAGCGCGCGATGCCGCCGTCCGGCGCGCCGCCGTCCGGACCGCCTGCCGTTCCCGCCCCCGGGGCCCTCCTGCCCGCCCGTGCCCGTGCCACCGCCGCTCGGGGCGCCCCCTGTGGCGCCCCGGCCGCCGCGGGCGTGCCGGACAGCGCCCGGTCGTGGTCCCTCCCCTTGCACACCGCTCTGCGTCATGTCCCTCTCCCACCCTCGGGCCCGCGAACGCGCCCCTGCGCGCGACCTGTTCGCACAGTTGGACGTACGGGACCCCTCGTTGGCTGTACGACCGTCCCCACGGGTTACTCCCGCCCCGGCCATTACGGGCCGTACTGCCGTACTGCTGGACCGCTGTACTGATGGACGGCCGTGCCACTGGACGGCCGTCCCGAGGGACGGTCGTACTGTCAGACGCGTGCGGGGCCCGTCAGGTCACTTCGCGCACTCGACCTTGTCGGCCGTGGCCTTCCGAACTCCCTCGGGCGTCTTCCCGGAGGTGGCGTTGAGTTTGACTCCGGCGCCCTTGAAGTCCTTGCCGAGGGTGAGGGTCATGGTGGGCAGGCCCTGGGCGTTGGTGACGCTCTCGCCGGGTTTCATGGCGGCGCCGGACAGGCCGAGGATCTCGGCGAGGGCGCGGGCCTGGGCGGCCTGGTCGGGGGCGTACTCCAGGGTGGTCTTCGCGACTTCCGCCGGTGCGTTGCCCCCGTTCTCGGACTTGGAGACGCCGGCCTCGGTCTGGAGGTACCGAAGTTCCAGCTGGGCGCTGCCGGAGGGGGCGCCGCCGTTGAGGACGCGGACGCGGACCTCGGAGGGGTCGGACTTCTCGCCCTCGAGGCGGGCGGCGACGGCCGCGGCCTCCTTCTTCTCCTGCTCCTTCTCCTTCTGCTTGACCTCGGTGAAGGAGACGTCGTTCGCGATCATGTCGAAGACCTGCTGGGCGGGCTCCTCCTGCAGGACGACCGTCACCGGGGTCTTCTCCGCTGGGTTGTCGCGCACCGGCACGGTGGTGAAGGTCAGGTTCTTGGTGTTGAGCTTGCCCAGCTCCAGCCCGAGGTCCTTCAGCTTGCTTATGTCGTCCAGCTTCGAGTCGACGGTGAGTGCCTCGGTCGCGGCCTCCGCCAGCTTCACCATCTTCGACGGGCTGGTGAGCGTGTCGTTGGACTTCAGCTTGCGCATCAGCGAACTGAGGAACTGCTGCTGGATCTCGATGCGGCTCAGGTCGCCGCCGAAGCCCACGGAGTGCCGGGTGCGGACGAAGGCCAGTGCCTGCTCACCCTGGATCTTGTGCTCGCCCTTCGCCAGTTTCAGGTGCGAGTCCGGGTCGTCGATGTCCTTCGCCAGGCACACCTCGACTCCGTCGACCGCAGTCGTCAGCGTCTTGACCGCGTTGAAGTCGGCCACCATGAAGTTGTCGGGCGTGACCCCGGTCAGCTCGGTGACGGTCCGCATGGTGCAGCTGGGGGTACGGCCGCTCTGGCCGAGGCTGTTGTTGAAGCGGACGCCGGTGGAGCCCGGGATGACCTTCGTCGTCCCGTCCTCCTGCGTGGTCGGGCAGTCGGGGATATCGACGATCAGGTCGCGGGGAATGCTGAGCGCGGTGGCGTTGGAGCGGTCCTTGGCCACGTGCAGCAGGATCGTGGTGTCGGCGTGGCCGGCGCTGCCCGTGTCGCCGTAGCCCTCGTTGCCCGCGCCGGTGCGCTTGTCGGTGCCGATCAGCAGGATGTTGATCGCCTTGTCCTTCTGGAAGCCACCGGTGCCCGCGCCGTCGTCGGGGAGGGACTGGATGTTGTCGTTGAGATGCTCCAGGTAGAGGTACCCGGCCGTGCAGGCGGTGAGGACGACGAACGCCATGGCGCCGCCGGTCCACAGCAGGACCTTCTTGCTCTTCGACTTCTTCTTCGCCGGCCGCCGTCGCCCGCGCCGACCGGGCGGCGGCTCCTCGGGTGCCGCACGGCGTCTGCGGCGAGGGGGGACCTCATGGCCGGGGGCGGCCGAAGCCGGTGCGCCGCGGTCGCGCGACCCGCCGGGCGGGGCGGATCCGCGGGAACGGGAACCGCGGCTTCCGCCGGGTGCGGCGCCCCGGGGGCGCGGGACCGACGACTGCGGTGCGGAAGGGCCCAGTCGCAGTTCGTATTCGCCGGTGTCCGGGTTGAGTACCCACTGGTCTGCGGGGTCGATACCGTCCGCCCGCCCACGGCCTTGCGCGTCCACGGTTGTCCGAATCCTCCGTCGGTGCCACGCGGCGCCTTCCCCTCCCAGCGCCCGGACTTGCTCATTCGGCGCCCGGCCTCGGGCAGAACCACGTGGCCGGGCACACCGGATCGCTCACACTAACCGCCCTGTTCGGTACAGGGGGACGGAAGTGACGCATTTAATCGAACTTACAACTGGTCAATCCCGCGCATTCATTGGAGAACTGTCCCGCTGCGCCGTGTCCGCCCCGCGTAGCCACTACACCTCTACACCTCTACACCTCTACGTCTCGCACGTCTCGCAGGTCTCGCGTCGGCTTGGCACCCGCGTCACCCGCAGGCATCCTCCCCGGCCGTGTTCCCGCTGAACGTCGGAGTCGGGGAGTCGCCGGTCCCGGGGTCGCGTGGGTTTCCGGAACCGGCCGCCGTGTCCGGCTCGTCGGCCGCCGCGACCGTCACGGGTTCGTCCGTACGCAGGCGGGTGAACAGCTTCTCGGCGTCGGGCTCCACGAGTTGGTCGCGATTGGCGTCACCCGCGTACGGCTCCCGGGGAACGGTCAGGAACTGCACGCGTTCGGTGGGAATGCCGCGCAGCCCGCGCATGAGGCCGTACAGACCACGCAGACTCGCCAGGTCCGGATCGGTCGTGAGGGACGAAGTGGCCGCGTCCAGAACGGGATACAGCTTCACCGGATTCAGCAGTACGTCATCGCTCTGCACCTTGTCGACGAGCGCTCCCAGGAACCGCTGCTGCCGGTCCATCCGGTCGGTGTCGCTGCCGTCTCCGAGCGACTTGCGGGCGCGGACGTAACCGAGCGCCTGCTCCCCGTCCAGCGTCACCCGGCCCGCCGGAAGCTTCAGCTCGGCATTCTTGTCGTCGACCGGTTTCCGCAGGCAGACCTCGACACCGTCGAGCGCGTCGACCATCTCCTTGAAGCCCTGGAAGTCGACGACGACGTGGTGGTCGATCCGGATGCCGGTCAGCTTTTCCAGCGTCCGGATCGTGCACGCCGAACCGCCCGCACCGAAGGCGTAGTTGAACTGTGTGAACACCGGCTCGGTGCGTGACCCGTCGGGCCGGTGGCAGCCGGGCACGTCCACCATCAGGTCGCGGGGGAGGGAGACCGCGGTGGCGCTGTCCCGGCCCGCCGACAGGTGCAGCAGGATCGTCGTGTCCGAGCGCTCGGTCCCCGAGTCCCGCCCGTAGCGCGCGTTGCCGTCACCGGACCGCGAGTCGGACCCGATCACCAGTACGTTCTGAGCGCCGCGGACCAGTGCGGTGGGCCGCTCCTCCTCGTACCGGGCGAGTTCGGCCGCCGCCGCCTCGTCCGCCGTGATGTTGCCGTCCAGCCTGGAGTACACCGTCCACCCGAGGCCCGCGGCAGCCAGGGCCAGTACGGTGACGACGGTCCCCGAAAGCCGCAGCCGCCGCCTCCGACGCCGCCGCCTCAGCCCGTCCCCGGTCGCGGAAGCCCCCGCCCCGGGTCCGGGCCCACCGGAGGGCGTGCCCGCGTCGTCACCGCTCACGTCTCCCTCCGTCCCGCACCCGTGCGTTCCTACGACCATGCCCCGAGCGGGCGCCGGGAGTGGAACGGGACTGACCCGAACGGGGGTGCGCCGGTCCGGCGGAGGTGAGCGGCCGGCTCCAGGGGGCGAGGCGGTCGGCTCCAGGGGGCGGAGCGGCCGGCTCCAGGCAGGCGGAGCGGGCGGCTTCGGGCGGAGCGGCCGGCTCCAGGGGCGGGCGGTCAACGAGCCGTGGCCGAGACCCTCTCCGCCTCGATCCGCCGGTCCACGACCCCCGCACCCGCCTGTTCCAGATGCCGGCACAGCACCACCGACCCCCCACTGGCCAACGGCCCGTAGAGCCCCGCGCTCAGCCCCTCCCACGTGTCGTACGGCAGACCCGACAGGATCCGTGCCCCCGGCCCCGTGAGCCCCAGCCCCGACGCCTCCGTCCGAGCCCGCTCCACGACCTCCGCCCCGCTGAACTCCCGACCGGCGACGATCAGAGCGGGCGCCTCCGGGTCCACCGGCGCGTACGGCACGAACCGGTCACCCTGTCCCGGCGCCTCCACCGCGTAGTCGGCGAAGCCCTCCGGCGGACGCGGCACGAACCGCCCCCCGAGCGGCCGCAACGCCAGCGCGACCCGCGCGCCGGAGCACGCCCGCGCCGCCTCCAGTGCCTGAGGCTCCGGCCCGCTCACCACCACGTCGGCCGCCGCCGGATCACCCGCCATGTCGGCGACGACACCCACCGACGCGCACGCCAGCAGCCACACCGCCGTCTGCCAGTGCGCTGGCAGCAGCAGGGCGACCCGGTCGCCGGGTTCGACGGACAGTTCGTCCTGGAGCAGGTTCGCGGTCTTGGCCACCCAATTGGCGAAGGTGGCCACGGACAGTTCGACGCGTTCGCCGGTGGCGTCGTCGTAGAAGGTCACCAGGGGGCGTCCCGGGTCCGCGGCGAGCGCGGAACTCAGCAGGTCGGCAGGGGTGCGGTCGGTCGCGTTCACCCGCGCAAGCGTACGCGGGCCCACGGGCGCGCACCGAGCGTACGGCGTACCGCCCGGCCACCGGATCGGACGAAAACTTCCTACAGTCCGTCAGGTCACGGATGGACAGATTTGTACGATGATGTCCACGATCGGGGGCATGCGTGGATTCCTTGTTTCCTCGATCGGTGTCACGTGCGCGGCCGCCCTGGCCCTCCCGCTCGCCCCGCCCGTGGCGGCGGCAGCCCTCTCCGCGGCCGAGCCCGCGACCGGTAGGACGGTGCGGTCCGGGGCGTACGTCCCCGGCAGCACCCAGTCGCTGCCCCTCGCCCCCCTCACCCACAACCGCACCCCCGGCACCGCCGAACAGGGCGTGCCCCGCCGCGACGTGCGCCACTTCTCGCTGGTCGGTGTCGTCTGGGAAGACCCGCACACCGAACTGCGCGGTCACGTCCAGGTCCGGACCCGCGCCACCGCCACCGGCACCTGGTCCGGCTGGCAGGAACTGGAGACCCACAACGCGGACCATGCCGCCGATCCCAGCACCCCCGAGCGCGCGTCGGACCGCGTCCGCGGCGCCACCGCCCCGCTGTGGGTGGGCGAGTCCGACGGTGTGGAAGTACGGGTGCGAGCGGAGAGCATCTCCGAGGCCACGGAGGCCACGGAGGCCACGGAGGCCGCGGAGGCCGCTCGGGTCGCTGCCTCGCCCCTCCCCACGGGTATGCGTCTCGAACTCGTCGATCCCGGCGAGGGCGCACCGCCCGCCGCGGCCCCCGGTCCGGAGGAGGGCCCCCGCACCACCACCACGACCGCCACGACTACCACGGCCGCCATGACCGAGGAGTCCGCGGAAGCCGTCGCCGCCTCCGCCGTCAACACGGACGTCGCCCCGCTCGGCGCCACCGAGATCCCGGCCCTGGACCGCGCCGGGACCGAGGCCGCGCTCCTCGCCCTGGGCGGCGCCGACGCGCTGACGGCGCAGCAGAAGACCAAGCCGTACGTCGGCCCCCGCCCGAGCATCACCACGCGCCGCGGCTGGGGCGCCGACGAGAAGCTGCGCGCGCGGAAGTTCGTGTACACGACGAAGGTCAAGGCGGCCTTCGTGCACCACTCGGCCACGGGCAACAACTACACCTGCAAGCAGGCACCGTCAGTCATTCGCGGTATCTACCGCTACCACGTCAACAGCATGGGCTGGCGCGACGTCGGCTACAACTTCCTCATCGACAAGTGCGGAAAGATCTACGAGGGCCGGGCCGGGGGCGTGTCCAAGGCGGTACTGGGCGCCCACACCCTGGGGTTCAACTCCAACAGCATGGGAATCGCCGTCCTCGGCACCTACACCTCCAAGAAGCCGTCGTCCGCCGCCGTGAAGGCGGTCGCCCGGCTCAGCGCGTGGAAGCTCGGTCTGTACGGCATGAATCCGCGCGGAAAGACATACCTGAAGTCCGGTGGTGGCAATCTCTACGGAAAGGGCAAGAACGTACGACTCAACGTCATCTCCGGTCACCGCGACGGCTTCGCCACGAGCTGCCCCGGCAAGAAGCTCTACGACAAGCTCGGCACGGCCCGCTCGACGGCGGCGAAGTACCAGGGCCGCTGAGGGCGGAACACCGCACGGCCATCGAAGGCGCCATGGAACGGTCTGCATACACTGGCCGGCCGAAAGAAAGCTCGGCCGGTCCCGGCAGGAAGCAGAGACGACAGGTGACAGAAGCGATCCTCCTGGTCGGCGGTAAGGGCACACGGCTGCGTCCGCTCACGGTGCACACCCCGAAGCCGATGGTCAGGGCGGCGGGGGTGCCGTTCCTCACGCATCAGCTGGCGCGGGCGAAGGCGGCGGGCGTCGAGCACATCGTGCTCGCGACGAGCTACCTGGCAGAGGTCTTCGAGCCGTACTTCGGTGACGGCTCGGCCCTGGGACTCCACCTGGAGTACGTCACGGAGCAGGAGCCGCTCGGCACGGGCGGCGCGATCCGCAACGTGGCGTCCCGGCTGCACTCGGGCCCCGACGACCCGGTCCTCGTCTTCAACGGCGACATCCTGACGGGCCTGGACATCGGCGCCCTGGTCCGCACCCACGGGACGACCGGCGCGGACGTCTCCCTGCACCTGACCAAGGTGACCGACCCGAGGGCGTACGGGCTGGTCCCCACGGACGACACGGGCCGGGTGCTCGCCTTCCTGGAGAAGCCGCAGACACCCGAGGAGATCGTCACCGACCAGATCAACGCGGGGGCGTACGTCTTCCGCCGCTCGGTCATCGACACGATCCCGGCGGGCCGTCCGGTCTCGGTCGAACGCGAGACCTTCCCGGACCTGCTGGCCACCGGAGCGCACCTGCAGGGCATGGTCGACTCCACCTACTGGCTGGACCTCGGCACCCCGGCGGCCTTCGTACGCGGCTCGGCGGACCTGGTCATGGGCCGCGCCCCGTCCCCGGCGATACCGGGCCGCTGCGGCGACCGCCTCGTCCTGCCCACGGCACGGGTCGCGCCCGACGCGAAGCTGGCCGGCGGCACGGTGGTCGGCGAGGGCGCCTTCGTGGCGGAGGGCGCGCGCGTCTTCGGCTCCACCATCCTGCCCGGCGCCGTCATCGAACCGGGCGCCGTCATCACCGACTCCCTCATCGGCACCCGCGCCCGCGTGGGCACCCGCTCGATACTCAGTGACACGGTCATCGGCGACGGCGCCGTCATCGGCGCCGACAACGAACTCCGCTCCGGGGCCCGCATCTGGTGCGACGCCCACATCCCCCCGGCATCCCTGCGCTTCTCGTCGGACGCGTAGCCGCCGCCCCCCGCTGCGGGCAGTCGTGCCTCCCCCGGGGCCTGATGGCCTGGGAGGTACCCCCAGGCGGCGCGGGTGGGCGGTGGCTGCACCTCCCGCTCGAGCGAAGCCGGCAGTGGGGGAGGCACCCCGGCAGCGCGGGGCCGCGCCACCCACCTTCGGCCCGGGGGCATGCCGGGCCCGCCCCGCAGGGCGGGGCCGCGTCACCCGTCCTTGGCTCGAGGGGCATGCCGGGCATCCCGCGCGGCGAGGGGTCACTCACACCCCGGCCCCCCACCGGGCAACCGTCAGCCCCGGCCCCTCACAGCCGCTCGATCCCCCGCGGAGCCATCCGCGGCGCCCGCCGCTCCGGCACCCGCCCACTCAACAACACCAGCCGGGCCGCCCGATGCCGCTGGCCGGCATACGGCTCCAGCAGGCGCAGCATCACGGAGTCGTCCGCGTCCCGGTCCCCGGCCAGCGCGAACCCCACGATCCCCGGCAGGTGCAGGTCCCCGACCGTCACCGCGTCCGGCGCCCCATGACTGCGCTGCACGGTCTCCGCGGACGTCCACGGCCCGATCCCGGACACGACCTCCAGCCGTTGCTGCGCGGCCGACGGCTCCATCCCGGCCGCCTCCTCCAACCGTGCGGCGACCCGCACGGCCCGCAGGATCGTCGACGCCCGCTTGTTGTCCACCCCGGCCTTGTGCCACTCCCAGGACGGGATCAGCGCCCACGTCCGCGCCGACGGCATGACACACATCCGCCCGGGCGCGGGCCCCGGCGCCGGTTCGCCGTACTTCCGTACGAGCAGCCGCCACGCCTGGTACGCCTCCAGCGTCGTGACCTTCTGCTCCAGGATCGACGGAATCAGCGACTCCAGCACCAGCCCGGTCCGCGTCAGCCGCAGCCCCGGCCGCCGGTGCCGCGTCAGTGCCAGCAGCCGGTGCCGCGGCACGAACGCCGACGGGTCGTCGTCGGCGCCCAGCATCCGCGGCAACTGCTCCAGCAGCCATTCCGCACCCGGCCCCCAGGCCTCGCCCCGCACCTCACCGCCGCGCGCGGTGACCCGCAGCGTGCCCGGTCCGGCGGGTGTCCGGCTGGCCCGCCACACCGACCCGTCCGGCATCGTCCGGAACGTCGGATCGCCGGGCCCGCGCCGCAGCGGCCCGAGCACCAGCCCCAGCTCGTGCGGCCCGTCCGGCGCCCACACCCGTACCTTCGCGGGCGCGAGAGCCTGCCGGGGCACACCGCCCGCGGACACGACGGCGTCCCCGGCGCGCGCCGAAGCGCGCGCCGGCCGGGGAGCGAAACGTCCTGCCACGAGTGAGTTCCTTGGGACGAGGAGAGAGGAGACGAGCAGACGAGGGGGCAAAGGAGACGAGGGAAAGGAAAAGTCCCTACGAGGGTAGAGGCTCGGCCCGACAGCTCACCGCACCTCGTCACCGCACCTCGATGAAGGCTCCCGCGTCCCGCTCCGGCCGCGCCCGCGGCTCCTCGGCGGGATGACCGACCGCGACCGCCCCCATCGGGTCCCAGTCATGCGGCAGCCCCAGCACCTCCCGTACGACGTCCCGGCAGAACATCGTCGAGGACACCCACGCCGAACCCAGCCGCTCCCCGGCGAGCGCGACGAGCAGGTTCTGCACGCCGGCGCCGGTGGCGACCACGAACATCTCCCGCTCGGCCCCGTCGCGCCGCGCGTCCCCGTAGGTGTGCGAGCCGTCCATGACCAGGCAGGGGACGACGAGGTACGGCGCGTTACGCAACACGTCCCCGCGCCGGATCCGCTTGGTGATCGATTCCTCGCTCTTGCCGTCCCGCCGCAGGTCCGCGATCCAGGCGTCCCGCATGGCGTCCAGCAGGCGGGTGCGGGAACCCGACGACTCCAGCAGCACGAAACGCCACGGCGTCGTGTGGTGCGGCGCCGGCGCCGTCACCGCCGCGGCCACCGCGCGGCGCACGGCACCGGGGTCGACCGGCTCGTCCGTGAAGGCCCGTACCGTACGGCGCTGGGTGACCGCCTGCCGTACCGCCTCCGACGTGCCCAGCCGGAACATGTCGTCGCGGGCGCCGCGCACCATCGCCCGCGCGCCCTCGCCGTCGTCCTCGGTCACCACCCGCGGGAGCCCGCGTACGACGGCGACGGGCAGCCCCGCGGCCTTGCCCTTGACCAGGTCGCCGGCCGCGGCGAGCTCGTCGGCGGTGGCGACGACGGTGGCGCCGAGCGGATTGCCGTGGGCGTCCGTGCCTCCGCGCAGGTCGTCGAGGACCCGCACACCGGCGGCACCGATCGCCACGTCCGTGAGCCCGGCCCGCCAGGGCCGCCCGAACGTGTCGGTGACGACGACGCCGACGTCGACGCCCAGCGCGTCGCGCAGCCCGTCGCGGATGCCGCGCGCGGAGGCGTCCGGGTCCTCGGGGAGCAGCAGCACCGTCCCGGAGGGTGTGTTGGAGGCGTCGACCCCGGCCGCCGCCATGACCAGGCCCTGGCGGTTCTCGACGATGCGCAGCGCGCCGCGCCGGGCCACCACCCGTACGGTCTCCGCGTCGATCGCGGCCTCCCGGTCGGCGGCCCGCACGACGCGCCCCTCGGCCTTGGACACGATCTTGGACGTGACGAGCAGCACGTCCCCGTCGGCGAGGGCGGGCTCGGCCGCCGCGATCAGCTTGGCCAGGTCGTCGCCCGGCTGCGTCTCCGGCAGGCCGGGGACGGCCCACACCCGGTAGCCCTCTCGGTGACCGGGAGCCCCGTCACGCACCTCGTCGCTCACGCCTGCCCCACCTCCTCCGCCAGCGCCAGCGCCTCCCGGGCCATCCGCGCCGTCGCGTCGAGGTCGGTCATCATCAGCGGGACGGCGCGGCAGAGGATGCCGGCCGCCTTCACGCGCGTGACGGACTCCGCGTCGACCGTGTCGACCAGCCAGCCGTCGAGCAGTCCCGAGCCGTAGTGCTCGGCGACCGCGGCCGCCGTGGACTCCACGCCGACCGCCGCGAGCACCTTGTCGGCCATCCCGCGCACGGGCGCGTCCCCGACGATCGGGGACAGGCCCACCACCGGCACCCCGGCGTCGGCGATCGCTTCCCGGATGCCGGGCACGGCGAGGATCGTGCCGACCGAGACGACCGGGTTGGAGGGCGGGAAGAGGATCACGTCCGCCTCCGCGATGGCCTCCAGGACGCCGGGCGCCGGCTTCGCCTGCTCGGCGCCGACCGGTACGACCGCCTCGGCGGGGACCGACGCCCGCAGCCGTACCCAGTACTCCTGGAAGTGGACCGCCTTGCGCTCCCCGGACCCGGCGGCGGAGTCGCCGTCGGGCAACGTGACGGCGACGTGCGTCTCCACGCGGTCGTCGCTCATCGGAATGAGGCGCACGCCGGGCTTCCAGCGGTCGCACAGGGCCTGCGTCACCGCGCTGAGCGGATATCCGGCGGCCATCATCTGCGTCCGCACGATATGTGTGGCGAAGTCCCGGTCGCCGAGGCCGAACCACTCCGGACCGGCCCCGTACGCCGCGAGCTCCTCCTTGAGGTGGAAGGTCTCGTCGGCCCGTCCCCAGCCCTGCTCCTCGTTGATGCCGCCGCCGAGCGTGTACATCACCGTGTCGAGGTCCGGGCAGACCTTCAGCCCGAAGAGGTGGATGTCGTCCCCGGTGTTGCCGATGACCGTGATGTCGGCGTCGGGCGCGGCCTGCTTCAGACCACGCAGGAACCGGGCACCACCGATGCCGCCTGCCAGAACCACAATGCGCATGGCCCCAGTCTTGCAGGCGGGTGCGACAGTGCGTCAGGCAGTCGTCACGGCAGCGGCATCAGTACCGGTACTGATGCCGCTGCCAGTACCGGCGCCGGCGCCCGAGCACTGTGCGGAGTGCATCGGCATGTCCGTCAGACCCGGGTAGTAGACGTGCAGGCTGACCGCCGGCTCCAGCGCGTCGTTGACCACCTCGTGGACATAGCCCGGCGCGAACACCCGCTGGGCCCCCGCCCGCAACTCGCGCGTGCCGCGCTCCGTGCGCTCGGTCAGGGAGCCGTCCAGGACGGTCAGTACTCCGGAGGAGGGGCCGTGGTCATGGCGTCCGCTGCCCTGGCCGGGCACCCAGGACAGCAGCCAGACCTCGTACCCGGGACCGGTGCGCAGACGGTGGTACCAGCGTGTCGTCGCGTCGTACCGGACGAGGTGCTCCCACTGGGACCGGTCGGCGGCGATGGAGCGGGCCAGGCCGACGAACTCGGCGACGGTGGCCGGGTGCTCACGCGGTGCTTGCAGGAGGTGGGGGACTTCGAGGATGTCGCCGGCGATCTGGAGGTCGCTGTCGCTGTTCATGGGTGCGGTGGGTCCTCGGCAGAAGAGTGCGGGAGTAAGAGCGCGGGGAGTGACGGAACGCGAAGACGCCCTGGTCGGGCAGGCAGTGGAGAGCCGAGTCGCGTGGACTCGGGGACAGCCGGAGCGTGGTCGGCTCAACAGCTGGAACAGCAACAACAGCTACGGCGAGCACAGGCAGCACCGTGGGACCCGGCGGTGCGGGTCGAGGTGAGCGCCAAGTTCGCGAGCATGCCCACAAGGACAGCGGTTCACACAGGCACTGTCAACTCGCTGTCCGTTATGTGAGACATGCTTCACCTCATCCGGTTCATCTCATAGGTGAAAGGTTTGCTCAGGCGGCTTCCGGGACACATGGCGCACAAGCCGGGTCCGCAACCCCCGTTGCGATCCTGTGATCCGAACGTGATCAGCTTCGCTTCGGCGTGTGTATCGGAACGGGATCGAACGGCGGGGCGTCCTTCCTGGTGCGGGCGCTGTGCGGGACGGGTGCTCTTGCGGGTCCCGTTTGTATGTCAAGGTTTAGGACGATTTGAACACTTTCCGCTTGCCCTTGGTTCCGCAGAGTGAATAAGGGGCTCAATAGCAGATCTCGGCTTGACTCGCCCGGAGCAGCACACTTGTAATTTCACTCGTGTCGTTCAGCCGGAATCGGTAACGGCTAGATCACGGGGACGCGAAAGACAGACGAGGGGCGCACATGACCGAGCTGGTGCAGCAACTGCTGGTCGACGACGCGGACGAGGAACTCGGCTGGCAGGAGCGCGCACTGTGCGCCCAGACCGACCCCGAGTCCTTCTTCCCCGAGAAGGGCGGCTCCACCCGGGAGGCCAAGAAGGTCTGCCTCGCCTGTGAGGTCCGCTCCGAGTGCCTCGAGTACGCCCTGGCCAACGACGAGCGCTTCGGTATCTGGGGCGGCCTGTCCGAGCGGGAGCGCCGCCGCCTGAAGAAGGCTGCCGTCTGACCCGCCACGCGTAGAACCGGCAGGAACGGCAGGAACGGCCGAAACGGCAAGAACGCCAGGAACGGCCGAAACGGCAAGAACGCCAGGAACGGCAGGAACGGCCCCTCGCAGGCGGGTTGTCCACAGGCGGAGGCTGGCCGTCGTGCCCAGCCGATAGTGTGGGCGCTCGTCCGAGACGCCCCGCCACCCTCAACAGGCACGGGTGTCCACCGCAGTCCACCGAACCGGGGCCCGTACCTCGATGTCCGTGCACAGCCACACGGCAGCCCAGCAAGACCTCGCTGCCACACCTGAGTTCCCGCGTCACGTCGTGACCGCGGTCCTCGTCGCCCACGACGGAGCCCGCTGGCTGCCCGACGCCCTCGCCGGGCTGCTCGGCCAGGAACGCCCCGTCCAGCACGCCGTGGCCGCCGACACCGGCAGCGCCGACGACTCCGCCCGGCTGGTCACCGACGCCCTCGGTGACGACCGCGTGCTGCACCTCGCCCGGCGCACCGGCTTCGGCCAGGCCGTCGAGGAGGCCGCCCGCAGCGCCCCCGTCCTCACCCCGGACGAACTGCCGTACCTGAGGCGGCCCAGCGGCTGGGACCCCGTCACGCGCACCTGGCGCGACGACAACTACGACCTGCCGGAGCTTCCCCACGGAGAGCCGGTGCAGTGGCTGTGGCTGCTGCACGACGACTGCGCCCCCGAGCCCGACGCCCTGGCCCAACTGCTGCGCGTCGTGGACAACGAGTACGAACTCGGCCGCGACGACGTCGCCGTCGTCGGCCCCAAGCTCCGCGGCTGGTACGACCGCCGGCAACTGCTGGAGGTCGGCGTCTCCATCGCCAACTCCGGCCGCCGCTGGACCGGCCTGGACCGCCGCGAACAGGACCAGGGCCAGCACGACCACGTCCGGTCCGTCCTGTCGGTGTCCACCGCCGGCATGCTGATCCGGCGTGATGTCTTCGAGCGGCTCGGCGGGTTCGACCGCCGGCTGCCCCTGATGCGCGACGACGTCGACCTGTGCTGGCGCGCCCACGCCGCCGGACTCCGCGTCCTCGTCGCCCCCGAGGCGGTCGTACGCCACGCCGAGGCGGCCTCCCGCGAGCGCCGCGCCGTCGACTGCGCGGGCCGCACCACCGCCTCCCCGCACAAGGTGGACAAGGCCGGCGCCGTCCACACCCTCCTCGTCAACGTCCGCACCGCCGCCCTGCCCTGGGTGCTGCTGCGTATCGTCCTCGGCACCCTGCTGCGGACCCTCGCCTACCTCGTCGGCAAGGTCCCCGGCCAGGCCGTCGACGAGATCCGCGGCCTGCTGGGCGTCCTGCTGCGACCCGAACGCATCATCGCCGGACGGCGTGAACGCGGCCGGCCGCAGGTCGAGAAGGACGAACTGCGCCCCCTGTTCCCGCCCCCCGGCGCGACCGTCCGCGTCACCGTCGAACAGGTCGCGGGCAACCTCGTCCGCAGCTCCGACGCCGAGACGGCCCCCGGCGCCGGACGGCACGGCGGCGCCATCGAGTCCGGGCCCGGCGGCGACGACGCCGACTTCCTGGAGATCGAGCAGTTCTCCCGTCTCAAGCGCGTCGCCCGCAAGCCCGGACCGGTGCTCTTCCTCCTGCTGCTGCTCGTCTCCCTGGCCGCCTGCCGCGCCCTCCTCGGCGGCGGCGCCCTGGCGGGCGGCGCGCTGCTGCCCGCCCCGGCCGGCGCCGGTGAGCTGTGGTCGCGGTACGTGGACGCCTGGCACACCGTGGGCACCGGCGGCACCGCTTCCGCACCGCCCTACCTCGCGATCGTCGCCACACTCGCCTCCGTACTGCTGGGCTCCACCGGACTGGCCGTCACCCTGCTGCTGGTCTGCTCGGTGCCCCTGGCCGGCGTCACCGCGTACTTCGCCTCCCGCCCGCTCGTCACCTCCCGGCTGCTGCGCGCGTGGGCGGCCGTCGCCTACGCCTTCCTGCCCGCCGCCACCGGCGCCCTCGCCGGCGGCCGCATCGGTACCGCCGTCCTCGCCGTGCTGCTGCCGCTCATCGCACGCGCGGGAGCCGCCGCGGCCGGCCTGACATCCTCGTCCGGTGCCCGCGGCAGCTGGCGCGCCACCTGGGCGTACGCGCTGCTGCTGACGATCACCACCGCCTTCACCCCCGTCGTGTGGCCCATCGCGCTGCTCCTCGGCGTCGGCGTCCTGGCCCTGCGCAGGGGCGACATCACGGCGTACGGACTGCGCTTCCTCGCCCAGTTGGGCACCCCCCTGCTGCTCCTCGCTCCCTGGTCTCTGTCCCTGCTCCCGTTCGGCTTCTTCGACGAGGCCGGACTGGAGTACGGCGCCTCGGCCGCCTCCGCCCTCGACCTGCTCGGGGCGAGCCCCGGCGGCCCCGGCACGGTCGGCGGGCTGGTCCTCATCGGCATCGTGCCGGCCGCGCTGGCCGCCCTGCTGCGTTCCCAGCGGCAGTTGGGCATCCGCACGGCTTGGGCCGTCGCCCTGGTCGCCCTCGTCTTCGCGGTCCTCTCCAACCGCTCCGCCTGGGCCGGGCCCGCCACCCTCGTCTACGGCATCGCCCTGCTGTCCGCCGCGACCCTCGGCGCCGACGGGGCCCGCTCGCGCGTGGCCGAGCAGAGCTTCGGCTGGCGTCAGCCCGTCGCCGCCCTGATCGCCCTCGCCTCGGCCGTCGGCCCGCTGATCGCCGCCGCCGGCTGGATGATCGGGGGCGCCGACGGCCCCCTGGAGCGACGCGACCCCGTACAGGTGCCCGCGTTCGTCGCCGAGGAGAGCCACACCCGCGACCAGGCCCGCACCCTCGTCCTCGACAGCGACTCCGCCGCCCATGTGAGCTACATGCTGGTCCGCGGTTCCGGAGTCCGCCTCGGCGACGGAGAACTGGCCGCCGGGGACGGCGGGAACAGCGGGCTCGACAAGATCGTCGCCAATCTCGTGGCCGGCTCCGGCGCCGACCAGGCCGACCAGCTCGGCGGCTTCGCCGTGCGCTACGTCCTCGTGCACAAGGGCGCGCCCCGCGAGGTCGCCCGCGTCCTGGACGCGACGCCCGGCCTGAGCCGGCTGAGCCAGCAGGACGGCAGCGGACTGTGGCGGGTGGACCAGGAGGTCGCGCGCGCGACCATCGTGGCCGGCGAGAGCTCCGGTGCCGGCGGTGGTACCGGTGAGCCGCAGCCCGTCGCGGCCGGGCCCGTCGAGGTCCACACCGAGATCCCGTCCGGCTCCGAGGGCCGCGTGCTGCGCCTCGCCGACACCGCCGCCGAGGGCTGGACGGCCACACTGGACGGCAAGCCGCTCACCCGCACCACGGTCGACGGCTGGGCCCAGGGCTTCGAACTCCCCGCCTCCGGCGGAAAGCTGGACGTCACCTACGACGCCCCGTTCAGCCACACCGCATGGCTGTGGGCCCAGGGCCTCCTCGGCGTCGTCCTGGTCGTCCTCGCACTGCCCGGCAGACGCCGGGACGTCGACGACGACCTGCCCGACGAGCCGCTCGTCCCCGCCGAGGCCCTCGAAGGCGACGGCCGCCGGGCCCGACGCCTGCGCGCCCAGGCCGAGGCGGAGGCCGAGGCCGCGGCAGCCACCGGGCCGGTGACCGAGGCCGCGCCCGCCACCGGCGAGGCCGGCCCGCCCGCGCAGACACCCGTGACGGTTCCGCAGCAGCCGGCGTACGGCGCATGGGACTCGCCGGCGCCCGCGGGCACGGAGTACGGCTCGTACGGCACGTACGGCGGCGAGCAGTACCAGGACGGCCGGCAGTACGACCCGGGCGCGTACGGGCAGCAGCCGTACCCGGGCGACGCCTACCAGGGCGGCCAGGCCGGTCAGTACGAGGCGGGCCAGTACGACCCGTACGCCTACGGTGATCCGTCCGGCGGGTCCGGGGCCGGCGCGTACGACCCCGCCTACGACCAGTCGTACGGACAGGGCGGATACGACGCGCCGTACGACCCTTCCCAGCCCCACCACCCCCACGGCACGGGCAATGAGCGTCCCGACGGGAGCCAGCAGTGAAGCGCACCACCCTGTCCCTGTTCGCCGGCGCGACCGCGCTCGCCGCGATCACCGGATTCGCGGCGGTGTTCACACCGGACGCCACCGGCTCGGACACCGCCGCACCGGCCGCCCGGCTGCCCGTGGAGCGCACCAGCCTGCTCTGCCCGGCGCCCAGCACGTCCGACCTCGCCGAGACGTCGTACACGTCCTTCACGCCCGTCACGAAGGGCGCCGAGGACAAGGGCAGGGCCGCGCTCGCGGCCGGGACCACCGAGGACGGGAAGAAGGCCGGGAAGCCCGCCGTACAGCCCAAGGGGCCCGGCACGCCGGTCACCGGCAAGGCATCCGGCGCCGACGCGCCCGCGCTGGTCGGCACCGCCGAGGGAAGTCACGCGCCCGGCTGGACCGTCCAGCAGACCACGGAGGTCGCCGCTGGGACGGGCCGCGGGCTGCAGGGGGTCAACTGTGCCGCTCCGGACACGGAGTTCTGGTTCCCGGGCGCCAGCACGGCGACCGGCCGCACCGACTACGTACACCTGACCAACCCCGACGACTCGGCGGCCGTCGTCGACATCGAGCTCTACGGCAAGGACGGAGCCGTCAAGTCCACGGTGGGGGAGGGCGTCACCGTGCCGCCGCACGGCAGTGAGTCCCTGCTGCTGTCGACGCTCAGCGACGTGGAGCAGACCGACCTCACCGTGCACGTCGGCGTGCGCAGCGGGCGGGTCGGGGCCGCGGTGCAGGCCCTGGACGACAAGACCGGCGGCGACTGGCTGACAGCCGCCGCTGACCCGGCGAGCAACCTCGTGATGCCGGGCATCCCCAAGGACGCCACAGCCGTACGCCTGGTGCTGTTCACGCCCGGTGGCACCGACGCCGACCTGAAGGTGCGGCTCGCCTCGCCGTCCGGGCCGATCACGCCCGCCGGGCACGAGACGGTGCGCGTCAAGGCGGGCATGACGACGGGCGTCGACCTCGGCGAGGTCACGCGCGGAGAGGCCGGATCGCTGGTACTGACGCCGACCGGCAGTGCCGTCCCGGTCGTGGCGGCGGTCCGGGTCGTGCGGGGCAAGGGCGGAGAGCAGGAGTCGGCGTTCATCCCGGCCTCCGACCCGGTCGGCGCGCGCGCGACGGCCGCGGACAACCGCGCCAAGAGCACGACACTGTCCCTGACCGCCCCCGAGAAGGCCGCGAAGGTCAAGGTCACGGCGTCAGCGGGCACCGAGGGCGGTACGACGGCGACCAGGACCTTCACGCTCAAGGCCGGCACGACCCAGAACGTAGAGGCACCGGTCCCCGCCGGCCTCAAGGGCACCTACGCGCTGACGGTCGAGACCGTCTCCGGCGGCCCGGTCCACGCGTCCCGCACCCTCACCGGGCAGGACGACGACGTGGCGTCGTTCACCGTGCAGACCCTCCCCGACGACCGGGGAACGGTCTCGGTACCGAACGCGGACGAGGACCTGTCGGTACTGCAGAGGTAGCCGTGTGGCGCAGGCGCGGGCGTTCGTGCCCTCCTCCTGCGCCCGGACGGCGTCCAGTGCCCGGACGGCGGTCAGTGTTCCCTCGGCGGCCTGTGCCCGGACGGCGGTCAGTGTTCCGTCGGCGGCCTGTGCCCGGACAGCGCCCCGCGCCCTGATGGCGGCCGAACGGCCGGGGACCGCAGCAACCTACCCCCGGCCCGCTCACTCCTCGCCGTACCGGGGGTCCACCGTCTCGGGCGTCAGCCCCAGCAGCTCCGCCACCTGCTCGACGACGACGTCGTGCACGAGCGCCGCCCGCTCGTCCCGCCCCTTCGTCCGGATCTCGACCGGCCGCCGGTACACGACCACCCGCCCCCGCCGCCCTTCCCGCGAGGGCACCGTCCCGCCGAGCGGAACCGCCTCGTCGTCCCACACGTCCCCGGACCCGGCGGCCCGGTTCAGCCGCGGCACGTCGAGAACCAGGAAGTCGATGTCGGCGAGCTGCGGCCACCGCCGCTCCAGCCGCTCCACGGAGTCCTGCACCAGGTCCGCGAAGATCTCGCCGCGGGTCGCGGCGAGCGGTACCTGCGGGGGAGCGATCGGCCCGCGCATGCCCCGACCGTGGCGATCACGACGGCGGGGCTCTGGGGGGCCGGCATCACGGGGCGTCACGGGGTCGTCCATCACTGCTGAAGGGTAGTCCCCGTCGGGTCCACGGGCCGGACCGTACACGCACACCGGACCACGCCCGGGCCCTCCGCGCCGGATGTCACCAGGTGACCGTTCCAGCCAAGGTTGGGCTCGATTCCATATCTCTCCGCGACCGGCGAACTCGCAGTAAATGTCGCTGTTTTGTCGGTTTATGACCGCTTCCCTGACCGCCCGGTATCCTGAAAACCGGTGTCCTCGCAGGTCAACCAGGCGTGCCCGGAGGGTCCCGCAGGGCGCTCCACATCACGACACGGTGGTGTGACCTGGTGGATAGTCTTCGCGGCCCGCTCAAGAGTGCGGTACCGTCCAACATCGTGAGCCCTGTACGTCGCTGTTCGCGCACCGCCTGCGGCCGTCCCGCCGTCGCGACGCTGACGTACGTCTACGCCGACTCGACCGCGGTCCTCGGCCCGCTCGCCACCTACGCCGAACCCCACTGCTACGACCTGTGCGCCGAGCACTCCGAGCGCCTCACCGCCCCGCGCGGCTGGGAGGTCGTCCGCCTTCTCGACGGCTCCGCCCCGGCCCGCCCCAGCGGCGACGACCTGGAAGCGCTCGCCAACGCGGTGCGTGAGGCGGCCCGACCCCAGGAGCGCACGGCCGAGGCCGGTGGCGGTCCGCGTGCGGCGGACCCGATGGAGGTCGCGCGCCGCGGCCACCTGCGCGTGCTGCGCTCACCGGACAACTGAGCCGCACCGGACACCTGGGCCGCACCGGACACCTGGGTTGCACCGGGCAACTGGGCCGCCCCGGCCACTTGAGCCGCGCCGGCCACTGCTGTCGCATCCGTTGCTGCACACCCATTGACGCCCGGTTGTCGCGGACACGACCATTCCGAGAGCTGCGAGAAATCGCTTTCGCATGGCGGAATCCGGGGAGGCGCCCGTGTACGTCCAGGAACTGGAACCCGTCGCCGGGTCACTCGGCCTGTCCGCCCTGGTGGCGGTCCTGCCCCTGGTGATCGTCCTCGTCCTGCTGGGCGGCGTCCGCATGAAGGCGCATCTGGCGGGCCTCACCGGCCTCCTTGCGGCCGTACTCGTCGCCTGGCTCGCCTACGGCATGCCGCTGGACCAGACGGCCTCCAGCGCGGTCCAGGGCGCCGTGTTCGGGATCTTCCCCATCCTGTGGATCGTCGTGAACGCCCTGTGGGTCTACCGGATGACCGTCCGCACCCGGCACTTCGACGTCCTGCGCCGCTCCTTCGGGCGGCTGTCCGACGACCCGCGCATCCAGGCCCTGGTCGTCGCCTTCTGCTTCGGTGCCCTGCTGGAGGCCCTCGCCGGGTTCGGCGCGCCCGTCGCGATCTGCTCGGTCATGCTCGTGGCGCTGGGCTTCGACCCCGTGCGCGCGGCGGTCGTTTCGCTGGTCGCCAACACCGCGCCGGTCGCCTTCGGCGCGATGGGCACCCCCGTGGTGACGCTGGCCCAGGTCACCGGGCTGCCGCTCGACGACGTCGCCTCCGTGGTGGGCCGTCAGACACCGCTGCTGGCCCTCGTCGTCCCGCTGCTGCTGGTCGCCCTGGTCGACGGGCGGCGCGGGCTGCGCGAGACCTGGGTGCCCGCGATGGCCTGCGGGGTCGCCTTCGCCGTCGCCCAGTTCGCCGCCGCCAACTACGTCTCGGCGCAGCTCGCCGACATCGGCGCCGCCCTCGCCGGCGCCGGCGCCCTGGTCGCCGTACCGCAGGCCCGTCGGCCCGCCGCCGAGCCCGTACGGGCCTCCGTCCTGACCGGCGTACGCAGCCAGGAGCTGGACGAGCGGGACCCCCGCCGGGAGGTCGTGCGGGCGTACACGCCGTACGCGCTGATCGTCGCGGTCTTCTCCGTGGCGCAGATCCCCGCGGTCAAGGACTGGCTGGCGAAGGCGACCCAGACGTACGACTGGCCGTTCCTGGACGTCGCCGACCCCGAGGGCAATCCGGTCGGCGGCAACGCCTACTCCTGGCCGATCGTCTCCACCGGCGGCACGCTCGTACTGTTCGCCGGAGTGGCCACGGCCGTCGTCCTCGGCGTGCACGCGCGCGTGGCGGTCAAGGAGTGGCTCGCGACCGTGCACGAACTCCGGTTCGCGATCCTCACCGTGACCTCCGTGCTCGCCCTCGCCTACGTCATGAACCTGTCCGGCCAGGCCGCCACCATCGGCCACTTCGTCGCGGCGGCGGGCGCCGGACTAGCCTTCCTGTCTCCGGTGCTCGGCTGGTTCGGCGTCGCCGTCTCCGGGTCCGACACCTCGGCCAACGCGCTCTTCGGCGCCCTCCAGGTGACCGCCGCGCGGGAGTCCGGTCTGTCGCCCGAGCTGCTGGCCGCCGCCAACAGCTCGGGCGGCGTCCTCGGCAAGATGATCTCCCCGCAGAACCTCACCATCGCCTGCGCGGCCGTCGGTCTCGCGGGCCGCGAGGGCGATCTGCTGCGCAAGGTGCTGCCCTGGAGCCTGGGCCTGCTGCTGGTGATGTGCCTGATCGTGGTCGGGCAGTCCACGCCGGTCCTGGGCTGGATGCTGCCCTGATCCTGCCCCTCACATCGCCCCGGCATCGCCCCGGGACCGCCCTGACCTTGCCCTGGCCTTTGGGAACCGCCCGGCGCCCGGTCAGTGGTTGCGGGTAGTTTGTGGGCTCCGACAGGACTTTCAGGAAGGTTGGCCGTGGCTGCTGATCTGTCGCAGATCGTGAAGGCGTACGACGTCCGCGGTGTGGTCCCGGACCAGTGGGACGAGTCGCTGGCCGAGCTGTTCGGCGCGGCCTTCGTCGAGCTGACCGGCGCGAGCGCCATCGTGGTCGGCCACGACATGCGCCCCTCGTCCCCGGGACTGTCCGGCGCCTTCGCGCGCGGGGCGGCGGCCCGGGGAGCCGACGTCACCGAGATCGGCCTGTGCTCCACCGACCAGCTCTACTACGCCTCCGGCGCGCTGCACCTGCCGGGCGCCATGTTCACGGCCTCGCACAACCCGGCCCAGTACAACGGCATCAAGCTGTGCCGGGCGGGCGCCGCCCCCGTCGGTCAGGACACGGGCCTCGAGGAGATCCGCGCCCTGGTGGAGCGGTGGAGCGCGTCCGGAGCCCCGGAGCCCGCCTCCCGCCCGGGCACCGTCACCCGCCGAGACACCCTCGCCGACTACGCGGACCACCTGCGTTCCCTCGTCGACCTCACCGCCGTCAGGCCCCTGAAGGTCGTCGTCGACGCGGGCAACGGCATGGGCGGCCACACGGTCCCCTCCGTCTTCGCCGGCCTCCCCCTCGACCTCGTGCCGATGTACTTCGAACTCGACGGCACCTTCCCCAACCACGAGGCCAACCCGCTCGACCCGGCCAACCTCGTCGACCTGCAAAAGCGCGTCCGCCAGGAGGGCGCCGACCTCGGCCTCGCCTTCGACGGCGACGCCGACCGCTGCTTCGTCGTCGACCAGAACGGCGACCCGGTCTCCCCGTCGGCGGTGACCGCCCTCGTGGCCGCCCGCGAACTCGCCCGCAACGGCGGCAAGGGCACCGTCATCCACAACCTGATCACCTCCTGGTCCGTGCCGGAGGTCGTGAAGGAGAACGGCGGCACACCGGAACGCACCCGCGTGGGCCACTCCTTCATCAAGGCGGAGATGGCCAGGACCGGCGCCATCTTCGGCGGCGAACACTCCGCGCACTACTACTTCCGCGACTTCTGGAACGCCGACACCGGCATGCTGGCCGCCCTCCACGTCCTCGCCGCCCTCGGCGGACAGGAGGGCCCCCTGTCCGCCCTGGTCGCCCAGTACGACCGCTACGCGGGCTCAGGGGAGATCAACTCCACCGTCGCCGACCAGGCCGGCCGCCTCGCCGCGATCAGGACCGCGTACGAGGGCCGCGACGACGTCACCCTGGACGACCTCGACGGCCTCACCGTCACGACGGCCGACTGGTGGTTCAACGTCCGCCCCTCCAACACCGAGCCGCTGCTGCGCCTGAACGCCGAGGCCCGGGACGAGGCGACGATGACGAAGGTGCGGGACGAGGCGCTGGCGATCATCCGGTCCTAGCCGCGGGCAGCCGTGCCTCCCCCAGTGCCTGAACGGTCTGGGAGGTACCCCCAGGGCGGCAGCGGTGGGCGGTGGGGTCACCTCCCGCTCGTGAGGTCCCCCCGCTCGAGCGGGGGGACGGGGGAGGAGCCGGGAGCGGGGGAGGAGCCGGGAGTGGGGGAGGAGCCCCGCGAGCGCCGGGCTGCGCGACCCACCGCCCAGCACCGTCGCCGGGTGCCCGCCCGTCGTACCGCCCGACACCCGTCCTTGTCCGGCGGTACCCTGACCAGCACATCCGCACAAGCCGAACCGTCCCCGAAGGGAACCCTCATGCCGCTCGAAGCCGGCCTCCTGGAGATCCTCGCCTGCCCCGCCTGCCACGCCCCCCTCAAGGAGCAGGACGCGGAGCTGATCTGCACCGGCCAGGACTGCGGTCTGGCCTACCCGGTGCGCGACGGCATCCCCGTCCTCCTCGTCGACGAGGCCCGCCGCCCCGAGTAGTCCACGAGGCCCGCCGCCCCGAGCGACCGACGGCCGATCCACGGCCCGAAGTACCCGCGCACCCGAACGAACGCATCCGGCGATCGGAGACTGCCGCCATGCTCGACGAATCGCTCCTCGACGCCCCGGAGCGTCTCACCGAGGCCGACCGCCGCGGCCTGCTCCGCGGCGCCGCCGAGGCCGGTGCCCGCGTACGCACCGCCGCCCGGCACGCCGCCGAGGCCGGCGTCGGCAACCTCAAGCCGGACGGCCGCCCCCGCGCCGTCCTGATCGCCGGCCCCGGCGCCGCCGCGACCCACGCCGCCGACCTCCTCGGCACCCTCGCCGGCGCCGGCAGCCCCGTCACCCGCCTCGCCCCCAGCGGCGTGGCCCCCGCCGCGGGCGCGCTGCGCTGGGAACTGCCCGGCTGGGCCGGCTCCGTGGACCTCCTGCTGATCGCCACCCCCGACGGCACCGAGCCCGGCCTCGCCCTGCTCGCCGAACAGGCCTACCGCCGGGGCTGCACGGTCGTCGCGGTCGCCCCCGCCCGTTCCCCGCTCAGCGAGTCGGTGAACGCCTCCCACGGCCTGTTCATCCCCATGGCGACCGCCCCCTACGACCACGACGAGCCCCTCGCCGGCGCCGCCCCCGGCGTCCTGTGGGCGCTGCTCACCCCGCTCCTCGCGCTGCTGGACCGCACCGCCCTGCTCGACGCGCCGCCCGACGCCATCGAGAAGATCGCCGACCGCCTCGACCGCATCGCCGAGCGCTGCGGGCCCGCCGTCGTGACGTACAGCAACCCGGCCAAGACCCTGGCGGCCGAGCTCGCCGACTCACTGCCGGTCGTCTGGACCGAGGGCACCTCGGCCGGACCCGCGGGCCGCCGCTTCGCCGCCGCGCTCGCCGAACTGGCCGGCACCCCGGCCGTCGTCGCCGAACTGCCCGAGGCGCTCGCCGCGCACAGCGCCCTGCTCGCAGGCCGACTCGCCGCCGGCGCCGACCCCGACGACTTCTTCCGCGACCGCGTCGAGGAAGCGCCCGCCCTCCACGCGCGCGTGGTGCTCCTTCGCGACCGCCCCAGCGGCGGTCTCACCGCCGCGCCGGGCGCCCGCGACCTGGCCCTCGGTCACGAAACGCCGATCAGCGAGCTGGAGCCGGAAGCGGGCGGCGAACTGGAGACCCTCGCCGAGCTGATCGCCATCACGGATTTCGCCGCCGTTTACCTGGCGATCGCCTCACACGCCTGACCCGTACGCACCATCTCGTAGGCACCAGCGCTACGCACCCAGGACACGCACCGCGCACGCACCGGCAGAGAGATCCCATGGACCGCCTCGACAACACCGTCCGCCCCTACGCCTGGGGCTCCACCACCGCGATCCCGGCCCTGCTCGGGACCGAGCCGACCGGCGAACCGCAGGCGGAGATGTGGATGGGCGCCCACCCCGGCGCCCCCTCCCGCACCGGCCGGGGCACCCTCGCCGAGGTCGTCGACGCCGACCCCGGGAAGGAACTGGGCGCTGCCTCCGTCGCCAGGTTCGGCCCCCGGCTGCCCTTCCTCCTCAAGCTCCTCGCCGCCGGCGCCCCGCTCTCCCTCCAGGTCCACCCCGACCTCGCCCAGGCCAGGCAGGGGTACGAGGACGAGGAGCGCCGCGGCGTCCCCCTGGACGCCCCGCACCGCAACTACAAGGACGCCAACCACAAGCCCGAACTGATCTGCGCCCTCACCGAGTTCGACGGCCTCTGCGGCTTCCGCCCCCCCACCGAGGCCGCCGACCTCCTCGACGGCCTCGGCATCCCTTCCCTCAAGCCCTACGCCGACCTGCTCCGCGCGCACCCCGAGGACGCCGCCCTGCGCGAGGTCCTCACCGCGATCCTCACGGCCGACCCCGAGGAGATGTCCCGCACGGTCACCGAGACGGCGGCCGCCTGCGACCGTCTCGGCGACCCCTACGCGCCCTACGCCGACATCGCCCACCACTACCCGGGCGACCCCGGCGTCCTCGCCGCCATGCTCCTCAACCACGTCCGGCTCCAGCCCGGCGAGGCCCTGTACCTCGGCGCCGGCATCCCGCACGCCTACCTCGACGGCCTCGGCGTCGAGATCATGGCCAACTCCGACAACGTCCTGCGCTGCGGCCTGACCCCCAAGCACGTCGACGTCCCCGAACTGCTGCGCATCGTCCGCTTCGAGGCCGGCGACCCCGGCATCCTCCGCCCGGAGGCGTCCCCCGACGGCGAAGAGGTCTACGACACCCCGATCGACGAGTTCCGCCTGTCCCGCTACGTCCTCCCCGAGGGCTCCGGCATCCACGAACTCACCCTCCCGGCCCCGCAGATCCTGCTCTGCACGGCCGGCACCGTACGGGTGGGCGAACACGAACTGGCCCCCGGCCGGTCCGTCTTCGTCCCCGCCGGCGAAAAGGCCGAAGTGTCCGGATCCGGCATGCTCTTCCGCGCCACCGTGCGCGTGTGACGCGGTCCTGACGGGCTTCGGGCGCAGGCCTGACCGGCGTACGACGGGGCATCCGGCACATCGAGGCCCGCGCGGGCTGCAACAATGGCGCACCGCGAAGGAGGGGCACCGCCGACGACCGGCCGAGCCCCCACCGGCGTACGGACGCAGACGAAGCAGATGAAGGCGAAGGGACAACGCGACACATGAGCGCGTCAGGCGGAACCAAGGCGATCGTGGCGGCACTGCTCGCCAACCTCTCGATCGCGGTAGCGAAATTCGTGGCGTTCATCTTCAGCGGATCGTCGTCGATGCTCGCCGAGTCCGTGCACTCCCTCGCCGACTCCGGCAACCAGGGCCTCCTGCTCCTCGGCGGCAAACGAGCTCAGCGCGAGGCCACCCCCCAGCACCCGTTCGGCTACGGCCGCGAGCGCTACATCTACGCCTTCCTCGTCTCCATCGTGCTCTTCTCGGTGGGCGGCATGTTCGCCCTCTACGAGGGCTACGAGAAGATCAAGCACCCGCACGAGATCGAGCACTGGTACTGGCCGGTCGGCGTCCTGGTCTTCGCGATCATCGCCGAGACCTTCTCCTTCCGGACCGCCATCAAGGAGTCCAACACCCTGCGCGGGAAGAAGTCCTGGAAGGAGTTCGTCCGCCACGCCAAGGCCCCCGAACTGCCCGTCGTCCTCCTCGAGGACCTCGGCGCCCTCGTCGGCCTGATCCTCGCCCTCGGTGGTGTCGGTATGGCCCTGCTTACCGGCGACGGCGTCTGGGACGGCATCGGCACCCTGTGCATCGGCGTGCTGCTCATCCTGATCGCGCTGGTCCTCGCCGTCGAGACCAAGTCCCTGCTGCTCGGCGAGGCCGCGGGCGTCGAGGCGGTCCAGCAGATCGAGTCCGCGATCGTCGCCGGTGACACCGTCACCGGCGTCATCCACATGCGCACGCTCCACCTGGGCCCCGAGGAACTGCTCGTCGCCGCCAAGATCGCCGTCCGCCACGACGGCACGGCCACCGAGATCGCCTCCGCGATCGACGCCGCCGAGGCCCGTATCCGCGAGGCCGTCCCGATGGCCCGCGTCATCTACCTGGAACCGGACATCTACAGCGAGTCCGAGGCGACCAGGGGCCCGGACCGCGAGGCGACCCCCGGCGGCCCGGCCACACCGCCCGCCGCCCACTGACGACCGCACCTCGCACCCCCACGGGGCCCGCCGATCCTCTCGGCGGGCCCCGTCGGCTTCCGCCCCCGGGCGCTTCCCGTCACGCTTCCCGTCACGCTTCGTGAACGTCCGGAAGTGTTCGGAGGCGGACTGGGGACGGCGGGCGCCCGCGGTGTAGCTTGGGACGGAGCCAGACGTCGCTGCTGATGGCGGTCGGGCGGTCCAGTACGGACCGGCCGAGGGAGAGAGGGCCTCCGACGGACTGCGCTGCGCGCACGCGGGCATGCCTGTGTCCTCTTCGGGGCACCCCTGTGCCCTCCGCCGCGCAGACCAGCCGTACCCACCTCGACCCAACCCGAGGAGCAGCCCGTAATGACGACTGTCGACAACCGGCAGGACTTCAAGGTCGCCGACCTCTCCCTGGCCGCGTTCGGCCGCAAGGAGATCACCCTCGCCGAGCACGAGATGCCCGGCCTCATGGCGATCCGCAAGGAGTACGCCGAGGCCCAGCCCCTCGCCGGCGCCCGCGTCACCGGCTCCCTGCACATGACCGTGCAGACCGCCGTACTCATCGAGACCCTGGTCGCCCTGGGCGCCGAGGTCCGCTGGGCCTCCTGCAACATCTTCTCCACCCAGGACCACGCGGCCGCCGCCATCGCCGTCGGCCCGAACGGAACCCCGGAGGACCCGCAGGGCGTCCCCGTCTTCGCCTGGAAGGGCGAGACGCTCCAGGAGTACTGGTGGTGCACGGAGCAGGCCCTGACCTGGCCGAACACCCCCACTGGCGGCCCGAACATGATCCTGGACGACGGCGGTGACGCCACCCTCCTCGTCCACAAGGGCGTCGAGTACGAGAAGGACGGTAAGGTCCCCTCGGTCGACACCGCGGAATCCGACGAGCACCGCGTCATCCTCGAACTCCTCACCCGCACGGTGAGCGAGAGCCCGCAGAAGTGGACGCAGCTGGCGTCCGAGATCCGCGGCGTGACCGAGGAGACCACGACGGGCGTCCACCGCCTGTACGAGATGCACCGCGACGGCACCCTGCTGTTCCCGGCGATCAACGTGAACGACGCGGTGACGAAGTCGAAGTTCGACAACAAGTACGGCTGCCGCCACTCCCTGATCGACGGCATCAACCGCGCCACGGACGTCCTGATCGGCGGCAAGACAGCGGTCGTCTGCGGCTACGGCGACGTGGGCAAGGGCTGCGCGGAGTCCCTGCGCGGCCAGGGCGCCCGCGTGATCGTCACCGAGATCGACCCGATCTGCGCGCTGCAGGCGGCGATGGACGGCTACCAGGTCACGACGCTGGACGAGGTCGTCGACAAGGCCGACATCTTCGTCACCACGACCGGCAACAAGGACATCATCATGGCCTCGGACATGGCCAAGATGAAGCACCAGGCGATCATCGGCAACATCGGCCACTTCGACAACGAGATCGACATGGCCGGCCTCGCGAAGCTCCCGGGCATCGTCAAGGACGAGGTCAAGCCGCAGGTCCACACCTGGACCTTCCCCGACGGCAAGGTCCTCATCGTGCTGTCCGAGGGACGCCTGCTGAACCTGGGCAACGCGACCGGTCACCCGTCGTTCGTGATGTCCAACTCGTTCGCGGACCAGACGCTGGCCCAGATCGAGCTGTTCACCAAGCCCGACGAGTACCCGACCGACGTCTACGTGCTGCCCAAGCACCTCGACGAGAAGGTCGCCCGCCTCCACCTCGACTCCCTCGGCGTGAAGCTGACCACGCTCCGCAAGGAGCAGGCCGACTACATCGGCGTCAAGGTCGAGGGCCCGTACAAGGCGGACCACTACCGCTACTGAGCAAGCCCGCGTCGCAGCCGACGGGGGAGCGTCCGTGCGCAGACGCGCCCCCGCCGGCTGCCGGCTCCTCCGAGACAGGCCCCCGCACCCCCGTGCCGGGGGCCTGCCCCGTTGGCGCCTCAGCGGCCGGACCAGCAGCCGTCACCACCCCAGGACCACCATGCCCCGCGGCCGATATTCGCTCCATGATCCGCACGACCACACCCCCCTCGCAGAAGAACACTTCCAGTGCGCTCCCGGCCCCTCCGGCTGGCGCTACGTCTCCCGGCTGACCACACCCACCGGAGACCACCAGGGCTCAGTCGACCTCGCCCTCGACGAACTCGGCCGCCCCATTCGCCTCGAACTCCACGCCGCGAGCTGGCAGGTACGCGGCGCGGCCATCGACGGCGTCACCTGGGTCCGTACCGACCCCACCGGAGTCCACGCCACCGAAGGCAATGCGCGCGCCCACGCCTTCACCGGCACCTCCCCGGCCTTTCTCGTCGCAGTCACCCGCCTCCTGCGCCTCACCCCCTCCGGATCGGCCACCCGCGTACGCCTCGTCGCCCTCACCGACCCGGTCCTCGCCCCCCGCACCGTGGACCAGTCCTGGGCCTTGCTCGTAAGAGAAGCACACGCCACTGACAACGGCCCCCTCACCGTGGACGAATACCAGGTCACAGCCCTGGACACCGGCGAGCAGTACGCCGTGCACATCGCCGGCGACGTCGTGCTCGCGGCCCCCGGCATAGAGCTGGAGGACCTGGAGTCACCGCCGTCCGTGTTCCCGTGAGCGACGTCGGGGCGCAGCCCGCCCCGTCTACGCCGGCGGTACGAACCCGGTGCCGGGACGGTCGTCCGACGGAGCGTCCCGCGACACCTCGGGCCGGGCCCCCGGCGAAGGCGCGTTCGGCGGCACTGCGGGAGGCGTCACCGGTGGCATCACAGGTGACGCCACCGGAGTAGCCGAGGGCGGAGGAACCGAGGGCTGAGGAGCCATGGACCCCGTCGCCGCAGGCCCACCACCCGCAGACGGACCCCCGAACGCCCGCCGAGCCTCCCGAACCTGCCGCTCCTGCAGTACCGCCGCCAGGTACGCCGCCGGTGGCACCTCCCGGGGCGCCGGAGCCCCCGTGCGAGCCGCCACGTCGGAGGCGAGCCGTTCCGCCATGGCCCAGCCGACCCGGGGATCAAGCTGCCCCATCCGGGTCAGGTACTGACGGACGGCAAGCCACAGGTCATCGGGTACGGCGGACAGATCGAGCCCCGAGAACCGCCCCGCCAGCCAGGGCGGGGGCGGCGGCATGAAGCCCGCCGGCGCGGCAGGCACCCGCTCCCGCACGACCAGGGTTCCCGCGAAGACATCGCCGAGCCGCCGTCCCCGCGCGGACACCAGCGAGGCGATACAGGCGACGACGCCGAACGTCATGAGGATCTCGATCACCCCGATCAGGCCCCGCACCAGCGAGTGCCGGAACCGGATCGGCCCGCCGTCGTCCCGCACCACCCGCAGACCGCACGCCATCTTCCCGAGCGACCGCCCGTGGCTCAGCGTCTCCACGGCGATCGGCCCGCCCACGAGCACCAGGACGAACGCCGCGATCGAAATCGCCGTCTGCGCCGCCATGTCCAAGGAAGCCGTGGAGACCACCAGAGCGACGGTCACCGCCACGTAGACGGCCACGGCCACCACCAGGTCGAGCAGAACGGCCAGCGCTCTGCTGGGCAGCCTCGCGGGGCGCAGCTCCAGCGCCACCGCCTCGCCCGTCACCAGCTCACTCACGCCTGCCGCCCTTCCCCTGACTGCCCCCGTCCCCGCCAGTCTGCCAAGCTGAGGACACACCGCGCCGCAGTACGACAAGCTGATCCACGACGAGCCGCCGACGATAGCCGAGGAGCAGGCACACCGATGGACCTCGACGTCTTCGTCTCCGCCCACCGCGCGGAGTGGGACCGCCTCGACGCCCTGCTCCGACGCCGGCGTCGGCTGACCGGCGCCGAGACCGACGAGCTCGTCGCCCTCTACCAGCGCACGGCCACCCACCTCTCCCTGATCCAGTCCAGCGCGCCCGACCCGCAACTGACCGGACGGCTCAGCCGACTGGTGGCACGCGCGCGCAGCGTCGTGACAGGCACCCGCCGGGCTTCCTGGCGCGACGTCACCCGCTTCCTGACCCAGCAGTTCCCGGCCGCCGTCTACCGGGCACGCCACTGGTGGGTCCCCACGGCACTCCTGTCGACCGCTGTCGCGGCGGTCCTGGGCTGGTGGATCGGCACCCACCCGGAGGTGCAGTCCACCATCGCGGCGCCCAGCGAACTGCGGGAGATGACCCGCCCCGGCGGCCAGTACGAGACGTACTACTCGAGCCACCCCGCGGCCTCCTTCGCCGCACAGGTCTGGACGAACAACGCGTGGGCCGCCGCGCTCTGCCTGATCCTGGGCGTCTTCCTGGGCCTGCCCGTCATCTGGATCCTGTTCCAGAACATGCTCAACCTCGGAGTCGGCTTCGGCCTGATGTCCTCGGCCGGCCGCCTCGACACCTTCCTCGGCCTCGTCCTCCCCCACGGCCTGCTCGAACTGACCGCGGTCTTCGTGGCCGCGGGAACCGGTCTGCGTCTCGGCTGGACCCTCATCGACCCGGGCCCGCGCACCCGGCGCGTCGCCCTCGCCGAGGAGGGCCGGGCTGCCATCGGCATGGCGATCGGCCTCGCTCTGGTCCTGTTCCTCTCCGGCGCCATCGAAGGCTTCGTCACCCCGTCCGGCCTGCCCACCTGGGCCCGCATCACCATCGGAGTCGTCGCCGAGCTGGCCTTCCTCGCCTACGTATACGTCCTGGGCGGCCGCGCGGTACGCGCCGGCGACACGGGCGACGTCGAGGCGGCCGAGCGCAGCGCCACCGTGCCGACCGCCGCCTGATGTGCGTCCACCCCCGGTGAGCTGCTAGTGTCCTCTTCGTTCCCGCAAGAGCCGTTGACACGGAGCGAGCGGGGAGGTAGATTCAAACAGTTGCCTGGAGATGGGTTCACCCCAGAAGGCGATAGTGAGTGTCTATCTGCTTCCTCCCGAATCATTGAGTTCGGCGAAGCACTCTCCCGATGAATCGGAAATGAACGGCCGGTCAGACCGGCTCGGAACTTCTGATAAAGTCGGAACCGCCGGAAAGGGAAACGCGAAAGCGAGAACCTGGAAAGCGCCGAGGAAATCGGATCGGAAAAGGATCTGATAGAGTCGGAAACGCAAGACCGAAGGGAAGCGCCCGGAGGAAAGCCTGAGAGAGTCTCTCGGGTGAGTACAAAGGAAGCGTCCGTTCCTTGAGAACTCAACAGCGTGCCAAAA
>NZ_JBIRHU010000013.1:0-40841 GCF_044328675.1 Streptomyces sp. NPDC017890
AAGGACCTCGACAATCCTCATTCTTGCTGGTCAGAGGCACTTTCTGCTTTCCTGACCGCCTGCCGGACAGCCCGCTTCATGAAAGCGCGAGGCTAAGGCCGGCCACTGACAACCACGCGGCAGCAGTCTCTGTGCACGCGAAAAGCGTTCCCCGACTGGACGTCCGACCGAGTCCGGCTCGACACCGTGCCCGTCCGAGAGCGCACTCTGCCCACCAGTCTTCGCGCCCCGGGACCAGTCGAGCGCCGTCCCTTCCCAATCTGAGGACTCAGGCATCGTCATCGCGGGCGGTCGTCGTGGCGTTCTCTGGTCGACGGCATGGCAGCGTGGCTGAGGCCGGCGGGGGTGCGGTGAGGCACACGTGTGCATGATCGGTCGGCGCGCCCGCCAGCTTGGCTGACTGTCGTCGGCTGATGTTCAGACAGGCCGTATCGAGCATGCCGGCCGTCAGTCGACAGCGGCAAAGCTGGGCCGTCCCTGGGCCGTCCGAGGCCGCTCGACAGTGGCCAATGATGACCAACGACGACCACCAGGAGCACGAGCCCACTGGCCCTGACCAGCAAGAACCCAGCTCACCAAGATCCCCGGCAAGGCCCAGGGCAAGAAGAAGTAAGTACCCATGCGTAAGCCCCCTGCCTTGCGGTTTCTCCGCAAGGCAGGGGGCTTACGCTGCCTCTCGGCCGTCTCCGGGCCGTCAGGCCGACGGGGCCGTGCGCTCTCCGGGCTCTGGCTCCTGTTTCCACTCCGCTCTGGCCCCGGCGCTTTGGAGCACAGCGACAGCGGACTGGGCCCTGTACGCAGACAGACCTCCAAGGAGGGTGACGGGCACTTGGCGCGCCAGCACCCGGCTGTGCCACAAGCTCTGCCCGGTCACCTTGCGCACTGCCAGGATCACATCCATCTCGCGGGGCCCACAATCGACGAGCACCACCTCGTGGGACGGGTCGTCGCAGAGCAGTGTGAAGTACTCGGTGGACTTTTCGTCGGACATCTCGCCCTCCTGCCTCAGCGAGCGGGAGCGTATGCGCCCTCGAAGACGGCAGCCACGGCTTTTCGGGTGCGCTGGCGGCTGCTCGGCATGAGGTGGGCGTACACCCGAAGAGTCAGGCCGGGGTCGGAATGGCCCAGGTACTCCGAGGGCCTTGATGTTCTCCCCCGCGTCCAGGAGTACCGAGGCGTAGAAGTGCCGCAGCGCGTGCATGCCGTTCTCGCGGGCCACCCTTGGGCGGGGCGGATGCGGCCTTGCTGCGGCTCAGCTTCACTTGCTGGATCACGTGGAGCGGGTCCGACTCGAAGTCGATCGCGTCGACGGCCGCACCCAGGATCTCGCCCTGGCGGAGCCCGCAGCCGCCGCCGAGGTCGACCATCGCTTCTCTCCTTGAAGCGGGTGTCGAGGACTGAACCTCAGCCGACTACCAGCGGTCACCGGGGGCCTTCCAGCCAGCCATTGATTCTCGATGGACCTTCAGCCAGTGGTTCAGGGCGAAGAGGTGCGCGGTCGGCGCTGGCAGGTTTCACTCTTGGCCATCGACGAAGCCCGGCCGTCGGTTGGGTCCCGGGCTGCTCCCGGGCCGCCCCCAGACAGAACCGGGGATGCAGCCGCACTACAGAGCTGGGCACCTCGGATGCCGACCGCGCGTCCGCGACCCTAGCCGTAGCTACTGACAATGGGCCTGTTCATCAAAAGCCAGTAGGCATCAGCGCCGGGCCGTCCCTGGGCCGTCCAAGGCCGCTCGACAGTGGATATTGACGACCATCGACGACCACCAGGCGCATGGGCTCACCGTCTCTGATCAGAGGAAACTCAGGTCACCAATATCCCCGGCGAGGCCCAGGCGCAACAAGAAGTAAGCCCATCTCACTGAGCCCCAGCCCTGCGGTCACTTCGCAGAGCGGGGGCTTACTGCTGGGCTCGGGTCGGCGTCTCGGTGAACGGGACGGGCTCAGGGCGGCGGTGGCCAGGCGTCGGCCATCTCGAAGGACACCACCGTTCCGCCGAAGTGGCTGGGCCCGGCGTGCCACGAGTCGGCGATGGAGTCGACCAGGAGCAGGCCGCGGCCGTGCGCGTCGTCGGCGTCGGGGCGCCTCAGCCGTACGTTCGCCGGGAGCCCCGGATTGTGTACCTCGACCCGGAGGGTGGTGCCCTGGCGGAACCACTCCACTCGGACGACCCACGGCTCGTCCGACTTGCCGTGGACCACAGCGTTGGTTACCAGCTCCGAGATCAGCAGGACACAGTCGTCGACTGAACGTGCCTGGTTGTAGGGAGCGATGAACTTCCGGAACCAGCGCCGTGCCCGAGGCACGGACTCCCCGACGGGGGGCAGGATCATCGCGCCGAGGCGCGGTGAGTCCTCACAGGGGTGGCGGTCGATCGTGTAGGCCATCCGTACTCACTCCCCACCGCTGCCGTCGCAGCGGAGGCAACGCTGCTCTCGACCGTCGGACTTGCTTCTGTCCGCGCCGATGAGCTGGGGCGTCGACGTATTCACCGCGGACACCGCAACAGTTGAAGGACCAATCCCGAACGACGCCATACAGCACCCTCGCCCTTCGTCCCGGAGGCCACGATGGAGCCTCTCTAGACATCTACTGTGGCGAGCATCTCTAGAGATGTCAAGGTGGTGCGAGTTCGGCGACCAGGGCCCGGCCTGACCGCTACACGCAGCGAGCGAACGCCCGACCTGTGGCCTAAGGTGTCTAGAGAGGAGAGGAGGCCTGCGGGATGGCCAACACCGGAGACGACCGTCGCCCCAAGTACCAGCGGATCGCGGACACTCTGCGCGAGGCGATCCAGTCGGGCGAGTACGGTCCGGGTGATCGGCTTCCGGGAGAGAACGACCTCATGGCCGTGCACGGCGTGGCCCGGATGACGGCCCGCCAGGCCCTGAGCGTCCTTCGGGACGAAGGCGTCGCCGAAGCCCGCAAGGGCGCCGGCGTGTTCGTCCGTGCGTTCCGTCCGCTTCGGCGCCGGGGCATCCAGCGCCTGGCCCAACAGCAATGGGGCAACGGCCGTTCCATCTGGTCGGCGGAGATCGAGGACCGCACACTCGAGGTGGACCAGGTCACCGTGTCCGAGGGAGCCGCGCCCGACCGCGTCGGCGCGGTCCTGGACCTGGGCGACGAGGAGGCGGTGTGTGTGAGACGCCGGCGCTTCGTCCTGGACGGCAAGCCCGTGCTGCTCGCTACGAGCTATCTGCCCGCGTCTCTGGTCGCCGGATCCGCGATTGCCCAGGAGGACACTGGTCCGGGCGGGACCTATGCCAGGCTGGCCGAACTCGGTTGCAAGCCGGTGCACTTCCGCGAAGAGATCCGCTCACGGATGCCGGCGAAGGATGAGGCAACGCAGTTGGGCATGTCCGCGGGCACCCCGGTCATCCTCATCTGCCGCACCGCTTTCACGGCCGAAGGCCGCCCCGTCGAGATCAACGAAATGACGCTGGACGCCGCTTCGTACATCCTGGAGTACGACTTCGACGCGTGAGCCCAACGTCACGACCGGCCTAGACGCCGGTCCGTCCGTCGAGGAGCTCTCGCACGATGTCGAGATGCCCGTTGTGCCGGGAGACTTCTTCGATGAGATGGAGGAGCACCCAGCGGAGGTCCACGTGGCGGCCGTCGCTGATGGGGCGCTTGGCCCTTGAGTTCAGGTCGTGGTCGGACAGCTGGCGACGGTAGCGGTCACTCTGCTCCTCGTACTGGGCGAGAAGGCGGGGCAGCGGAATGTCGACCGCTGTCCGCATCTCGGGGTCGGGATCGTCGTCGCTCGCCTGCGTGAGCGGACCGGCGGGTTCCTCTCCCAGGCACATCACTTGGACCCAGTGGTACTCGACCCACCGCAGATGACTGATCAGCCCGCACAGGGTCATCAGTGGTGAGTTCGGAAGCGGGGCCCTGCGGGCGTCGTCCGGGGACACGCCCTCACACTTGGCTCGCGCCGTGTCACGGGCGTAGTCCAGGAAGGTGATCAGCTGCGTGCGCTCGTCCCAGGTGGGAGGCGTATTGGTTCGTGGCGTCATCGTGCGGAGTTTCCCGCAGGCCCGAGAGGGGGGCCAGTGATTGATGAGCGGCACCCGTCGCGTGCTGTCTCTTCCGCCCTGGGCGCGGCACGACGGCCCGGCAGGACACTGCCCGCCAGCCGTCCATTCCATTCGGCATCCCAGAAAGGTCACGTTCCTACAGGTCAGGGGCAGTTCACCCATTCCAGCGTCCCGCGATTGCCGATGGAACGGCGGATGGGACGCCGCGTGGCACAGGCTTGGGTCATCAACAGCACGGCAGCTCGCCGGACACGGTGAGCGCCGCGCTCAACTCGGTCCCCCTGCCCGCGCTTCGGCACGCCCACCGGCGCCCCGGGCAGCACGGCTGGGGCAGGACCGACCGGCCCAGTCCACCACCACAGGATCATCTTCCTGGTACTCGGAGAAAGCAGTCCCATCATGCGTATCGCCACTCGCTTCACCTCCCGCTCGGCCGCCTCCTCCGTGGTCGTCGCCGCCGCCCTCGCTCTCGTCGGTATCCAGGCCGCCGGGACGACTGCCTCCGCCGCCCCGAAGAAGGCCCCCTCGGTCGTCACCTGCACCGCGGCGAACACGAAGCTGACGGTCACCGAGGTGTCCCGTCCGGTCAACCACCTGCTGCTCAAGGCCACCAACACCGGCACCAAGCCCTGCCACGCCTACAGCGCCCCCTACCTGAGGGCCGGCGCCGACGCCCAGGCCCCGCTGCCGTGGGCGCAGGAGACCACGCCGCAGGCGGTGGTGACGCTCCAGCCGGGGCAGTCCGCCTACGCGGGCATCCTGACGTACTCCCCCGACGGCGAGGGTGGCGGCAACGAGAAGACTCTGGGCGTGATCCTCGCCGACAAGAAGGGCAGCGCGACCGGCAAGGAGAAGACCCTGAAGCTGCCGAAGGGCGGGGTCTTCTTCAACAGCGCCGCCACCGTCACCTACTGGCAGGACAACGCGGCGGATGCCCTCTCCTGGTAACCGCCCCGGCGTCCCATGACACAGCCGCCGTCCGGCCGCACCGGGCCTTCCGCCTTCACTGGGGGAGGGGGAGTGCGGCCGGCGGTAGCCCAGGCGGACGCGGTGTCCGTGCCCTCCGGCACCGTGTGCTCGGCGGCTCGATCGCCCGGACGCCGAGCCGCCCATTTCATTCAGGCCCCCGGTTTCCCGGTGCTCGTCATCGGTCGCCCCATGGCATATCGCCCCGGCGGCCTGCCCACTCGGACCGAAGGACTGGGCAGTCCCTGGGGCGGCCGACGTCGCTCGACAGCAGCCAACGGCGACCTACGACGACCACCAGGCACACGAGTCCACCGCCGCCCTGATCGCCTGCGTGCTCGTCGCAGGCAGCGGGACCGATGCTGTGCTGGGACCGGCGCCGGTACTGCTGCTGGGAGCAGGCCGGCTACGTCATCGGGAATTCTCGTACCGCTTCCCGCTTGGCCTTCTCCAGGGAGTCGACGAGTTTTGCGACGGTCGGGGGGAGCAGGGCGGTGCTGCTCTCTCCGTCCGGGGATCTCAGCGCATCGTGTGACCCGAGCATGCAGTCGATCACTTCGTCGGTGTGGTTGTGTTCCGTGACTGCTTCGATCAGGCGCTTCGTGAACTCGTCGTTCGGCGGTGATTTCTGGATCTCTGTCTGTGCGAGCAGGATCCGGGCGATGTCTTGAGGATTGTATAGAGACCAGAGCTCGGAAAGGACGGCGTCCGCCACGAGGTCGGCCTTCTCGCAGAACTCCGTCATGCTGCGGACGAACTGGTAGGGGTTCGACTGCTTCTTCATTCGACGGAGCCACGATGACGCGTATATCCCGGCTTCACGCCGTCGCCCCGCTTCTGAGATGATCCGCGCGTAGTGGCCTTGATTGACGAGCGTTTTCGCGAGACGGGACACCAGGTTGCCGGAGTAGCCTCGCTCTCCGATCTCGGTCAAGTGGTCGATGATTGTGATCAGGTGCTGGTATCTGCCGGTCCCGCTCACGCCGTGAGTAAGCCACGTGTAGGTCAGGTTGTTCAGCGGGATGAGTTGCCAACGTGACGGGCATGCCTGATGTGCTTCGGCGAGTATGCTGCACATCATGACGAGATCGTCGAGGGGGCGGCGCGCGATGAGCCGCATGATCGCGGTGGCGAGTGACTTGTTGTCGCGTCTCACGTCGTTGAGCTGCTCGAATTCCAGGACGAGCCGCGCCACCGGTTCGATCGGTCTCTGCCTGCAGTAGTCGGAAGCGAGTTGTGTCGCATACTCGGGGGCCAGATGATTTTGCAGCCACGCACAGAGTCTGGCCACTTCTTCGCTGGAGCGGGTAAGGGCGACCTCTGACAGTTCGCGGTAGATCTGGCTTTCGTCGGCTGTCCGTAACCTGGCGTGAATACTCTCCAACGGCTCGCTCGTATCATCGACCCCGTCGCGGTCTCTCCTGTCGGCTACCTCGATCTCGGTCGATGCGACCTGTTCCTCCAGTGCGGCGCAGCGCTGCACTGCGAGATCCCTTTGCTCGATCGTGTCTCTGAGTTCTTCTCTGAGGCGGGAGATCTCTTGGAGCAGTTCCGTCCGCTCGTCGGAGAACCTCTGGTTGTCACCTTGCGTCGCCAGAAGCCTGGCTTCACTCTGCACCCGATCAGCGATCCAGTCCGACTCGAGCTGCATGAGTTCCTGGCGCAGGCCTTGAGCGTCCCGTTGGCGTCGCTCGAGGAGAAGTTCAAGGGCCTCCTGGTGATCCAGGAGGCGTCTGATCTCTCGCCGGCTCTTGTCGACTTCCGAGCGCAAGGTCTCGAGCTTGAACAGCTCCGGGTCGTACACACGCAACGCGGATGCGCGTAGGTTCTTCAGGCGATCACGGGTGTGACTCGTCACCGGGACCTGCCTGTGCTTCTCGATCTCCAGGAGCAGGCGGTCGATGAATTCCTGCGGTGGCACGCGGCGGCCGTTCAGGAAGCGCGATATGTAACTCTTGTCGTAGTTCGTTCTGACCGCGTACTGCTGTCGGGTGATCCCCAGGTCGTTGAAGATCATGGTCAATTCGGTTGCGAGAGCTGCAACCTCCGGGAGAGCGCTCAGTTCAAGCTCTGATCGGCGCCTTGTCGACCTGCTGTTCTCTTCCATATCGGTCCCCCTTGTGGACCGGACATTGTTGCACCGAGGTGTCAACCGATGCGGCTTCTTGCAACCAACCGCTCGGGAGCACGCTGAGGAGGTCCACCAGCGAACTCCCAGGAGCATCAGTTGATTTCATCGAGTCTCTTACCGCGGCTGTCACTGGTTTCGCGTGCTGTACAGCGCGTCCTGTTGGTTGCCCTGTCTCTTGTCCCGGTGATTCTCGTGACGGTCGCCAGCCTTCCCGCGTTGGCGATCCTGCCGTTCACCCAGGACGGAGCCCACCGCGCGATCGCGGTCCTTCGGCAGCTTGCGAGCTGGACGCAGAAGACTCTGCTGGCCAGCCGGAAGTAGGGCTCCAAGAGGCACATGATGGCCCCCAGGAAACAGGGATGCGTTTCTGTGAACCGCATCCCAGCACGTCGCGGTCGACCCGCTCCGGACACGGGCCGCGCCTCAGCCGGCGGTCGTCAGCCGGCGGTCGTCAGTCTGCCGTCGTCAGCCGGCCGTGGTCAGCCGCCCCCGGCGCCGCCCCCGCAGGCCCTGCCAGGCCGCGCCCACCGCCAGCGACTGGACCAGCGCCGAGACCGCGATGCCGCCGACGAAGAACCACGTCGGCGCGTCGCCGCCCCAGCCCGCCTCGCCGAGCCAGGCGACGAAGCCGAAGGCCGGGAAGGTGAACAGGGCCGGCCAGACCCAGACGAGGGACGCGTCCGGACTGCTCGCGAACAGGGGTTCCAGCGCGGCGACGGCCGTCGCGCCGCCGACCAGGGCGAGGTAGACCGCCGAGGCCCGGTTGGCGAAGGCCAGGCGGGTGAAGGTGCGTATCAGGCTGGTCTTGCCGCTCTTCATCGGATGCGCATCTCCCCGTGAGTCGCCGTGCGTCGTGTTCCCGTCCTGCCTCCAGGGTCGGACGGGGGCGGGCTCCCGGGCCTGAGTACCCGTACTCAAGTCGACGACGCGCCACCCGGGCCAGGGGGAGGTCTGCACACCTACACCGTCAGCGGGACCTCGTGGATCTCGTCCGCCCTGTGGCCCGCGCGTTCGTGGACGCGCTGGACGGCGTCGGCGGACGGGGCCTCGGAGAGGCAGTAGACCGTGCCGGAGGCCGGGTCCGCCCACGCGCGCTCGAAGTGGACGTCCTCGTCCTTCTCGACGGCGAGGTCCGCCTGATGGGCCTTGTGGAGCTGGTCCGAGGTGATGCCGTGCATCCCGTGGTGCACGTCCATGAAGTGAGCCATGGCCTCGCACCCCCTTCAGGGTCTTTCCTTCAGGGTGCGCCCGTACGGCGTCCGGGGCTAGCCCGGACGCCGTACCGCTCCGCACCTCTACCGCGTCAGCACTGGCAGGGATTGCCCGCCTGGCAGCCGCAGCCGCAGCCCGAGCCGCAGCCGCACGCGGCGATCAGGGGCAGGCTGCGGATCTCGGGCGGCTGTTCGCTGAGGCGTTCCTGGGCGGGGTCGGGGCTGGTGCTGGGGGAATCGGCCATGGCTCCTCCTGGGGGCTGGCTGGTGCTCGGGCCCATTGCACGCCCGGGGAGCCAGTCGCATCAACGGCGCATTGGGGCGAACACGCGCGCCCCCGGCCGGTCCCGCCCAGGCCGGCGTCAGGCCTTTTCGACCTGCGTCGGCGGCTGGATGTCCGCCTGGAAGTCGTCCGCGTGTTCGCCGGTGACCAGGTAGACCACCCGCTTGGCGACCGCGACGGCGTGGTCGGCGTAGCGCTCGTAGTAGCGGCCGAGGAGGGTGACGTCCACGGCCGTCTCGATGCCGTGCTTCCAGCGGTCGTCCATCAGGTGCTGGAAGAGGGTGCGGTGGAGGAGGTCCATCGCGTCGTCGTCCTGCTCCAGCTGGAGGGCCAGGTCGACGTCCTTGGTGATGATCACCTCCGCAGCCTTGGCCATCAGGCGCTGCGCGAGCTGGCCCATCTCCAGGATGGTCGCGTGCAGGTCGTGCGGGACCGCACGCTCCGGGTAGCGCAGCCGGGCCAGCTTCGCCACGTGCTGGGCCAGGTCGCCCGAGCGCTCCAGGTCGGCCGACATCCGCAGTGAGGTGACGACGATGCGCAGGTCCGTCGCCACCGGCTGCTGCCGGGCCAGCAGTGCTATCGCCCGGGCCTCCAGTTCGTGGTGGAGCTCGTCGACCTTCTGATCGCCCTCGATCACGTTCTCGGCGAGCTTCAGGTCGGAGTCGAGGATCGCGGTCGTGGCGCGTCCGATCGCCGATCCGACCAGCCGGGCCATCTCCACCAGACTGTCGCCGATCGAATCCAGTTCCTCGTGGTACGCGTCCCGCATCAGGGTTCCCTCTCGTACGTCCGTTTAGGGGGCACGCACGGCCTTCGCAGAACGTTTCGCACCCCTGCCGTGTCCCCACGCTTACACGTTCCGGCCCGTACGCGTCCGTTTCCGGCACCACAAATGAACCATCCCTGGCTCCAAGGTGAACTCTGGGCGACGAGTGTTCGAGGTCGCAGCCCGATGGCTGGGGCGGGGCCGCCCGGCATGCCTAACCTGGACGCATGGACGTGAACGCGGCGGTCGCCGCAGCGGCAGCGATCGCCGGAGTGCTCACCGGCGTCATCGCCATGCTGGCGTTCCGCTGGAGCGAGCGCGACCAGCGCCGCCCCACCCGCACCTCCCTGCACACCGATCCGGTACTCCCGCCCGGCGTGGACACCGTCCTGTCGGTGCTCCGTTCCTCCGCGGTCGTCCTCGACGAGGCCGACGCGGTGGTCAAGGCCAGCTCGGCGGCGTACGCCCTCGGCCTCGTCCGGGGCGGCAAGCTCGCCGTCGACCCCATGCTGCAGATGGCCCGGGACACCCGGCGGGACGGGGAGATACGGCAGGTCGAGCTGGACCTGCCGAGGCGGGGCAACGGGCGGGGGGAGGCGCTCGCCGTCTCCGCGCGCGTCGCGCCCCTCGGGTCGCGGCTGGTGCTGCTGCTCGTCGAGGACCTCACCGAGGCCCGGCGGATCGAGGCCGTACGGCGCGACTTCGTCGCCAACGTGAGCCATGAACTGAAGACGCCGGTCGGAGCGCTCTCCCTGCTCTCCGAGGCCGTCATGGACGCCTCGGACGACCGGGAGGCGGTGGAGCGGTTCGCCGGGCGCATGCAGATCGAGGCGACCCGGCTCACCAACCTCGTGCAGGAGCTCATCGACCTGTCCCGCGTCCAGAACGACGCCCCCCTCGACGACGCCGAACCCGTCCGGGTGGACGAGCTGGTCGCCGAGGCCATCGACCGCTGCCGGCACGCGGCCGGCACCAAGCAGATCACCATGGCCGCCGGAGGAACGGCGGATCTGCACGTACGCGGCAACCGCGGCCAGCTCGCCGCAGCCCTCGGCAACCTCGTCGAGAACGCCGTCAACTACTCGCCCGCCCGCACCCGCGTCGGCATAGCCGCCCGCCGCGTGGGCGCCCCCGGCGGCGACCTGATCGAGATCGCCGTGACCGACCAGGGCATCGGCATCTCCGACAAGGACAAGGAGCGCGTCTTCGAGCGCTTCTACCGCGTCGACCCGGCCCGCTCCCGGGCCACCGGAGGCACCGGTCTGGGTCTCGCGATCGTCAAGCACGTGGTCGCCTCGCACGGCGGGGAGGTCACGGTGTGGAGCGCCGAAGGCCAGGGCTCCACTTTCACCCTGCGGCTGCCGGAGTCGGGCAGTGCCGCCCGTGACCGCGCACCGCGCCGGGCCGCCCGCGATGACCACGGGAACCGCGTGGACCAGGTCGAACAGAGGGACCTCGGACACGTGGAACACGGAGAAATCGCTGACAACGGGCGTCCCGCGTCTCATTCCCCCCACACTTCCCCGTACGAAACGCTTCCCGCCCCGGAGGTCCTTCCGTGACCCGTGTGCTCGTCGTCGAGGACGAGGAGTCCTTCTCCGACGTCCTGTCGTACATGCTCCGCAAGGAGGGCTTCGAGGTCGCCGTCGCGACCACCGGGCCCGACGGACTCGACGAGTTCGAGCGCAACGGCGCCGACCTCGTCCTCCTCGACCTGATGCTGCCCGGCCTGCCGGGCACCGAGGTGTGCCGTCAGCTGCGCGGCCGCTCGAACGTCCCCGTGATCATGGTGACCGCCAAGGACAGCGAGATCGACAAGGTCGTCGGACTGGAGATAGGGGCCGACGACTACGTCACCAAGCCCTTCTCCTCCCGTGAGCTGGTCGCCCGCATCCGTGCCGTGCTGCGCCGCCGCGGCGAGCCGGAGGAGGTCGCCCCCGCCGCGCTGGAGGCCGGCCCCGTCCGCATGGACGTCGACCGGCACGTCGTGACCGTGGGCGGCACCAAGGTCGACCTGCCGCTGAAGGAGTTCGACCTGCTGGAGATGCTCCTGCGCAACGCCGGCCGCGTGCTGACCCGCATGCAGCTCATCGACCGGGTCTGGGGTGCCGACTACGTCGGTGACACCAAGACCCTCGACGTCCACGTCAAGCGGCTGCGCGCCAAGATCGAGCCCGACCCGGGCGCGCCGCGGTACCTGGTGACCGTGCGGGGGCTCGGTTACAAGTTCGAGCCGTAGAGCGGCCGGCGCGGCCGGTACGGCGAGTACGGCCGGCTCCGCGCCCGTGTGTGACGTCCGGACAGGACGTACCGCGAAGGGCGGGACCTCCGAGGAGGTCCCGCCCTTTCGCGCGGTGTGAGCGGTGGTACGGGGCTCAGTGGCCGGCCGTGCCCTCCTGCGAGGCGGCGTCCGTCTCCGACCCGGCGTCCGTCTCCGCCCCGGTGCCCGCGGACTCACCGGTGCCGGTGGCCTCGTCGGTCCCGTGGGCCGACTCGTCGTCGGACGCGATGCCCGAGGTCTCGCCGTCGGACGGCTCCCCGGAGCCCTCCTGCGACGGCTGCGCCGACGCGCCGGGCGCGGCCGGTACGTCGCTCGGGCCCCACTCGGAGAAGTAGCTCTCGGCGGGGACGACGAACGCCTCCAGGCTCACGTCGCCGGTCTTGCTGAGGGCGAAGGTGACCTTCTGCGCGTTGCCGTCCTTGACGGCCTCACGGCTGCCGGTCACGACGGCCGAGGCGTTGCCCTCGCCGCCGAGGATCAGGGTGCCGCCGGCCGGGACGGTCAGGCCGTCGCCGCCGCCCTTCTCGCCCTTGGCGGGCTTCAGCTCGACGGGCTCGCCGACGCCGTCCACGGTGATGGACTCGAGGGTCTGGTCCGTCCGGCCGTTGTTGAACAGGGTGGCGGAGACCACGGCCGGGCCGGTCGACTCCGGGTCGGGCTGCGTGATGACGATCGCGTTCTGGATCTGGACGTCACCGACGGTCGTCGCAGCGTTGTCCGGCTTGATCTCCAGCGTCTGGGCGTTGTGACCGGCACCGCACGCGGCGAGCGAGGCGATCGAGAACGCGATGGCGGCGGCGGCGAGGGCACCGCGTCGAAGGCTGCTGCTCACGGCGGCGGCAACTCCTTGGACTCGAGCGGGGTGGCGGCAACGGATAAAGCCGCCCTAAGTGACTGTCAGCAGGCCACAGGCTACCGAGCCGTTCCCCGGACGCCGCACCCGACCCTCCCCCAAGCCGCCGGTCTTCGCCCGGCAGGCGGTAGGCCCGAGGTACGTGGCGCACCCCTCCGCTGCCCTTCCGCTGCCCTTCCGCGGTCCTTCCCGGCCCCTCTCCGGCTCTTCCCGGGACCCTCCCCGGCTCTTCCCGGGACCCTTCCGCGTCCTTCCCCCCCCGGCCTCTCCCCGGCCTCTCCCTGGCCCCTCCCGGGCTCCCTTCCAGGGCCTCTTCCCGAGTCGCTTTGCCGGCCCGCACTCGTCCCCCATTCATATAAGAGGCCCCCCGCGATACGGGCCGCCGATCAGCGCGCGGGATTTTCCGCGAAGGAATGCGCGGACGGACAGGAAATTGATCACCCGAGGGCGGTCCGGGACACCTCGTGATCAATTCCGGATTGGTCCGGAACCCCGCCCCGGTCACCGAACGGAGTAGCGGAAGTCGCACGTCTTGAACCGGACATATGGGAACCTTCGGGCAGGTGGGTGAGCCTCCGGATGTGTGTGACGTGCGCGTTTCGCCCGGCCCGAAGAGCCGCTCCGACCTGCGAATACCTTCTTCCGCTCGCCCCGCGCAGCACGTTCCTGTCGCTGTTGTCAAGCCCCGAGATATGCCCTGACCTGCGAAAACGCCATTCAGAAGACGCCGTTTCCGTGTTACCCTGGATAGCCACGGAAGGGGTACCTGTCACATGACGTTCAAGGTTGGCGACACCGTGGTCTATCCCCATCACGGGGCCGCGCTGATCGAGGCTATCGAAACTCGCCAGATCAAAGGCGTGGACAAGACCTACTTGGTGCTGAAGGTCGCCCAGGGTGACCTGACGGTACGTGTGCCAGCGGACAATGCGGAGTTCGTCGGCGTGCGTGATGTGGTCGGTCAGGACGGACTGGACCGGGTCTTCGAGGTGCTGCGCGCGCCGTATGCCGAGGAGCCCACGAACTGGTCGCGTCGTTACAAGGCAAACCTGGAGAAGCTCGCCTCCGGCGACGTCATCAAGGTCGCGGAAGTCGTACGCGATCTGTGGCGGCGTGAGCGCGAGCGCGGACTCTCCGCCGGTGAGAAGCGCATGCTCGCCAAGGCCCGCCAGATCCTGGTGAGCGAGCTCGCACTCGCGGAGAACACCAACGAGGACAAGGCGGAGGCCCTGCTCGACGAGGTGCTCGCCTCCTGAGGCGAGGCGCAGCCCGCTGCCCGCTCGGTTCAGCGCACTGAATGCCGCGGTGCCCGATGACATTTCTGCTGTCGCCGGGCGCTGCGGCATGTCCGTACCCGGATCGTGTTCGTCGTACCCGGGTCCGTCCTCGGAATTCGTCTTCGGGCGATCGTCCCGGGAGACTTTCCCCCGGTCCTGGCGTGCCGGGCCCGGGCTGCTGGCTCGACCAGGGTCACGGAAGGGTCCGGTCAAGGCGTCGCGCCCGGCACGGTGAGGCCATACCCAACTAGGTCGAGCACACAAACCTGACAGGAACCGATGTCTGACGAATCGCGTCCCTCGCCCGCCGAGATGCCCCCCGACACCCGTGCGAACACCCGGACCGCGGCCGTGATTCCCGCCGCCGGCCGGGGCGTACGGCTCGGACCGGGCGCCCCGAAAGCTCTCCGTGCGCTGGGCGGCACCCCCATGCTCATCCACGCCGTCCGGGCGATGGCCGCCTCCCGTGCGGTCACCCTGGTCGTCGTCGTGGCCCCGCCCGACGGAGCCGCCGAGGTCAAGAGCCTGCTCGACGCCCACGCGCTGCCGGAGAGGACGGACTTCCTCGTCGTGCCGGGCGGCGAGTCGCGGCAGGAGTCCGTACGACTGGGCCTGGAAGCGCTGCCGGCCGACTACGACACCGTCCTCGTGCACGACGCGGCCCGGCCACTGGTACCGGTCGACACCGTGGACGCCGTGATCGAGGCCGTACGGGACGGAGCGCCCGCCGTCGTGCCGGCGCTGCCGCTCGCCGACACGGTCAAGCAGGTCGAGCCCGCCGCCGTCCCGGGCGAGCCGGAGCCGGTGGTGGCGACCCCGGAACGGGCACGGCTGCGCGCGGTGCAGACACCGCAGGGGTTCGACCGGAAGACGCTGGTACGCGCCCACGAGACGGTCACCGGCGACGTCACCGACGACGCGAGCATGATCGAACAGCTCGGGCTGACGGTGACGGTCGTGCCGGGCCACGAAGAGGCGTTCAAGGTGACACGGCCGCTCGACCTGGTGCTGGCGGAAGCCGTACTGGCGCGCCGGAGGCTGAACGATGGCTTCTGAGACGGACGGGCTTCCCCTGCTCCCGCAGGTCGGGATCGGTACGGACATCCACGCCTTCGAGGACGGGCGCGACCTGTGGTGCGCCGGACTGAAATGGGAGGGCGAGGGGCCCGGACTGGCCGGCCACTCCGACGCGGACGTCGTCGCGCACGCGGCGTGCAACGCGTTGTTCTCCGCCGCGGGGATCGGTGACCTGGGGCAGCACTTCGGGACCGGGCGGCCCGAGTGGTCCGGTGCGTCCGGGGTGACGCTGCTGACGGAGGCCGCGCGGATCGTACGGGCGGCGGGATTCCGTATCGGGAACGTCGCGGTGCAGGTGGTGGGCGACCGGCCGAAGGTCGGCAAGCGCCGCGAGGAAGCGCAGCGGGTGCTGTCCGCGGCGGTGGGAGCGCCGGTGTCCGTGTCGGGCGCGACGACGGACGGGCTCGGGTTCCCCGGGCGGGGAGAAGGGCTGATGGCGGTGGCCACGGCGTTGGTGGCGCGGGCGGGATGAGCGCGGGGGCGCGGGGCGAGTGACTGTGAGGGGCGGTGCCGTGAGGGGCTGCTCTCCGCCCGCCCCACCGACTCGGTCGGGCAACAAGCGGGCACGTACGCCCCTGGCACTGCCCCGCGCCTACTACCCTGGACCCGTGACTATTCGCCTGTACGACACCAGCGCCCGGCAGATCCGTGACTTCGCCCCCCTCACGCCGGGCTGCGTCTCGATCTACCTGTGCGGTGCCACCGTGCAGGCCGCCCCGCACATCGGGCACATCCGGTCCGGGCTGAACTTCGACATCATGCGCCGCTGGTTCACGTACCGCGGCTACGACGTCACGTTCATCCGCAACGTCACCGACATCGACGACAAGATCATCCGGAAGGCGGCCGAGCAGAACCGCCCCTGGTGGTCCATCGGTTACGACAACGAGCGCGCGTTCAACGACGCCTACGACGCCCTCGGCTGCCTGCCGCCCACCTACGAGCCCCGCGCCACCGGCCACATCACCGAGATGGTCGAGATGATGCGCGGCCTCATCGAGCGCGGCCACGCCTACGAGGCCGACGGCAGCGTCTACTTCGACGTACGCTCCCTGCCCGGGTACCTGTCCCTGTCCAACCAGGACCTCGACGAGCTGCGCCAGCCCTCGGGAGAGGGCGAGACCGGCAAGCGGGACCCGCGGGACTTCGCGATGTGGAAGGCGGCCAAGCCCGGCGAGCCCAGCTGGGAGACGCCGTGGGGCCGGGGGCGGCCCGGCTGGCACCTGGAGTGCTCGGCCATGGCGCACAAGTACCTGGGCAGCGAGTTCGACATCCACGGGGGCGGGATCGACCTGATCTTCCCGCACCACGAGAACGAGATCGCCCAGGCCGAGGGCTTCGGCGACGCCTTCGCCCGGTACTGGGTGCACAACGCCTGGGTCACCATGAGCGGCGAGAAGATGTCCAAGTCGCTCGGCAACAGCGTGCTCGTGAGCGAGATGGTCAAGCAGTGGCGCCCGGTCGTGCTGCGGTACTACCTCGGCACCCCGCACTACCGCTCCACCATCGAGTACAGCGAGGAGTCCCTGCGCGAGGCCGAGTCGGCGTACGCGCGGATCGAGGGCTTCGTGCAGCGCGTCACCGAACTGGCCGGGCAGACCGTCGAGCCCGCCGCGGACGTGCCGCCCGCCTTCGCCGAGGCGATGGACGACGACCTGGGCGTCCCCGGAGCGCTCGCCGTCGTGCACACCACCGTCCGGCAGGGCAACAGCGCGCTGGCCGCCGACGACAAGGAGGCCGCGGTCGCCCGCCTCGCCGAGGTCCGTGCGATGCTCGGGGTACTCGGCCTCGACCCGCTGGCCCCGCACTGGGCCGGGGAGCAGGAGCAGGGCGAGGACCTGAGGCACGTCGTCGACAGCCTCGTACGACTCGTCCTCGACCAGCGCGAGGCCGCGCGGGCCCGCAAGGACTGGGCCACCGCGGACGCCATCCGCGACCAGCTCGGCCGGTCCGGTCTGGTCATCGAGGACAGCCCGCAGGGGCCCCGCTGGAGCCTCGGCTCCCGCTGAACCCCGGCCGGTCACCGCAGTCCGGGCCCTCGGGACCCGTAGATCGATTGTGCCGCCCGGCCTTCCGGGCGGCACACTGCATACAACGCAAGTACCACGCACACTCCCGTAGAGAGCGGAGACAGGTAACTCATGGCCGCGAACAACCGCCGCATGTCCGGCAAGAAGGGCGCGCAGGTCGGCAGCGGCGGCAAGCGACGCCGGGGCCTGGAAGGCAAGGGGCCGACACCCCCCGCCGAGATGCGCAAGGGGCACGCCAAGCAGCGCGCCGCCAACGCGAAGGCACGCCGCGCCACAGGACGCGCGCCCCAGCGGCGCGGGGGCGGCCGGTCGACGTCCGAACTCGTCGTCGGCCGCAACCCCGTCTTCGAGGCGCTGCGCGACGGAGTGCCCGCCTCGACGCTCTACGTCCAGCAGTTCATCGACAACGACGAGCGGGTGCGCGAGGCGCTCCAGCTCGCGGCCGAACGCGGCGGCATCAACCTCATGGAGGCGCCGCGACCCGAGCTCGACCGGATGACCAACGGGCTCAACCACCAGGGGCTCGTCCTCCAGGTCCCGCCGTACGAGTACGCGCACCCCGAGGACCTGGTCGCCGCCGCCCACGACGAGGGCGCGGACCCGCTGATCGTCGCCCTCGACGGAGTGACCGACCCGCGCAACCTGGGCGCCGTCGTCCGCTCCGTCTCCGCCTTCGGCGGCCACGGCGTCGTCGTGCCCGAGCGGCGCGCGGCCGGCATGACGGCGGGCGCCTGGAAGTCGTCCGCCGGCACGGCCGCCCGTACGCCGGTGGCCCGCGCCACCAACCTCACTAGGGCGCTGGAGTCCTACCAGAAGGCCGGCGTCACGGTCGTGGGCCTCGCCGCCGACGGCGAGGCCGACCTGGGCGAGCTGGAGGCGCTGGCGGGACCGGTCGTCATCGTCGTCGGCAGCGAGGGCAAGGGCCTGTCGCGGCTGGTCGGCGAGACCTGCGACTACCGGGTGCGGATCCCGATGCCTGGGGGTGCGGAGTCCCTGAACGCCGGTGTGGCGGCGGGGATCGTGCTGTACGAGGCGGCGCGTCGGCGGGTCTGACGCGGGGCAGGGGTGCGGTGACCGCCGGTCGGAGGCCGGCGCAGCCGTGTGAAGCCGCGCAGCGTGCGAGTGCGGCAGAGGGATGGGGCCGCCGGTGTGGCGGCGGGGATCGTGCTGTACGAGGCGGCGCGGCGGCGCAGCTGAGTGAGTGGCGGCGCGCCGAGCGGGGAACGGACGTTCGGCGCGGTCGCCCGCACGGGGTGTTCCGGGCCCCCCGGACAAGCTTGACGCGGTCCGGACAGATCAGGGCGGTCAAGGCAGTGTCCTAACGTCACGTCACTCGGTTAGATGAGTGTGGACACCAGAACACCCCGCACACCCACGGGGGACCGCTCGTCGGGAATCGACGACGCTCCCGCGCTGAGCATGGTGAAGGTGCCGAGCGATCCGGCCCAGGTCATCGTCAATCACGCGAGCTTCCGCGTGCAGCTCGGTGCCTCCGCGCGGCGGACCCTGTCCCCGCGGATCGCGCGGCACTTGAGCGCCACCCAGGACGCCGCCCGGATGCCCCGCGCGGGCACCGCGGGGCCCGCCGCCCCGGCAGCCCCGCGCCGCCGCGCCGTCGTCTGGAGCGGACGGTCCGACCCGGACGACACCGGCGCCCACCGGCTGCTCCAGGCGGTGCGGGCCGGAGCCGGTCACCACTCCGACGACCAGGCCGCCGACGCCGGAGCCACCCGGGTCATCTCCCGGGACGGATTCGACGAGGGCGCCCCGGGCTACGACGGCTACGACGACGGCCCCGCCACCCAGACCATCGAGACCCCACTCGTCGGCGCCCAGCGCGGCCCCGCCCCCGACGGCACCCGGCTGCTGCCCGCCATGCGCACCGTCGGCAGCGCCTACGACGAACCCGCCTACACCGGCGAGGACTTCGACGCCGCCCCCGGCCACGACGGCTACGACGAGTACGACGAGTACGACGACGGCTACGAGGACGACCCGGACCCGGCCGGACCACGCAGCAGGCGCCACTCCGACGACCCGGCGCGGCACGCCTACTTCCCCGGCCGCCGCATGAACCTCGGCGTCGTGCTGCTGCCGCTGCGCGTCTTCCTCGGCTTCATCTCCATCTACGCCGGCATGGGCAAGCTCTGCGACCCCGTCTACTTCGACGGCGGCGAGCGCGGCTCCATGGTCAAGTGGCTCAACACCCTGCACCCGTGGGACGTCGCCGAGCCGCTGCGTCAGTTCGCCCTCGCCCACCCCGTCGGCGCCGGACTCGTCATCGCCTTCCTCCAGGTGATCGTGGGCGTCCTGACCGTCCTGGGCTGCTGGCAGCGCGTCGGCGCCGTCATCGGCGCGGGCCTGTCCGCGGCACTCCTCGTCACCGTCAGCTGGAAGAGCGTCCCCGTCTACGACGCGCCCGACATCATCTACCTCGCCGCCTGGTCGCCGCTGATCATCGCCGGCGCCCCCGTCTACTCCGTGGACGGCCGGCTCGCCGGCAGCGCCTGGCGCCGACTCGGCCCCCGCGCCGACATCTGGGACCTGCGCCGCTACGTCCTGCGCCGCGGCGCCCTCGTCACCTTCCTCGTCGCCGGCATCACCCTCCTCGTCGGCTCGCTGCTCGGCGGTGCCGTCCGGGACGCCGACCGCGTGGTCGTCCCCGGGCCCGGCGAGTCCCCGCGCAACGAACTGCCCGGCACCCCGCTCCCGCAGGAGCCCGGCACCCGGAAGCCGAAGACCTCTCCGGAGGCCTCCGCCTCACCCACCCAGGACGCCACCAGCGGCTCGGACACGCCCTCCACGGGCGCCGCGACCACTCCCGGAGCGACCCGCGACAGCGGCACCGCCACCGGCGGCGGCACCCCCAGCCAGACCCAGGGCACCACGGGCCAGGCCCCGCCGCGGCAGTCCTCCCCGGCCCGCGAGGCGCCGAGCACCACGTCGGGACCGACCTCCGGCGGCACCACGACCGGCGGCGGCAGCGGCTCGACCGGCGGCACCGGAAGCGGCAGCGACGACGGCGGCGGCTCCTCCTCCACCGGAGAGCCGGGCAAGGGCCTCGTGGGCGGCCTCCTGGGCTAGCCCACAGGGCACGGGCGCGCACGCTGCCGTACCTACGCCGAAGGGGCCCCGCACGGATGGTCGTGCGGGGCCCCTTCGGCGTAGGTACGGGCGGCGGTCGGGGTGCTCAGCGGCCGCGCAGGGCCGCCAGCTCGCGTGCCGCCTCCGTCAGGTCCTTCGCGGTGTCGATCGCGCGCCAGTAGGAGCCCTGCGGGATCGGGAAACCGGCCAGTCGGCGCTCACGGGCCAGGCGGGGGAACGTCGTGCGTTCGTGGTCGCCGCGCTCCGGGAGCATCGCGGCGAAGGCGGGAGAGAAGACGTAGACACCGGCGTTGATCTCGAAGGTCGACGGCGGTGCCTCGATGAAGTCGGTGATGTGACCGAAGCCGTCCGTCTGCACAGCGCCCCACGGCAGCCGCGGGCGGGCCAGGGAGAGGGTCGCGACGGCGTCCCGCTCGGCGTGGAAGTCGGCCATGTCACGCAGCGAGAAACGGGTCCAGATGTCGCCGTTCGTGGCGTACCAGGGCCGGTCCGGGTGCGGAAGGTGCGCGGCGGCGTACTTGAGACCGCCGCCGCGGCCCAGCGGCTCGGTCTCGACCACGGTGGTGACGGAGAGCGGCAGGTCCGCGGTCTCCAGCCACTTCTGCAGCACCTCGGCCAGATGGCCGCAGGAGACCACGACGTCCGTCACGCCCTCCTCGGCGAGCCAGGCGAGCTGGTGGCCGATGATCGGAGTCCCCGTGCCCGGGATCTCGACCATCGGCTTGGGCCGGTCGTCGGTGTAGGGGCGCAGCCGGGAACCCTGTCCGCCGGCCAGGACGACGGCTTGAACGGGGCGGCGGGACGCGGCGTTCGGATCGGTCATGCCCGCACTGTACGCGGCGCCCCGCCGGCCCCCGAAGGGTGTCCGGCCGGCTCGGTCGTCCCGGCCGCCCGAGCCGGCCCGGTGTCTCAGCTGTGCGCGGCCAGGACGCCCGAGGCGAAGGCGGTGTCGCAGACGGGGCGCGCGTACGACTGGGCGCGCGTCGGACCGTAGACCTTGACCGCGGCGCGGCCGAGGGAGCGGGCGATGGACGCGCAGTGGCCGCCCAGCGACGGGCGCTCGTCCACGGCCTGCTGGAGGTGGGTGAGGGCGACGCCCGGGTCCTCCTCCTGCAGCTCGGTCAGCAGCCGGTCGCGCAGCACCTCGTGCGGTGCGCGGGCGGCGGCCCGGGTGGAGGCCTTCGAGGAGGCCTCCGACGCGGCGAGCACCGAGTCCGCGGGATCCCCCGACCAGTTGACTCGGGTGACCGCGAGAGTCCCGGAGAGCACCAGGACGACGGGCAGGACGAAGGCGAGAGAGCGGCCGATCCGGTGGGCGGGGCCCCGGCCGCGTCGCGTCTGTCGGGTGGTGGAGTGCTTCACGGAGTGCTTCACGCGAGTGAGGGTAGCGCCTGGTAATGATTTGGCGACATTTAGTCACCCGTTCAGGGGGTGGAGTGGAGGGGGGAAACGGGTAGGGCGTTGACGCTCACTGCTCGAAACGTCCGTTGTGCCGGGGTATTTGTCGACAACGGAAAGAGCCCCGCAGCAGGCCGCGGGGCTCTTTCCGTCAACGGGGGTGATTTCACCCGGCCGTGTGGTTTCCCGGTGTGTGGTTTCCCGGGGTGCGGGACCTCAGTCGGTGAGGCGCTCGCCCGTGGAGGACGAGAAGACGTGGCTCTCGCCCGGCCGCGGGACGACGTGCACGGTCGCGCCCTTCTCCGGCACCGCGCGGCTGCTGACGCGGACCACGAGGTCCTTGCTCTCGCCGCCGACCTCGACCGTGCCGTAGATGTAGCCGTCGGCGCCGGTCTCCTCCACGACGTTCACGGAGACCGCCATGCCCGCCGGGGCGTCGTCGGCCTCCTTCGACAGAGCCCTGGTCGCGCCGCCGTTCAGCTCCACCACGTCGAAGTGCTCGGGGCGGACGCCGACGGTGACCGTGCGGTCGCCCCGGTCGGCGGCGGCCGACAGGGCCTCGCGGCTGATCGGCACGACACTGTTGCCGAACTTCACGCCGCCGTCGGTGATCGGGACCTCGACCAGGTTCATGGCCGGGGAGCCGATGAAGCCGGCGACGAAGAGGTTCGCGGGCTTGTCGTACATGTTGCGCGGGCTGTCGACCTGCTGGAGCAGACCGTCCTTCAGGACCGCCACGCGGTCGCCCATCGTCATGGCCTCGACCTGGTCGTGGGTGACGTAGACGGTGGTGATGCCGAGGCGGCGCTGGAGCGACGCGATCTGCGTACGGGTGGAGACACGGAGCTTGGCGTCCAGGTTGGACAGCGGCTCGTCCATGAGGAACACCTGCGGCTCACGCACGATCGCGCGGCCCATCGCCACACGCTGGCGCTGACCACCGGAGAGGGCCTTCGGCTTGCGGTCCAGGTACTCGCTGAGGTCGAGGATCTTCGCGGCCTCCTCGACCTTCTGCCGGATCTCCGTCTTGTTGACGCCCGCGATCTTGAGCGCGAAGCCCATGTTGTCGGCGACCGTCATGTGCGGGTAGAGCGCGTAGTTCTGGAACACCATGGCGATGTCCCGGTCCTTCGGCGGCAGGTGCGTGACGTCGCGGTCACCGATGCGGATGGCGCCGCCGTTGACGTCCTCGAGCCCCGCGAGCATGCGGAGCGAGGTGGACTTGCCACAACCGGAAGGGCCGACCAGGACGAGGAACTCGCCGTCCGCGATGTCGATGTCGAGACCGTCGACGGCGGGCTTCGTGGAACCCGGGTAGACGCGGGTCGCCTTGTCGAACGTAACAGTGGCCATGGTGAATGGGCCCCCTTCTACCGGCAGGAACGTGCCGGACGATCCGTTGTAGGAAGGTGGTGTGGTGTAGTCCACACAGGTGAAGCTGGGCAGGACGGTACCTGGCGTTCACCTGGTCTGTCAGTACCTGTGGGCCTGTGAACTTCGCCAAAATTTTCGAACCCCATCGTTCACCGGCTCTGTGTACAGTGGAGCAGCCTCTGCGCGGGCCACCGCGCGAGTGCCTCCTTAGCTCAGCTGGTCAGAGCGCCGCTCTTGTAAAGCGAAGGTCGTCGGTTCGAATCCGACAGGGGGCTCAAAGCGAAACGGCTCCCTGACTTTCGAAAGTCAGGGAGCCGTTGGTGTTTCCGGTGCGGTCAGGTGCGGTTCGCGCTGGACCGGCCGAAGAACTCGATCTCCGCGATGGCCACCTGCTTGTTGGCGGAGGCCGCGTGGGCCGACTCGATGGTGAAGCGGACCTTGGTGACCTCACCGACGCGGAAGGGGCGCCGCTGGCCGCCGGGGCCCTGGTCCAGGGTGATGTCGCGGGTCGTGGTCTTGCCGTCCTTCGTCGTGATCGTCGCCTTGACCCGGTGCGGCAACGCGGACGCGTTGAGCTTGTCGGGCTTGGTGGAGGTGCCCGGGGTGATGATCAGGTCCAGCAGGCGGGTCGGCTCGGTGAAGCTGACCTCGATCCACTGGCCCTGGCCGGACTCCGAGATGCCCGGGCCCCACCAGGTGTTGCTGAGCTTGTCGATGAGGAGTTCCGGCTTGTGGCCGGTGAAGGACCGCGAGGCCGTGATCCGGTCCGGGGAGACCGGGGCGCGCTTGGCGAAGTGGTCGCGGGTGGCCTGGACGCCGTCGGGGATGTAGACGAAGCCGAGGACCGCCAGGGTGATCACGACGAGGACGGTGATCCAGGTGCCGATGCGGTCGAAGACGCGGCGCAGGCGGGGGCGGTCGCCCGCCCAGGGGGTCTCGCTGCGCCGGCCGCCGAAGAGGCGGCGCCACCAGGGGGCGGGCGCGGTGGAGGCTTCGCCGGTGCCGGTCAGGGGCATCGCGCAGCGCACGCAGTAGTGGCGGTCCGGGCGGTTGGGGGTGGAACACCAGGGGCACGGCGGTCCGTTGGCGATGTCCGGCTGGTGGCCCGGGGCGCGGACCTGCGGCCGGTCGGCGTCGGGGCGGCCGGGCAGGACCGGGGCGACCGTGGGGGGCGGGGTCGGGCCCTGGGCCTCCGGTTCGGCGACGGGGACGAGGAGGGAACGGGCGCGGTCGGACATCGTGTCGGTGAGGGCGTTCGGGGGCGGGGCGGACGCCATGGGGGTGGTGGGGGCGGTCTCGTCGACGCCCGGGGTGCGGGGAGGGGCGGATGCGGGGGCGGGGGCGCCGCCCGTTCCGGTGGACCCCGTCGGTCCGGTGGTGCCCCGGGCCCCGGCGGCGGCTCCTGCGGCACCGGCGGCTCCTGCGGCACCGGCGGCGTCCCACGCCCTGTCCCCGCCGCGGCGCCCCGCGTCGGTCCCGGCCGGCCCGTCGGGTCCGGTCGCGTCCGCCGGGTGGCGCGGGTTGGGTACCCGGGGTGTCTCCGCGGTGTCGTCGTCGTCCGGTCCGCCGGTGGCGGGCGCCGGGCGGTCGTGCCGGGCGGGCGGCACCCCCGTGCCGCCGGGGCCGGGGCGGGAGAAGGCGTCCCAGCCGGGGTTCTGGTCGGCCGAGGAGGCCGCGGGCTGCGTGGTGCGGGCGCCGGGCTGGTCCCAGCGGAGTACGGCGCCGCACGCGTCACAGAAGGACTGGCCCGGTTCCGCGCGGGTTCCGCATTCGGCGCAGTTCTGCGTGGTCATCTCTCCGGGGTCCTTTCGGAGGCGGTCACTTCGACCGTGTAGGGCATGTGAGCGGGGCGGGCGGCGGCGACGAGGGCGTCCAGGCGATGGGTGTCGGCCGGGGTCGGGTCGGGCAGCCGGAGGGCGACGTGCAGACGGGGGCGGGGCCTGCCGGGGAACGGGCCGAGGGGGCGGGCGTTCCATTCGGCGCCGCCGCTCTCGGTGATGTCGGGTTCGACGCCGAACGCGAGCAGTACGGCCTCGGACAGGCCCTGCCGGGTGCCGCGTACGCGGTGCAGCCGGGCGGCTGCGGCGACGGCGGCGCGCAGCCGGTCCTCGGGTTCGGTGCCGTCGGTCTCGGCGCCGACCCAGGTGCCGAGCCACTGGGCGAAGTCGGCCGGGGTGAGGGCGGGGTCGAAGTAGGTGTCCAAGCAGTCCAGGACGTTCAGGATGGGGGCGATGACGTCGTCGAGTCCGCCGACGAACCGCTGGGCCAGGTCGTCGTCGGCGAAGACGGCCGGGAGCATGCTGCCGATGGGCAGCGAGGAGCCGAGTCCGTCGACGGAACCCCGGTACGTCGTGGCCGTCACGCGCCGTCCCCGATCACTCGGACGCGGTGGTCGAAGGAGAAGACCAGCGAGGGCGGCTGCAGGTCGATGCGGTCGGTGGGGTCGCCGCGCTTGCCGGTGAGGGGGTCGGCGGGGTGCAGGACGACCTCGTCGACGAGTTCGACGCCGGGCACGCGCTGGAGCACGGCGAAGACCTCGCCGGTCTGCACGGGGCGTCCGAAGGGCCAGCCCTTGCCGTCGGCGCCGCCGGTGAGCGGGTCGAGGTGGCGGTAGAGGGCGTCGTGGGTCTGGCGGCGTACGCGGTCGGCGTCGACGCCGCGGAAGGCGTGGACGGTGGCGACGACGGTGACGCCCTGGTAGTAGGGCGGGCCGACGGCGAGGCGGGTGCCGATGAGGCGGCGTTCGTCGAGGTGGCGGGTGATGCGGCTCAGGAGGGCGTCGCCGGGGACGAGCTGTTCGAAGCGAAGCCGGCCGCCGGGGTCGGGGACGGCCTGGGGGACGACGAGGACGCGGACGGCGTGGGCGCCGTATTCGTTCTCCTCGCCCTCCAGACAGGTGATGCGGGCGGTCTCGGGGGCGGCGCGGCGGGCGAGTTCCTCGTAGTCGCGCAGGGTGACGGCGCGTTCCTGGGCGCGCAGCGTGATCGGCGCCCGGAGCTTCGCCTCCTCGACGGTCTCGCCGTCCACGCCGCCGCGGGCGGCCTCGCGGTTGACGACCTCGGAGACGTACGGGATGGAGGTGCGCAGCACCTGTACGGCGCCGCGGGCCACGTTGCCGGCCCTGCCCCCGCCGGTGCGGTAGCGGCGGGCGCGGATGACGGCGCCCTTGGGGGCGACGGCGCCGTACTGGCGCAGCGTGCCGTCGGCCTCGCGGACGGCGGGGCCGAAGGCGATCTCGCCGATGGCGGCGTCGAGGGTGACGTGGTGGTCGTCGGGGTGGGAGGCCGCGAAGTGCGGGACGACCTGCCAGTCCTGCCAGCCGTCGTCGTCGGCGGCGGTCTGGAGGAGGACGGGCGGGTCGTCGGCGACGACGGGGGCGTGCTGAAGCCTCAGGCGCTGGCCGGGCAGGCCGGTGGACTCGCCGAGGGCCTCGTCGTACACGGTCTCGGCGTGGACGGTGCCGGTGGTGCCGCCGATGGTGTAGGCCTCGGCGGAGCGGATGGTCGGCGAGGTGGTGTAGAAGGGCTGGCCGGGCAGCGGTTCGGTGACGCGGCAGCGGATCCAGCCGGCCTCGTGGCCGCCGTTGCGGGACAGGACGTGGCCGCCGGGGACGTGCAGCACGATGTCGCCGGGGCGGTTGAGGCCGCCGGTGCCGTCGCGGTCGACCTCGCAGGGCTGCCAGCCGTCCTCGGTCCAGGCCTCCCAGACCAGCGGCGGCTGGCGGGGGTCGACGCCGACGCCGTCGACGCGGCTGTCGAGTTCGAGGGCGAGCGCGCAGTGCGGAGTGGCGGCGGTGAGGCCGATGAGCATGCAGTCGCCGGGGCCGGGCGCCTCGGCGAAGCACATGACGTCCTTGCCCTCGGCGAGGTCCGTGGTGCGGTCGGTGACGGCCTCGCCGCGGTACTGCACCACCAGGTGACCGAGCGTGCACGGGACGACGTTCAGGTCGCGCTCGGTGGCGAACACGACGGCCTCGTCGCGTTCGGTGCGCAGCGTGGCGACCTCGGTGCCGACCGGCACCAGGATCGTGTCCTCCTGCGGCGCGGACAGCCAGAAGGTGACGTCCGTGCGGGCGGCGGAGGGCGGGAAGAGGGTGATGCCGACCAGGTCGAGGAAGGCGAGGTGGTTCTTCTCCGGCACGCGGTTGAGGCGGTAGACGATCTGGTCGGCCATGTGGGCGAGCGTCTCGACGAGCGTGACGCCGGGGTCGGAGACGTTGTGGTCGGTCCACTCCGGGGCGCGCTGCTGGATGTAACGCTTGGCGTCGTCGACGAACTGCTGGAAACGCCGGTCGTCGAGGTTGGGGGAGGGCAGGGGCATCAGCGGTCGCTTTCGGGAGAGCCCGGGAGGCCGGCGGGAGCGCCGGGGAGGTCCGGCTCGTCGTGGGACGGAATGACGTAGAACGGGAAGACGAGGCTGCGCGGGTTGTTGGTGCCGCGGATCGAGTAGCGGACGTCGATGTAGAGGACGTTCTGGCCCTCGCCGGTGGAGACCTCGACGTCGTGGACCTCGATGCGCGGTTCCCAGCGGTCCAGGCTGACGTGCACCTCGTGCTGGATGCGGCCGGCGGTCTGCTCGTTGACCGGGGCGAAGACCAGGTCGTGGATGGCGCAGCCGAACTCGGGCCGCATCGGCCGCTCGCCGGGGGCGGTGGCGAGGATGAGCCGCATGGCCTCCTCCACCTCCTGCTCGCCGCTGACGAGGGCGATCCCGCCGGTGGGCCCGATGCGCATGGGGAACGCCCAGCCGGAGCCGACGAACTGTTCGGCCATCAGGGAGCCACCTGCCTTCTTCTTCCTGTGCTTGCCGCGGACCCGGCGCGCCGGTGCGGTTGTCGGGTCGTGCGGGTCGTGCGGGTCGTGCGGGTCGTGCGGGTCGTGCCTGTCGTGCGGGTTGTGCCGGTCGTGCCTGTCGTGCCGGTCATGCCGGTCATGCCGGGAGGGGGTACTTGATGGTGTTGACGAAGACGGCACCCATGAGGTCGACCTTGATGGCCTTGATGTTCACGTTGGCCACGGAGGTGACCGTCACCATCCCGGTGGCGGTGATCGAGGCGGCGCCGGCCGCCGACATCAGCAGGGCCCCCGTCGCACTCACGTTGACCGTGCCGGCCATCGACTTGAGGTTGACCAGGCCCCGCCCCTGGAGGAGGAGCGGCCCGCCGCTCTTCACCGTCACCGACCGGCGTCCTTCCAGGGTGAGGTCCGTGCCCGCCTCCACCGACACCGAGCGGCTGCCGGTGATGCTGACGGATCCCTTGCTGTCGACGGTGATCTCGGTCTTGGTGCGGTCGAGGTTGATGGTCAGCTTGTCGTTGCCGCTGGCGATCCTCACGCCCTGCTTGCGCCCGCCGGTCCGCTGGCTGAGCAGGTCGACGCGGTTGCCCTGACGGTCGGACAGGGTGTGCCGGGTGGCCTGCTTCTTCAGGCCGTCGTGCAGGGGCACGTCGTTCACCTTGGTCGGCAGGTCCCGGCCGTTGTAGAGCCCGCCGATCACGAACGGGTGGTCGAGGGCGCCCCGGTCGAAGGCGACCAGCACCTCGTCGCCGACGTCCATGGGGAAGACGCCGCCGCCGCCCGTGCCGCCCATCTGCACGCTGCGCGCCCAGTCGCTGACGTAGGTGTCGTCCAGCCACGGGAACTGCAGCTTGACCCTGCCCTGCTTGAGGGGGTCCTGCACGTCGGTGACGATGGCGTTGGCGACGCTGGGCAGCCGGGCGGCGCTCGCGGGGTCGGCGCCGCCGCTGCCGCCCGAGGCCAGGCCGTACAGGGAACGCCACTGGCGTCCGCTGACGTTGATCCAGGACTCGTAGGCCTTGCCGTCGCCGAAGTGGTGGCGTACCGAGGTGACGGTGTACTTGCCCTCGAAGGGCTTGCCGACGTCGCTGAGCGCGACCGGCACGCCGGGCCGCAGGTCGGGGCTGCCGTAGACGGCGACCTCCAGCTCGGCGAAGGAGGACGTGACGTCGGCGGCGAGGGCCTTCGCGGCGTGCCGGACCTCGTCCTGCTTGTCGTAGGGGTTGGCGGTCTCGACGAGCTTGGCGGCCTTGAACTTGCCGGCGGCCTCCCCGGGCGTGGAGCCGATGGTGATGCCCGGGTCGGTCGTGGCGGGCGCTATCTCGGTGATCTTCTTCTTGGTGGTGACGTTCCAGCCGCGCGACTCGACCTTGCCGACCTGGTCGGCGGCGGTGACCGCGGCGCGCAGCCGCAGGATGTCGTGGCCGGCCTGGAGCACGAAGGCGCTCTGGTCACCCTTGGTGTTCGGGGAGGGCGCGCCGGAGGACGGGTTCGCCGTGACGAACCGGAACTTCCCCTTGGCGTCCACGTACATCACGACGTTGTTCTCGTCGGCGAGCCGTGAGAGGAAGTCCCAGTCGGTGACGTTGGACTGGCTGATGAACCCGTACATGCCCTTCGTCGGCTGGATCCTGCCGATGGACACGCCGTCCATCGCGGCGAGTTTGCGGGCGATGTCGGAGGCCTTCTGGTTGCGGTACGCGGCCACGCGGCGCTGGCGCATCATGCGGTGCCCGAAGTCGTAGCCGCGGATCACGGTGAAGCTGCCGGCGCCGTCGTAGTCGGCCTCCATAGCGGTGACCTCGCCGGTCAGCAGCGGCTTGCCGACGCCCTGGCCGTCGGCGACCGGCGTGATGACCACCCTGGTGCCGAACTTCACCGCCAGCTTGTCGAGGACCAGGTGGTAGGGGTCGCGGAAGGTGAGCCGGAAGGCCGCGGGCACGCCGACGCCCTGGTCGACCCAGCCCTCGACGAGCATCGGTGCGATGTCGTCGGGCAGCTTCGCGGAGCCGATCCGCACCTCGACGATGCTGGAGAACGCGGGACGCACCATCAGTGAGGCACCTCCTCGGCGGCCGGCAGGATGAGTTCGGTGCCGGTCGTCAGGCGGGAGGGGTCGTCGATGCCGTTGGCCTCGGCGATCGCCCGCCAGGAGTTGGCGCTGCCGTACTCGCGCCAGGCCAGCGACTGGAGCGAGTCGCCGGCGACGACCCGGTGCACGCGCTGCGCGGTGAGCGCGCCGGAGGTCGGGTTCTGCCCGCGGGTCGGGCCGGGGATCTCGACCAGATGCACCTGGCAGGTGGCGCGGATGGGGACGCCGGTGGTGCTGAAGAGCGTGTACGACGCCTCGACGGACGCCACGTAGGCGGTGAACCGGGCCGTGGAGAACGACCCCCATTCGAAGACCACCCAGGGCGGCGACGGCTGCTTGTTGCCAAGGCTCTGGGTGGTCACCTCGCAGCAGGCCAGCAGGGACTCGACCTTCTTCAGCACCGTGTTGCCGGTGGGCTTCATGGACGAGTCCAGGAAGATCTCCAGGGTCATCTCCCGCGGCTCGGCGCCCATGAACTGCGGCTTCGCCGCCTTGCGCACGGCCGCCGTCGGCGTCGCCTTCCACTGGGTCCGCTGGGTGAGGGCCAGCTGGGCCGGGTTGAACTCGAAGGCGAACCTCCCTTTCAGCGCACCGGGTGTGGTGGTCGTGCCGGTGGGGGGCTCGTGGATCGCGAGGTTGGCGCGTACGAGGCTCTTGCCGGCGCCCTTGCTGCCTTTGGCCATGGGTCTTCCTCTCTGCTCTGTGGCGCCGTCAGTCCGTGAACCCGTGGTGGGCGATCTCCAGGACCTCCGTGGCCACGGCCGGGCTGTTGGGGTCGAGGCTGGGCCCTTGCCAGCTGACGGGCAGTACGTCGATCAGCCCCCAGCGGGCGACCAGCGACCCGTCCGCGCGCAACGCCGAGATCTGCGCGGTGGGCCGGTTGATCCCGGTCTGGATGGAGGAGATCCACTTGGCGACCTTCGCCGTCTCCGGGGTGAGGGGGCGGGTCAGCCGGATGTTGGAGAAGGAGACCCGGGTGGGCAGCTGCCACACGAACCCGTTGTTGCCGCCCTCCTGGCGCTGCTCGATCTCCACCTGGGTCGACAGGCCGTCGCACCCGTTCCAGTAGCCGAGGCTCTCGCCGTCGATGGTGAGGGTGAACCAGATCGTGGAGCCCGGATCCTGGCGGGGCATCGGGGGTGGGCCTTTCTGTCGGGTGCCGTGGCGGCTCGGCTGGCGTCGGCGTCGGCGGCGGGGGCCGGTCGGGGGGTCGCCGGTCGGGAGGGGACCGGTCAGCGGGGATCGCGGAGTCTGCCGATCCGTTCGCGGTCCATCCGCAGTTCGGTGCGGACGAGGCGGGTGACGCGGCCGATGATCCGGTGCACCAGCTCGTCGAGCTGGAAGTCGGTCAGTTCGCGCGGGTCGAACCCGCCGTCCGGGACCGCCGTGTACGCGGGCGGCGGGTCGGCCGGTGCCGCGCCCGAGGAGGCGGCGACGGCCGTGTGCGGGGGCGGGCCGCCGGGCGGGGACGCGCTGTACGCGGGCGGCGGGTCGGCCGGGGGGCCGGACGGCGGGTCGGCGGGCGGCGTGTGCTGCGAGGACGCCGAGTGCCGGAAGCGGCCGAGGCTCGCGGCCACGGTGGACGCCGCCGCCGCGGCGAGGGCGCCGGTGGTGCGGCCGCGGCCGAACACGCGCTGTACGGGGAGCTCCGACGCGGCCTGCGCGGGCGCCGCCGCCGGTGCGCCGGCGGCGGGGAGTGGGACGGGCGTCGCCGGCCGGGGCGGAGTGAGGGGAGCCACGGGGAGCGCGGTCCGGGTGGCGGTGGCGCCGGGAGGCGTGGGCCGGCGCAGGGGTACGGCGGCCCTGGCGGACGTGGGCTGGGTGGCGTGGGCGCGCTGCACCGGGGGTGCGGGGAGTGCGGGGGGCGCGGGGGTGGGGCCAGCGGGGGTGGGGGAGGGCGGCGCGAGGGGCGGCGCGACAGCGGCCGCTCCGGGGAACGCCGGGGGTGTCGAGGCCGTGGCGGGGGAGAGCGGTGTGGGCACGGGGGGCGGCGCCGAGGGGGCGGTCGCGGCGGTGGCCCTCTGGACCGGCGGGGGCGTGCGTCCCTCGGTGCGGGGGGCGTTGGAGGCCGGGGCCGGGGAGCGGGCTGTCAGCGGCGCGGTGCCGGCCGGTGCCTTGGGGAGGGGAGCGCCGAGCGGGGAACGGCGAGGGGCCGGGGCGGCCGGTGCCGGGGCGGGGGCGGGGGATGCCTGCGGGGTGGCCGGAGGGCCCGTGTCCGGGCGTACGGCGGTGACCGGCCTGGAGGTGGGGGCGCCGAGGCCGGGTCGGGGCGCCGTGGCGCTGCGCTGCACCGGGCGTGCCGGGGCGGGGGTGGCCGCCTTCTCGGTGAGGGGTACGGCGGCCGGTCCGACCGGTCCGGCCGACTCGGTGGGCCCCGGGAGGGACCGTTGGACGAGGGGCGGTGCGGAAGTGACGGGCAGGACTGGCGGGGCGGACGGGGCGGGGGCGACCTGGGTGTCGCGGTGAGCGGCGGGCGTCGGCCCGGCGTCGGGTGTGTTCGGCGCTGGCGCCGGCCGGTCCGTGGCGCGCTGCACCGGGGGCGGCGCCGTGCGAGAGGTGACGGCGGCGGGGCCGACGGGGCCGCCGGGTGACCGCGGTGCCGTGCCGGGTATCCCCGGGTCGGGAGCGTTGGGGGCGGGGCGGGCCGGCGCGGGCTGCGGTGACTTCGGCAGGCCGGGGGCTGCCGCCTGCCGCTGGACCGGCGGCTGCGCGCCGCTTCGGTCCGAGGGCTGCGTGCCGCTTCGGTCCGAGGGCTGTGTGCCGCTTCGGTCCGAGGGCTGTGTGCCGCTTCGGTCCGAGGGCTGCGTGCCGGTCGGGGCGACGGGACGGCCGGTGGCCGCGGTGGGACGGTTCGCCGACGCGGGAGGCGTCGCGGACCTCTGTACTCCGGCCGTCCCGATGGTGCCGCCGGACGGAGTGGTTCCGCGGGCGCCCGGGTGATGTCCCTGCCCCGTGTGGCCGCCTGACGGCAGGTCGGTGCCGGCCGGCCGGGACGCGGTGGGCCGTCCTTCGCCGCCGCCGCTGCCGGATCCCCGCGCGGGTGTGGTCCCTGCCACGGCGCGTTGTACCGGCGGGGTTCCGGGTGCCGTACCGGTCCGGGGGGCGTCGCCGCGGCTGTCGTCGCGTGTGCCGGGGGCCGCGGTGGCGCGGTCGGTGCGGGCGGCCGCCCGCTGCACCGGGGCGCCGGTCGACGCGCCGCCGTCGGGCGCGGACGCCGCTCGCACGGCGGGGGCGGCGGGCTGGTCGCGCGGGGGCACGGACCGTTGGACGGGTGCGCCGGCCGCGCTGTCGCCGACCGGGGTGGCTTTTGACGAGGATGACGGTGACGCTGAGGGTGTCGCCGCGCTGCCGGTGCGCGGGGTGCCGCCGTCGGTCCGGGACGCCGCCCGATGCACCGGGAGGCCGGTCGTGCCGCTGTCGGCCGGGGTGGCCGGGGTGGCCGGGGTGGCCGTCCGGCCGGTGGTGGGACCGGCCTTGGGCGCGGGGGCGGGTGCGGGTGCGGGTGCGGAGGTGGCGCCGGTGGAGGGCTGGGACGCCGTCCGCTGTACCGGAAGGTCGCCCGCCGCGCCGCCCTGTGCGGGGCCGGGCTGCGGCACGGCGCGTTGCACGGGCGTGCCGGTCGTCGTGTCGTTCCCGGGTGCGGACGCCGCCCGGTTGCCGGACCGGGAGGCGGTGGGCCCGGGGTTGGCGCGGGTGGCGGCGGGCGCGGGGTTGGCGCGGGTGGCGGTATCCGGGCCGGGGTGTCGCGGCGCCGCCCGCTGCACGGGGGCGCCGGGTGCCGTGGCCTCCGGCGGGGTGGCCCGGCGCTCGCCGGTGGGAGCGGCCCCGTGGGAGGGACCGGTGCGGGTGGTCGGCGTCGTGCCCGACCGCGGTACGGCACGCTGGGCCGGAGCAGCGGGGGTCGCGTCGCTGCCTGCCGCGGGAGCCGTCGGCTTGCCGGTCCGCGGTACGGCGCGTTGTACGGGTGTGCTGGGTGCCGGGGTGTCGCCCGGGGTGGGTGAGGTCCGGGTGCCGGGTCGCGGCACCGCTCGCTGGGCCGGCGTACCGGTCGAAGCGCCGTCGCCGGAAGCGGCCGGTGCGGGGGAGCCGCCCCGGGCACCGGCGGCGGGTGCGGCACCGGGGCCGTGCACCGCTCGCTGTACCGGAAGGCCGGCCGAGGCGTCGCGGCCCGATGAGGGCGCCGCCGGGGCGTCGGTTGCCGTCGGCGCGGCTGTCCCGTCGCCGGACGGGCGGCTCGGGGAGGTGCCCCGGGGGTGTGCCGAGCCGGGGTCCCCGCGGTCGCCGTCCGACGACGACGCTGCCGAGGGGGAGGGCCCGGCGTCCGACGTCCGGCGGGTCGCGGGCAGGGCCCGGCGCTGCACGGCCGACGGCCCGGACGGGGCCTTGGTCAGAGGGTTCCGGGGACGGGGCGGGGCGGGCGGTACCGGCGTCACGCGGACGCCGCGGGGCGCCCTGGGCGCCGGTGCGCCCGCCGAAGCCGCCGATGACGCCGAAGCCACCGACGACGCCGGCCCGGCGGAGTGCGACCGCTGCACCGGCGTCGCCGCGACGGCGGTCGCCGGTGCGGGTGCGGTGGCCGGGCCCGTCCGCGTACCCGGTGCGGAAGCCGTGGGCGCGGGCGTGGGCGACGAGGTCGTCCCGGATATCGCCCGCAGCGGTGCGACCGGCATCCGCTGTACCGCGGGCGCGCCGGGCGGGGACACCGACGGCAGCGGCTGCGCGGGACGTTCGGGACCCGCCGGGCGGGCCGGCGTGCCCAGGGCGCCCGACAGCATGCTGTCGCCCGCCGCCGGGTTCAGCACCCCGGGGGACGGGGTCCCCGTGAACGACGGGTTCTGCCACGTGGGCAGCCGCCCGCCGAACCCGGCGTCGGCGACGCCCGCGGGTGACGCGCCCGTCGCCCGCTGGATCGGCGGCAGGCCCGTCCAGGCGGCGACGGCCACGGGCGACGCGGGGTCGGGCGTACGTGCCGTACTCCCGGCCCCGTCCGGGCCCGCGGCCTCGGCAGGGGGCGTGCCCTGCCCTTCGCCGATGCCGTCACGGCGTCCCCGCAGCCGGTCCAGGAATCCCACCGATCAGCCCTCCGCCGTGCCACGCGTCACGAGCGACGCGATCTGGTCCGTGTACCGGCGGCGGTCCTGGTGTTCCAGGTCCAGGATCGCCTCCAGGCTCCAGTGGAAGTGGTAGGCGACGTACGCGATCTCCTCGTGCAGCCGGTCGGTCGCGTACGTCACGATTCCCCCAGGCGGCTCCCGCCGAGTTCCACCTCGAAAGGCTCCGTGCAGTGCGGGCACTGCACGGCCGCGCGGGTGTGGCCCTCCGCGTTGATCTGGCGGTAGAAGTCCTGGAGGAACGCCAGGTCGGAGGCGAACATGTTCTCCACGATCCCGTCGTGCACCATCGCCAGCGTGCCCAGCCGGGTGATGACCCGGCCGAGCAGCACCACCGACAGGTACGCCGGGTTCTCCTGCACCCGCACGTCGCGCAGCGGGATCAGCTCGTCCCGTGCCGTCGACAGGCGCATCACACCGTCCCGGTGGACCGTGCCCGAGTCGTCGACGTACCCGCGCGGCAGCTCGAAGGGGAACTCGGTCCGCAACTGCTGCCGCGGGGCCACGTCGACGGGCGGGCCGGCCGGAGGACCGGCCGGTGTCTCCGCCGGAGCGGCGGCGGGAGCCGAACGGGGGAAGTCCGCTCCCGCCGCCGCGTTCTGGGGGGCCGGGGCTGACGCCCCGGCAGCCGAACGACGCATTACTCGATGACCAGCTCTTCGAAGACGATGGTCACGGTCTCGGTGAGCTGCGAGGCCTCGCCGGCCTTCAGCGCACTGGCGTCGATCTTGCTGCACCAGGCGTTGCGCATGTTGTAACGCTTCACCGGGTTGCTCTGGTAATCCATCATGATGATGGAGGCGTTCTTACGCGCCGTGCTCATCTGACCGGCGATCGAGTCGTTGATCCACGACGTGAACGCCGGGGACTGGGTCATGCCGCGCACGACGGTGCACTGGCCGTCCTTCGTCGTACCCGGCAGAAGGGCGACCTCCAGGCTGCCCTGCGGCGTGTTCTGGTAGGTCTTGATGACGTCCTGCTCGATGGAGATGCCGTTGACCTCGGAGAGGTACTCGACCATCACACCGTCGATCTGGAGGCCGAAATTATGTGAAGTAAGGGAGTCACCCTGGGCGGGATTCACGTGTTCTCTGTCCTTCTATGCTTCTTGACGATGGCGTACGAGGTGACGTACCGGGGCCACGACGCAGGCGGACGGCCTACTCCTCCAGCTCCCCGCTGCCGCTGGAGAACTGGGCCAGCCGGAAGATCACGAACTCGGCGGGCTTGACCGGGGAGATACCGATCTCGCAGACCACGCGGCCGACGTCCACCGACTCCGGCGGGTTGGTCTCCTCGTCGCACTTGACGTAGTACGCCTCCTCGGGCCGGGAGCCGAACAGGGCACCGCTGCGCCACTCGTTGACCAGGAACGCGGAGACGTTGCGCCGGATACGCGCCCAGAGGTTGTGGTCGTTCGGCTCGAACACCACCCACTGGGTGCCGAGCAGGATCGACTCCTCCAGGTAGTTGAAGTACCGGCGGATGTTCAGGTAGCGCCAGGCCGGGTCGGAGGAGAGGGTGCGGGCGCCCCAGACGCGGATGCCGCGGCCGGGGAAGGAGCGGATGCAGTTCACGCCGATCGGGTTGAGCAGGTCCTGCTCGCCGCGGGTGATCTGGAGTTCGAGGTCGACGGCGCCGCGGACGACCTCGTTGGCGGGGGCCTTGTGCACGCCGCGCTCGGAGTCGTTGCGGGCCCAGATGCCGGCGATGTGACCGCTCGGCGGGACCAGCCGGGACTGGCCGCTGGCCGGGTCGAAGGACTTGATCCAGGGGTAGTACATGGCCGCGTACTTGGAGTCGTAACCGGCCGTCTCCTGGCGCCAGACGCGGATCTGACGGGCGTTCTGGCTGGGCGGCGGGTCGATGATGGCGACGCGGTCGCCCATCAGCTCGCAGTGGGCGATGAGACCGAGCTGGACGGCCTTGACGGCCTCCATGTCGATCGCGCCGCGCTGGTAGGCGGCCATCAGGTCGGGAACCGCGACCATGGAGATCTCGTCGATGGCCTCCAGGCCGCCGAAGCCGGTGCGGTCCGCGGAGTCACCGAGGTACTGGGCCGGTCCGGGGTGCCCGGCGCTGCGGTCCTGCCCGGCCGGTACGGCGGGGGCCGCGGCCGGCGGCGCGGGCAGCGTCAGGGTCTGGTTCTCCGGGCGGGCCAGCTGCGCGGACGGCGCGGCCTCCGTCACGGTGATGAGCTTGGAACGCTCCTTGACCTGCGTGACGACGTAGGAGCGGTTGCCCTTCTTGGCGCTCACGTCGAACGTCTCGACCGGCTTGTCGCCGTCCTTGACGATCAGCTTGAAGCGCTCGGCGGGGCCCTCGCCCTCGGGGTCGGCGACCTCGACGGACAGTGGGCCGCTCTGGCCGGCGGCGGTGGCCGTCACGGCGAACGTGCCGAGCTGCCTGGGCTCGGCGGCGGGCAGCGCGGCCGGTGCGGCGGCGCCCGACACGGCGGCGGGAGCGGAGCCCGCGTCCAGGGAGTCGCCGGCCGCGTCCTCGGCCGAGCCGCCGACCCGGACGACGTAGGCGGCGGACCCGCCGTTGTTGAAGAACCCGTAGACGGAGTGCGCGAGGTAGTACCCGCCGGTGAAGTCACCGAAGGCCGCGACGTACTGCGTCCAGTTGGTCACCAGCGTGGGCTCGTTCAGCGGGCCGGTGGGCGCGAGCCCGACGAAGGCTGCCACCGACGTGCCCACTCCCTCGATCGGGCGCGAGCCGCTGGCCACCTCCTCGACGTAGACGCCGGGCGACAGGTAGGACGGCATGCTCTGCTCTCCTCGGGGTACGAGACAGGACGCCCCTCAGCCTCACGCGCGCGTTGCCGTCATCGAAACGTCCCCGGGTGCCGGAGTGGGGGCATTCCCGCTGCCCCGGGTCGTGCCCGTTGGGGCAGACTCCTCGTCCTTCTCTGGTGGACGGCTGCGGTTTCTGGTTCAACAGCCAGTGTTGGCTGTCAGTTCGCCAGGATGCCATCTCCTGGCCATCTCCTGGCCACGTCCGGATCGCGGATCCGTCCGGCCGCAACGGGGTGCGGCGTCAGGTCGGAGCCCGGTCGGGGACGGCGCCGATGCGGGCGGGGAGACGGGCAGGGGTGCCGGCCGCCCGATGAGGGCCGCGGACCGGACCGACCCCACAGGAGGAGCTACCGATGTTGGACCGCCCGCACGGGAATCAGGCTCGGCGCGCTGCCGATCCGGCTCGGCGCCTCCCTCAAAGGCCGCAGTCCGCCCTGGCCTCCTTGCAGGCCACGGCGGGGAACAGAGCCGTGGCCGCGGTGATACAGCGCGCGTCCGCCGCCCCGGCCCTGGAGGAGGACGCCGCGACGGCGGAGCGGCGGCGGCGGGCGGACCTGGCGGCCGCGGCGGCCGAGAAGCGCCGGCAGTCGCAAGGAGCGGCTCCGGCGGAGGAACAGCGGCCGCAGGCGGACGAGGCGATGGCGGAGCGGCGTCAACGGGCGGACCGGGCGGCCGACGCGGCGGAGAAGCGCCGGCCGCAGGCAGGGGAGGCCGCGGCGGAGCAGAGCCGGCAGCCGGAAGCGGTGGGCGCGGCGGAGCAGAGCCGGCAGCCGGAAGCGGTGGGCGCGGCGGAGCAGAGCCGGCAGCCGGAAGCGGTGGGCGCGGCGGAGGGCCGGCAGCGAAGTGGGGCACAGGGCCTGTTCGCCGCCCGGGACAAGCTGAAGGAGGCCAACGAGAAGCTCAGACAGATCCTCGGTACCTCCAAGGCCGACAAGTCCAAGAAGGTCCTCGACGTGCCCGACACGATGGCCACCCGCATCAACGCCCCGGTGGAGGGGGGCGTCCGGTCGCAGGGCCTGGCCACGGGGAACACCGGCCAGGTGGAGGCCAGCGCGGTCCAGGGGCAGGTCGGTGCCGGAATCAACCTCGCGACCGACTCCCTGGGACTCTTCAACGACCTGCGTGCGCTGGCCGCCGCGTTCAAGGACCGCAAGGGCACGGGCCCGGAGTCCCACAAGCCGAGGAAGGACCTGAACGGCAAGCCCCTCGGCGCGGCGCAGAACGCCGCCATGGTCGTCGGGGACGTCGGCAGTGTGGGGAACGCCGCGGCGAGGAACGCCGGCCAGCTGAGCGGGGTGACCGCTCTCGCGGAGATGACCGGCGGCGCCACCGTGTTCTTCTCCGCGCTGATCGCCACCCGTGATGCCGCCGCCATCTGGAAGACCTACAACAAGGACCGCGAACTCAGGAGCACCGTCGAGGCGGCCCCCGGCGGGGCACCGGACACCACGGCGCGGCTCCAGGACGTACTCGACCGGCTGGGGCAGGCGCAGGAGGCGCTGGACCGGGTGAAGGCCCAGCCGCCGCGCCACCTGCTCGACTTCGCGGTGAAGAGGGACGAGGACCTCAGGAAGTACGTCCGGCAGGTCAACGGCTTCACCGGGCAACTGCACGCCCACCTCGCCGAAGTGGGCCGGTACGCCCGGCACAAGCAGCACACCAAACTGGGCAAGCGCGTCGCCAACCTGGGAGGGAACTCGGTGCGTACCGCCGGTGGCAGCCTGGCGATCGCGGGCGCCGCCGGAGCGGTCAGCGGCCCGGCCGCGCCCGCCGTGGCCGGCGTGGCAGCGGCCCTCCTGCTCGGCAACGCCGTCTACAAGGGGTCCAGGGCGGGCAGCAACCGGTACGAGGAGGCGCGGCACCCCGACAGGTGGGCCCGGCCCACGCTGGCCCAGGGTGAGACGGAGATGCCCGGGGCGTCCTCGGCCGAAGGCGTCGGACGGCGCGACGCGTTGAAGGAGTTCTTCAAGGTGACGAAATCCGTCAAGCAGGGCCAGCGCCACCACATGGCGCAGAAGCTGTACGCGCTCGCGGCCGGACCGGACGTCCCCGTGGGCAGAAACGTGCCCGCCGAGATCCGTACACCGGCACGTGCGCTGCTCGTGGTCCTCAAGGCCGGCCCGGTCCAGCACAAGCTGCCGCAGAAGGAGTGGGAGGAGTCGCTCAACAAGCCCGAGCTGCAGGGCGCCTGGGAGAAGGAGATCACCAACCAGCTCTCCTCCGCCTGAGTCACCACCGCCGTCGCTGCCCCTCTTGCTGCCCCCGCGGACCTGCCGGGGAACGGGGCACACCGGTAAGGCTGGGTGGCCAACCGTCAGGTGTGGAGGGGAGCATGGTGCGCGCGTACGAGGAAGCCGCCGGCGAGAAGGCCGCGAGGACCGGTCCGGCCCCGCGCCGGGCGGTGACCGCGCCCCTCGGCGCGAGAGGCGGACCGATGACCCCCGCGACGGCCCTGGCACTCCAGCGCTCCGTCGGCAACCGGGTCGTCTCCCGCCTCGTCGACCAGGACGAGCACGTGCACGGCGCCGGCTGCGGGCACGGCGGCGTCGAGGACAGCAGCCCGGCGGGCCAGCGCCGGCTCCTGGACGCGGCCCTGGCCACTCCGAGCCGTCCGCTCTCCGGATCGCTGCTCTCCGAGGCGGGGGCGTTCTACCAGAACGACCTCTCGCCCGCCCGCATCCACGACAACCCGACGGCCCAGCGCGCGACCGTGGCCCTGGGCGCGCAGGCCATGACGGTCGGTACCCACGTCTTCCTCGGGCCGCAGGCGGCCGGCCGGAAGGACCTCATCGGCCACGAGCTGGGCCACGTCGACAAGAACCTCCGGGGCAACCGCGAGACCGGCAACAACAACGGCGCCGGAGTCACCGTGACCGACCCGGGCCAGGATTCCGAGCGGACGGCGGCGGCCGACGGCGCGGCCTTCGCGGCGGGGGCGCAGACCGCACCGTCCGTCGTCGCCCAGCGAGCGGCCACGGACCACGCGGACGACGTGGAGTAGCCCCGACCGCCGCACGAGCGGGCGTGCCGGGCAACAGGGTTTGCCCGCACGGCTCCTGACCACGCGACAGAACACACGTAGCGTCTCCGCGTGACCCTATGGACCTCCCTGGAGCCCGCGTCCGCCACCGTCGACCCCGGCAGCAGCACCTCCGTGCGCCTGAGGGTGCGTAATACCGGTGATGTCGTCGATGAGTACCGGTTCGAGCCGGTGGGGGATGTGGCGCCCTGGACGGTGGTGGAGCCGCAGAC